>CAKTXO010000006.1 GCA_934630985.1 uncultured Oscillospiraceae bacterium | reverse complement strand
TCTCCCATAGGGAGAGGCAAGGCTGTCAAAAAACCATGTCATTGCGAGGCAGTGCGCACACTGCCGTGGCAATCCGTACCCCTCGTTCCCCCTTGGCTTCCACTCTGGGGGAGCTGTCACGAAGTGACTGAGAGGGTACAAATCGCCCTCTCCGCCCTGATCGGGCACCTCTCCCATAGGGAGAGGCAAGTTTCCCTCATCCGTCACGGCTACGCCGTGCCACCTATACATTATTGTGCAATTGCCACTGGCAATTGTTAGATTTTGATTCGCTGCGCGAAGCACCACCCAAAGGGAAGGCAGGGGTTACGGATTGTGACCGGAGGGAATCCTTGGAAAGGGCCACACCAGCGTTGCGACGCTGGTTCGCAATGACATGCGTTTCCGATAGCGTTCTGAAATATCGAGGGATTCCCACACCACTTAAGCGGACTGGTGTGGGAATCCCCCAGATAGAAGTAAAAGCCATTGGTTTATGATCTAAAATGTTCGAAAATTAGGGGGATTGCCACGGCAGTGTGCGCACTGCCTCGCAATGACATGGTTTTTCGACAGTCTGACCTTCCCCGGAGGGGAAGGCTTTTGGGAAAACGAATCCGGCGTACATTCTTACTCTTTCAGCTTTTCCGCCAATCTGCGGGTGACCTCGGCGCATCGATGGGCAGCCAGCCGCTCAAAGGTGGGATAGTCCATCTGGGCACTGTCATCGGCCTTGTCGGAAATGGCCCGGAGGATTACGAAGGGAACTCCGTTCCGATAGGCGGTCTGGGCAATGGCCGCCCCCTCCATCTCCGTGCACAGGCCGCCGGTGGCGGCAATAATCCCCTCTTTGACGCTTTTTTCCGCAACGAACCGGTCTCCGCTGGCAATCCTGCCCCGGCGGGTATGGCCTGGATTCCCCTGCTCCGCCGCGGCGAAGGCCAAGTCCGAAAGAAGCTTGTCCGCCGGGAAGGCGGTCACATCCATGCCCGGCACCCGGCCGTAGGGATAGCCAAAGTGGGTGCAGTCAAAGTCATGGTACATGGCATCGGTGCTCACCACCAGATCGCCGATATCCAGTTCCGCGTTCAGGGAGCCGGCGATTCCCGTGTTCACCAGATGGGTGACGCCAAAGCAGTCGCACAGAATCTGGGCGCACAGAGCCGCGTTGACCTTGCCCACGCCGCACTGGACTACCACCACGTCCAGCCCTTCCAGCTTGCCCGCGTGGAAGGTGCTGCCCCCGATGATGCGCTCCTGCCGGTTTTCCATTTCGCCGAGCAATATTTCCACTTCCACCTGCATGGCACCAATAATTCCGAGTTTTTTCATAAAAATTCTCCTTATTCCGGATAATTCAGCCGGGTTTCGTCGGCATTTTCCAGAACACCGACATACTTTGCGCCCCAGTAATTTGCCATGGGCAGATTCATGTCCAGGTAATTGCCGCAGTCCTTAGGGCTGGCACCGGGCACCGCGTCCCGGTAGTCCCGGATGAACCGGAAGCATTCCGTCACCAGAGGCAGCACATCCCGGGAGCTGTAGTCCCCGGCCAGCAGCAGATAGAACCCCGTCCGGCAGCCCATGGGGCCAAAGTAGAGGACTTTATCCTTCCAGGTCGGCTCGTTTCTCAAATAGGTCGCCCCCAGATGCTCGATGGTGTGCACCTCGGCGGTGTTCAGCACCGGCTCCTCGTTGGGCTTGGTCAGCCGCAGGTCGAAGGTGGTGACGGTTTCGGCACCGGCCTTGTCCTTCCGGGAAACATACAGTCCCGGCAGAAGCTTTATGTGGTCAACGGTGAAGCTTGCGATTTTTTCCACTTGCATTTCCTCTCATTTCCGGCAAAGCCGTTTCTTTTTCGGAAATCATAGCATATTCTCCCCTTCTTTGCAAGTGTGACACAGTGGATTCCCCCCGGCAAGGACGTGAAATTTTTGCAAACTCGCCAATTGTTCTTGCTTTTTTCAATAGACAATGGTACAATATCGATGACTATACCACAAAGGTAGGGATGACCAATGTCCAACAAGGATTTCGATATTGATTTTGACTTTGACGAGGCTTACGGCTTTGACGACGACGCCGACGGCAAGCAGGACGCCTATGACGATAACACCAATCCGGAAATTCTCTCCCGCCGCAATTCCGGCGGCAGCTTTGACGCGGACGGAGATCTGGATGACTTTCTGAATATGGGCTCTGCCCCTCAGGTTTCTCAGGAGTCCCAGGCTCCTGTCGAGCCGGAGGAGGACGGATGGGCGCAGGACGGAGATTTCAGCGAGGCGCCCGCCCAGGACGGGAGCTACGATCAGACCGAGGAAGTGGATTACGGCGACCCCGGCGAATATGACGAGGGTGTAGCCGAGGATACGGTTTACGACGAGGAAGATCAGGGCGAGTACCCGGAGGACGGTGAGGAAGAGGATGCCCCCAAGAAGCCCAAAAAGCAGCTGAAGCTTCCCAAGCTGAAGATGCCCAATTTCTTCGGGAAATTCTATGACCTGTACTTCGCGCCGGTGCTTCACAAGGAGCTGGTGGAAGAGCCGATGGAGCCGGACAATCCCCGGCGCCGCAGGAGAAAGACCAAGGGTCAGATTTTCAAGGAGGTTTATCTGCCTCCCATTCTCGTCTGCGTGTCCCTCATTCTGGTTCTGACCTTTGTCATCGGATCGCTGTCCAATGTGATCGACCGTCGGCGGATTGAAAAGCAGAATCAGCAGAGCCAGCTGGATGCTTCCCTGTCTCAGGCGGAGCAGCTGGCCGCCCAGAGCGAGGAAATCGTGGCCGAGGCCGAACGTCTGGCCGCGGGCTATGACTACGACAAGGCCATTGAAAAGCTGGAATCCGTAGGCGACCTGACCCAGCATCCGGAGATTGCCAGCAAGCGCGCGGAATACGAAACCGCCAAGAGCGCCTTGGTGGAATACAAGGATCCCACCCTGATCCCCAACCTGAGCTTCCATGTGCTCATTGAGGACATGACCCGAGCCAAGGCGGATACCGAGTTCGGCGGCAGCTACAACAAGAATTTCGTCACCACCGGAGAATTCTCCAAGATTCTGACCCAGCTGTACAACAACGGCTATGTTCTGGTTGACTTCAACAGCTTCGTCTCCGCCCAGACCGATCTGGAGGGCAACGAAAAGTTCATGGTCAAATCCATCATGCTGCCTGAGGGCAAGAAGCCCGTCATGCTGACGGAGACCATGGTCAACTACTTCGCCTACATGGTGGACGGCGACGGCGACGGCAAGGCGGACGCCAAGGGCGACGGTTTTGCCAACAAGCTGGTGGTAGACAGCAACGGCGATATCAAGGCCGAGTACATCGACGCCGCAGGCCAGACCCTTGTAGGCAACTACGACTTTGTTCCCATTCTGGAGGATTTCATCAGCCAGCATCCGGACTTCTGCTATCAGGGAGCCCGTGCCATCCTGGCGGTCACCGGCCATGAGGGCGTGTTCGGCTACCGCTGCAACACCGCTTATATCAGCTCCGTCAGCCAGCAGTACTACGATGAGCAGGTTGCCGGTGCCAAGACCATCACCAACGCTCTGCGGGATAAGGGCTACACCATCGCCTGCTATACCTACAAGAACGATGCCTACGGCAAGCTCAGTGCCGCCCAGATTCAGGCGGATCTGCAAAGCTGGGCCTCTCAGGTGGTGAATGTCATCGGCCAGGTGGACACCTTCGTCTTCGCCAAGCAGAGCCGTCTGACGGATTACGGCGACGGCAATGCCGCCTTCCGAGCCATGTACACCAGCGGCTTCCGGTACTTCATCTCCAACGACCAGTCTCCCCTGACGGAGATCAACGACACCTACGTCCGTCAGAACCGGCTGATGGTCACCGGCGAGAACATGCAGCACAAGTCCAGCCAGTTCTCCGGTCTGTTCGATACCAACGCCGTTCTGGAGCTTTCCACTCGGGGCAGCGTGCCTACCGGCTGATCTAAAACATAGCAAAAGCTCCGGAGAAAATTCTCCGGAGCTTTCTTTCAGGAGGAATTATGGAAATCAAACCAGGAAAATACCGGCATTTCAAGGGAAATCTCTATGAGGTCATCGGGGTGGCCCGGCATTCGGAGACCCAGGAGGAAATGGTGGTCTACCGTGCCTTGTACGGGGAGTACGGATTGTGGGTACGCCCTGCCGTCATGTGGACGGAAACCGTTGACCGGGACGGCTACCATGGGCCGAGATTTCAGTATATCGGAAAATGAGCAAAAGCCCTCGCCGCAAAACGCGGCAAGGGCTTTTCGGCGTATCAATGAACCCTATTTTTATTCCAGAACTCCCGATAATACTATTTCTTAGAGCGTATCTGAAAACCCGTATAAAACCACCTACAGCAGACTGAAACATTCTGACGCAGTTCCGGCGGAGCGGCCGGGGGGTACTTAGGGGGGCGGCTTTTCGGCAGCGCCCCCTAAGCCGGCTTCTTCTCAATGTTCTTGCCGAGACAAGAACATTGCCTCCGGAGGAACCAGCGCCGAAGCGTTTATGGAGAGTAAGAGTATACGCATAGGTTTTCATTTCGGGACGATGAGGGCATCGTCCCCTAAAATCTCTGGCCGAGAATTCCTAAGAAGCGACCTCATCCGGCTCTTCGAGCCACCTGTATATTATGGTATGATTGCCACCGGCAATCATAGTGATTCTGATTCGCTGCGCGGAGCACCACCCTCCCAGGGGAAGGCTTGGAAATTACATTCCGTTTCCCCGGAGTTCGATAATCTGATCCCGTAAGACGGCGGCGTACTCGTATTCCATCATCTTGGCCGCTTCCTTCATCTGCTTCTCCAGGCGGGCGATTTCCTTTTCTTTTTCCACCTTCGTCATCTTCACGCCGGTTCTGCCCTTGCGCTCGGCGGTGGGAGAGGAAATCTCGATCAGATCCCGGACGGACTTGATGACGGTCTTGGGCACGATGCCGTGAGCCTTGTTGTAGGCGTCCTGAATCTCCCGGCGGCGGGCGGTTTCGTCCATGGCAACCCGCATAGAGGGGGTCACCGTGTCGGCGTAGAGAATGACCTTGCCCTCGGCATTCCGAGCCGCCCGGCCGATGGTCTGAATCAGACTGGTCTCACTGCGCAGGAATCCCTCCTTATCCGCGTCCAGGATGGCAACCAGGCTCACCTCTGGCAAGTCCAGACCCTCACGCAGGAGGTTAATGCCCACGAGAACATCGAATTTTGCCATCCGCAGATCCCGGATGATCTCCATGCGCTCCATGGCGCCGATGTCCGAGTGCATGTAGCGCACCTTGATTCCTGCCTTTTGCAGGTAAACCGTCAAATCCTCCGCCATTTTCTTGGTCAGGGTGGTCACCAGCACCCGTTCGTTCCGGGCGGAACGGGCGTTGATTTCCCCGATCAGATCATCGATCTGCCCCTCGATGGGACGAACCTCCACCTGTGGATCCAGAAGGCCGGTAGGCCGAATCACCTGCTCCACGATCTGACCGGAACGGGTGCGCTCATAGTCGGCAGGGGTCGCGGATACATAAATCACCTGGTTGATCTTCTGCTCGAATTCCGGGAAGTTCAGAGGCCGGTTGTCGTAGGCCGAGGGCAGCCGGAAGCCGTAGTTCACCAAGGCATCCTTTCGGCTCCGGTCACCGGCGTACATGGCCCGGCACTGGGGCAGGGTCACATGGCTTTCATCGATGAACATGAGGAAATCCTTGGGAAAATAATCCAAAAGCGTGGTAGGCGGCGTACCCGGTGCCCGACCCTGAATCACCCGGGAATAGTTCTCGATTCCGCTGCAAAAGCCGATTTCCGTCAGCATTTCCAGATCGTAGGCCGTGCGCTGGGCAATTCGCTGGGCCTCAATCAGCTTGTCATGGGCCCGGAAGAAGGCCACCTGGTCGTCGCACTCCCGCTGAATTTCCAGCATCGCCCGGTGAAGCTTTTCCTTGGAGGCCACATAGTGGCTGGCGGGATAGATGGCCACATGCTCCACGAACCGCTCGGCAATGCCGGAAACCGCGTTGATTTCGCTGATCCGGTCGATTTCATCCCCAAAAAACTCCACCCGGATGGCCCGTCCCGACCAGTAGGCCGGGTAAATCTCCAGGGTGTCCCCCCGGAGACGGAACTTGTTCCGGGAAAAATCCAGGTCGTTTCGCTCGTAGCGGATTTCCGTCAGCTTCTTAAGCACCTCGTCCAGGGGGTACTCCTGGCCTACCCGGAGAGAAATCACCATGCTTTTATAGTCGATGGGGTCTCCCAGACCGTACAGGCAGCTGACGGAGCTGACCACGATCACGTCCCGCCGCTCAAAGAGGGCGGAGGTGGCGCTGTGGCGCAGCCGGTCGATCTCCTCATTCACCGAGGAATCCTTCTCGATGTAGGTGTCCGTGTGAGCGATATAGGCCTCCGGCTGATAGTAATCGTAATAGGAAATGAAATATTCCACCGCGTTTTCCGGGAAAAACTCCCGGAACTCGCTGCAAAGCTGGGCGGCAAGGGTCTTGTTGTGAGCCAGCACAAGAGTGGGACGGTTCACCTTCTCAATGACGGAGGCCATGGTGAAGGTCTTGCCGGAGCCGGTAACACCCAGCAGGGTCTGCTCATGCAGTCCCCAGTTGACGCCGTTCACCAGCTTTTCAATGGCCTCCGGCTGATCGCCGGAGGGCTTGTATTCGGATACCAGTTTGAAATGATCCATATTGTACCTCCTCAGGGCAGCAGATCCGGCTCAAAGGTATAGCCGGACTGCACCATGGAAATGTAGTCTCCCTCGGCAACCACAATGTGGTCAATGAGCACAATGTCCACCGCGTGAAGCGCCTGGGCAATCCGCTGAGTGGTCTGGACATCGTCCGCCGAGGGCAGAGCCACACCGCTGGGGTGATTGTGGGCCAGCACCACCGAGGTGGCGTTGGCATTCAGGGCCGTTTCCACCACCTTGCGCACGGAAATGCTGGCGGCGTTCACGCTCCCCTCCCCGATCTGGCGGCAGCAGAGCACCTTGCACTTGGCATCCAGGCAAAGGAGGAACACCGTCTCCACCTTCCGGCCGAAGAACCGAGGCACCAAATAAGCGCCGCAGGCATCTAATGAAGTAAGCACCTCCACCCGCTGGGCGCTGTCCACCTGATAGAACCTGGCCAGCTCCGTGGTCAAATGCAGAAGCACCGCCGCGTGGTCGCTGATTCCCGGCACCTTCTTCAGCTCCTCCACCGGCGCGTCCAGCACCTGGGAAAGGCTGCCGAACCGGTTCAGAAGAGCGTGGGCAATGGGATTGGTGTCCTTCATGGGGATGGCGTAGAACAGCAGCAGTTCCAAGGCCTGCACGTCCGTAAAGCTGTCCAGACCTGTACTGAGAAACCGATTTTTCAGTCGTTCCCGGTGACCCTTATGGGTTGACGGATTTGCCATAAAAAATCCCCCTTGCTATTTTGGTCATTTCCCGCTATGATAAGGATACTGTCGAATTGCGCCGGGTAAGTTTTCGGAAATACTGCGCAAACTGGAAGTGGATTGGGAGGGCATTATGGAGAAGAACAAAGAACTGCGGGATTGGCTGAATCTGCTGATCCGCCCGGGCTTCTATGTGGAAGAGGGTCGGATTACCCAGGTCAATGCCGCTGCCCAGGGTTTGCTGCTGGAGCCGGGCATGGACATCGCGCCGCTCATCACCTCCGGGCTGGAAAGCTACCAGAACTTTCAAACCGGATGTCTGTATGTGCAGCTGACCCTATCCGGCATGGCCTTTCACGGCTGCGTGACGAAGGACGGCGATGCGGACGTGTTCATCCTGGATGCGGACGCCGGAGATACCGCCTTGCAGGCGCTGTCCCTTGCCGCCCGGGAGCTTCGCTCTCCCCTGTCAGCGGTCATGCACGGGGTTCAGGCAATGCGCGAGGAAGACAATCCCCAGGCAGCCGCCCTGAATCGGGGGCTGTACCAGCTGCTTCGTCTGGTGGGAAATATGTCCGACGCGGGACGCGGCCCAGGAAATGCCCGGATGGAAACGGCGGATTTAACCGCGTTTTTTGATGAATTATTCGAGAAAACCGCTGTTTTTGCCCAGAGCGCCGGAATCTCCCTGGAATATCAGGGACTGTCCAAGCCCCTTCTTTGTCTTGCCGACCGGGAACTTCTGGAGCGGGCAGTGCTGAATCTGCTGTCCAATGCTTTCAAGTTCACTCCCAAGGGCGGCACCGTCCGAGTCACGCTCTTCACAGGAGGAACGTCTCTGCGTCTGAGCGTATGGGACAGCGGCCCCGGCATTGCCCAGGAGATTCAGGGGAATCTTTTCAGCCGGTATCTGCGCCAGCCGGGCATTGAGGACAGTCGGTTCGGTCTGGGTCTGGGCATGGTGCTGGTGCGCTCGGCGGCGGCCGCTCACGGCGGCGCGGTGCTCATCGACCAGCCGGAAGGCTGGGGCACCCGGGTGACCATAACCGTTGCCCTGCGCCGGGAAAAAGCCGAGGTGCTTCGTTCCCCCACCATGCGCATCGACTACGCCGGAGAGCGGGATCACGCCCTGACGGAGCTTTCAGACTGCCTGCCGGTTTCGCTTTATAAAAAGGAAATCTAGTGCCTTCCCTTGGGGTGGTGCTCCGCGCAGCGAATTCAAATCCAACAATTGCCGGTGGCAATTGCTCCATAATGTAGAGGTGGCTCGCACGTCCCACGCAAGTGCGAGACGGATGAGGGTCTTGCCTCTCCCTCTGGGAGAGGTGCCCCGAAGGGGTGGAGAGGGTATGCGTTTGCCCTCTCAGTCACTTCGTGACAACTCCCCAGTGGGGGAGCCAAGGGGAAACGGATTGTGACCGGAGGGAATCCCCGGAGGGGGCCACGCCAGTGTGAGCACTGGCTCGCAATGACATGGAATATTGGAACCTTTTCGCATACTCTCCCGCCCCTTTCTGGGCGGGATTTCCACATTACAGATACTTTTTCAAATACTGGCCGGTATAGCTCTCGGGAATCTGGGCGACCTCCTCCGGGGTTCCGGTGGCGACAATGTATCCGCCACCGTCGCCCCCCTCCGGGCCCAGGTCGATGATATGGTCGGCGGTTTTAATCACGTCCAGATTGTGCTCGATGACCAGCACCGTGTTCCCCGCGTCTACAAGCCGCTGCAAAACCTCGATGAGCTTGTGCACGTCCGCCGCGTGAAGACCCGTGGTAGGCTCGTCCAGAATATAGATGGTTCGGCCTGTGGACACCCGTGCCAGCTCCGTTGCCAGCTTCACCCGCTGAGCCTCGCCGCCGGACAGGGTGGTACTGGACTGACCCAGCTTCACATAGCCCAGACCAACCTCCACCAAAGTCTGTGCCTTTCTGCGGATTTTCGGCAGATTCTCGAAGAAATCCACCGCTTCCTCAGCGGTCATATCCAGCACTTGGGCGATATTTTTCCCCTTATACTGGACTTCCAGGGTCTCCCGGTTATAACGGGCGCCGTGGCAGACCTCGCAGGGAACGTACACGTCCGCCAGGAAGTGCATCTCAATTTTCACCAGGCCGTCACCGGAGCAGGCCTCGCACCGGCCGCCCTTGACGTTGAAGCTGAACCGCCCCGGGCCGTAGCCCCGGATTTTCGCGTCGTTGGTGGAGGCGAACAGATCCCGGATATCGTTGAAGAGGCCAGTATAGGTGGCCGGATTGGAACGGGGGGTTCTGCCGATGGGGCTTTGGTCGATGTCGATGACCTTGTCCAGCTGATCCATGCCCTCCACGCACCGGCAGGCACCGGGACGGGTGCGGGCGTGGTTCAGCTTGGCAAGCAGGGTCTTATTCAGCACCTCGTTGACCAGGCTGGACTTGCCGGAGCCGGACACACCGGTGACGCAGGTGAAGGTACCCAGGGGGATCTCCACATCCACGTTCTTCAGGTTGTTCTCCGAGACTCCCCGGACGGTCAGGTGTTGCCCGTTTCCCACCCGTCGGGCGGTGGGCACGGGAATCTTCTTCACCCCGGACAAATACTGGCCGGTAATGGAGCGGGGGCAGGCGATGATCTCATCCACCGTACCCGCGGCCACGATCTCGCCGCCGTGGCTTCCCGCTCCGGGGCCTACGTCCACGATAAAGTCCGCCGCACGCATGGTGTCCTCATCGTGCTCCACCACGATCAGGGTGTTGCCGATGTCCCGCAGATGCTTCAGGGTTTCCAGCAGCTTGTCGTTGTCCCGCTGATGCAGACCGATGGAGGGCTCGTCCAGAATATACAGCACTCCCATGAGGGAGGAACCGATCTGAGTAGCCAGCCGGATCCGCTGGCTTTCGCCGCCGGACAGGGTACCGGAGGAACGGGCCAGGGTCAGATAGCCCAGGCCTACGTCCGACAGAAATTGCAGCCGGGAGCGGATTTCCTTCACGATCTGCTGAGCGATCACCGCCATATTTCCCTCCAAGCGGAGGTCATTCATGAATTTCAGCTCTTTTTCGATGCTCAGGGCACAGAAGTCCATGATTCCGAGACCCCCTACCGTCACCGCACGGGCAATATCCGACAGCCGGTTGCCGCCGCACTGGGGGCAAGGGGCGCTGGACATGCACTCCTCCAGCTCCTTCCGGGCGGCATCGGACTGGGTCTCCCGGAACCGCCGGGAGATGTTGTTCAGAATGCCCTCGAAGGGCTGCTCCAGCACTCCCATGCCGTTGCCCCGGTTGTAAGTCATCCGGAGCTTTTCCCCGCCGGTGCCGTAGAGAATTACCTGCATGGCCTCGTCGGATAGCTCCTTCACGGGAACGGACAGGGAAAAGTGGTACTTCTGAGCCAGAGCCTCAAAATACATCCGGAACACGGAATCCGTCCGGGCACTGGACCAGCCGGAGGCCTGAATGGCTCCGTCCAGAATGGACTTGTCCCGGTCGGGAATCACCAGATCCTCGTCCGCCACCAGCCGGAAGCCCAGACCCATACAGCTGGGGCAGGCGCCGCTGGGATTGTTGAAGGAGAACATCCTCGGTTCCAGCTCCGTCAGGCTGATGCCGCAGTCCTCACAGGCGTAGTTCTGAGAAAAGCTCAGCTCCTCCCCGGTTTTGGGCAGTTCGATGGTGACAAGGCCCCCGGAATGATTGCAGGCGGTCTCAATGGAGTCCGTCAGCCGGCGGCGCAGGCCTTCTTTCAGCACCAACCGGTCAACCACCAGCTCGATGGTGTGCTTCTTGTTCTTCTCGCAGGGGATTTCCTCGGTCAGGTCGTACTGGATGCCGTCCACCCGTACCCGGGCGAAGCCGGACTTCTTGGCATCCTCGAACACCTTCTTATGCTCGCCCTTTTTCCCCCGGATGATGGGAGACAGTACCAGAAAACGGGTTCCCTCCCCCAGAGCCTCCACCCGGTCTACGATCTGGTCGATGGTCTGGCGGCGGATTTCCTTGCCGCACTTGGGGCAGTGGGGCACGCCAACCCGAGCCCACAGAAGGCGCAGATAGTCGTAGATTTCCGTCACCGTGCCCACGGTGGAGCGGGGATTCTTGGAGGTGGTCTTCTGGTCAATGGAAATGGCCGGGGACAGGCCGTCAATGGAATCCACATCCGGCTTATCCATCTGACCCAGGAACTGCCGGGCGTAGGAGCTCAGGCTCTCCACGTACCGGCGCTGGCCTTCGGCATAGATGGTATCAAAGGCAAGGCTGGATTTTCCGGAGCCGGAAAGGCCGGTAAACACCACCAGCTTGTCTCTGGGAATGGTCAAATTCACGTTTTTCAGGTTGTTCTCCCGAGCGCCCTGAATGCGGATCGTGTCGTTCATAGCTTACTCCTATTCTTGTCAGGATTCGTGCCTTTCAGTATATCACAGATAGCGAAAAGTCTCAAGATGTTTTTCAAACAAAATTTCGTTTACCATACAGAAAGGAATGGGATTCCCATAGTTTTTTTGTTTGAAACAGATATTGCCTTTCTTCCGTTTTCCGTGGTATAATAACCGGAAATCATAAAGATTATAGGAGCATAGAATATGTTCAAGAGCACACCCCAGGATGCCTGGCTCATTGTGGGTCTGGGCAATCCCGGTAAGGAATACGAACGTTCCCGGCACAACTGCGGCTTCCGGGCTCTGGATCGTCTGGCGCAAGCCCTGAATGTGAAGGTGGATAAGCTGAAATTCCAGGGACTTTACACCCAGACAACCTACAACGGCATCAAGCTGTACCTTCTCAAGCCCCAGACCTACATGAATCTGTCCGGCAAGTCCGTGGTGCAGCTGTCCGCCTTCTTCAAAATTCCGCCTCAGCGGATCATCGTCCTGTTTGACGATATCTCCCTGGCTCCCGGACGGCTGCGGGTTCGGGCAGAGGGCTCTGCCGGAGGCCACAACGGCATCAAATCCATCATCCAGGAGCTGGGCAGCCAGGACTTCCCCCGGGTGAAAATCGGCGTTGGCGCCAAGCCCAACCCGGACTACGATCTGGCGGATTGGGTGCTGGGGAGCTTCTCTGCCCTCGACGAAAAGGCTATGGCCGTATCTCTGGAAAACGCCGGTCAGGCGGCACTTGCCGTCATCGACAAGGGGGTACCGGAAGCGGCCAACCGGTTCAACGGCTCCCATCCCTGACCCCATAAATGAATTCATTTCCCCGAAAGGAAATGTAGGGGCGGCCATTGGCCGCCCGCGAATTCTGGCATTTGTTATGCGCAAAACCGCTCCTTTTCGGGCGGCCAATGGCCGCCCCTACACTTTTATCGTAAAAAATCTCATAGATTCCAGCCTTTGTAATTCTCTGGAATTTGTATTTTTCAAACTCACGGAAAGAGAAGAAACTTCTCTTTCCGCGTTGCCGCGTTCCGAAAAATGAGGTGAAGAAATGATCGAACAGCTGTTTTCCCTGCTGAAAAAAATGCCCGAATACACCGGGGCTCTGGAAAGCCTCCGGCAGGGAGAAAACATTGCCATCACCGGCATCGGCCAAATAAACCGGAGCCATATCTTAGCCGGGCTCTGTCGGGAGCTGGGCAGACCTATGGTGCTCCTGTGTCAGGACGACATTGCCGCCCGGCGGCTTCAGGAAGAGCTGAAGAGCTTTCTGGAAGCGGATGTACCGATTCTGCCCGGCCGGGAGCTGACCCTGTATGACGCCGCCGTGGTGTCCCGCTCCTGGGAGCAGAAGCGGCTTCGTCAGCTCTATGATCTGTGTCAGGGGCGCACCCCCGTTCAGATTATGAGCTGGGAGTCCCTGAGCCTTCGCACCATGCCCCCGGCAATCCTGAAGGAAGCTTCCTTCCGGCTGGAGATTGGCAAGGAATACTCCATGGACGATTTGACCGCCCGGCTGGTGGCTGCGGGCTACAGCCGCTGCGGCATGGTGGAAGGGCCGGGACAGTTCGCCCTCCGGGGCGGAATCTTAGACATCTTCTCCCCGGCAAACGACCAGCCCGTCCGGGCGGAGTTCTTCGGCGATGAGCTGGATACCATGGGCTATTTTGACCCCCAGACCCAGCGGCGGAACGAAAACACGGAATGTGTCACCGTCCTGCCCGTAGGCGAAACTCAGCCCGGGCTCCACCCCAGAGGGCTGGGCGGCCTGTGCCACGACCTGACAAATCTGATTGCCCGGCAGAAGCGTCGAAAAAACGTCAACGAGCCTCTCGTCACCACTCTCAGCCGGGACTTAGAGAAATACGAAAATAACCTGCATAATCCGGCTTCCGACCGGTATATGGCTCTGATTTATCCGGAAATGGCCACCGCTGCCGACTACATCCCGGAAAACGCCCTGGTGGTGCTCTGTGACCAATCGAGCCTGCACCGTGCCGCCCGGAGCCGCAGTGACGAGATAGGGATGCAGTTGGACAGTCTCCTGCAAGCCGGTCTGGTGGCCGGAGAGCTTTGCGACTATGTGTGCCAGTGGGAGGATTTCTGCGCCGGGCTGAAAAACAAGACGGTGCTGTTCTTCGATACCTTCGGCGGAGCCTCCTATCCCGAGGATTGCCCGCCCAAGCAGCTGTATCCCATGACCGCCAAGCAGCTGCCGGGCTACGGCGGCAATCTGGACACCGCCGCTTCCGATTTGCAGCACTACCAGAAGCAGGAATTCGGCTCTCTGGTGCTCTGCGGCACCCGGCGGCGGGCGGAGCTTTTGCAAGAAATGCTCCGGGGCAAAAATCTGTCCTCTTTTATCTGTATTCCCCTGACCACCCTGCCGAGTCCCGGACAGATTCTGCTCACCGAGGGCAGCCTGCCCTACGGCATGGAGTACCCCCTGAGCCATCTGGCCATCCTTACCGAAGGCCAGCTGCTTTCTCGTGGCGAGGTCAAGAAAAAGGCCGCTCCCAGGAAGAAAACCGGCTCCACCAACCGGCAGAAGCTCAGCGCCTTCACCGATCTGACCCCCGGCGATCTGGTGGTTCACGAAAACTACGGCATCGGCCGGTTCGTGGCCATGGAGCAGATCAAGGTGGACAACGCGGTAAAGGACTATATCAAAATCGCCTACCAGGGCAGCGACACTCTGTTCGTCCCCGCCACCCAGCTGGATCTGGTGAGCAAATACATCGGCGGCGGCAGCGAGGACAGCAATGTCCGGCTGAATAAGATCGGCTCCGATGCCTGGCAGAAGACCAAGGCCAAGGCTCGGAAGGCCGCCAAGGACATGGCCGGGGAGCTAATTCAGCTCTACGCCGCCCGGAAGCGGCAGCCGGGCTTCGCCTTCGCCGCCGACTCCCCCTGGCAGAAGGAATTCGAGGACAACTTCCCCTATCCGGAAACCGACGATCAGCTGCGCTGTATCGCGGACATCAAGCGGGATATGGAGTCCCCCACCCCCATGGATCGGCTGCTCTGCGGCGACGTGGGCTTCGGCAAAACGGAGGTGGCTCTGCGGGCGGTGATGAAAGCCGTGATGGACGGCAAGCAGGTGGCCATTCTCGTGCCCACCACGGTGCTTGCCCAGCAGCACTACACCACCGCCGTAGCCCGGTTCCGGGGCTTTCCGGTGAATATTGATGTGCTCAGCCGGTTCCGCACCCCAAAACAGCAGCAGCAAACCCTGCGCAATTTGGCTGCGGGCTCTGTGGATCTGATCATCGGCACCCACAAGCTGCTGCAAAAAAGCGTCCAGTTCAAGGACTTGGGGCTGCTGGTCATCGACGAGGAGCAGCGGTTCGGTGTGACCCACAAGGAACGGCTGAAGGAAATGTCCAAGGGTGTGGACGTGCTGACCCTGTCCGCCACCCCCATTCCCAGAACCCTGAATATGGCTCTGTCCGGCATCCGGGATATGTCCACCATCGAGGAGCCTCCCGCCGATCGGTATCCGGTGCAGACCTTCGTCCTGGAGCACAACAATGCCGTCATTGACGATGCCATCCGCCGGGAGGTGGAGCGGGGCGGTCAGGTCTATTACCTCCATAACCGGACGGAAACCATCGACCAGTGCGCAAGCGCCCTCCAGCGGCGGATTCCGGGTCTTCGTATCGGCGTGGCGCACGGCCAGATGGGCGAGGACGCTTTGGGTGACGTGATGCAGGCCATGACCGACGGGGACATTCAGGTGCTGGTGTGCACCACCATCATCGAGACCGGCCTGGACATTCCCAACGCCAACACCCTGATCATCGAAAACGCCGACCGGTTCGGCCTGAGCCAGCTTCATCAGCTGCGGGGCCGGGTTGGCCGCTCCACCCGCCACGCCTACGCCTACTTCACCTACCGCCCGGACAAGAATCTGACGGAAATCGCGGAAAAGCGGCTGAGTGCCATCCGGGATTTCGCCGAGTTCGGCTCCGGCTTCAAGATCGCCATGCGGGATCTGGAAATCCGGGGCGCCGGCAATCTGCTGGGCTCCGAGCAGTCCGGCCACATGATGAGCGTGGGCTATGACATGTATCTGAAGCTGCTGGATGAGGCGGTTCTCGAAGAGCAGGGGGCCGCTCCCAAGGCGCCGGAGTGCACCGCCGATCTGAACGTCACCGCCAACGTGGACAAGAATTATGTGTCCCGGGGCGAGGAACGGATGGATCTGTACCGGCGGATGGCCGCCATCCGCAACCAGGAGGACGCGGACGATCTGCTGGACGAAATCGTGGATCGGTACGGCGAGCCGCCGAGAGGGGTTCTCAACCTGATCGACATTGCCCTGCTGCGAGCCAAGGCCAAGGAGGTCAGCATCAAGGACATCAAGCAGAAGGCCGGCGACGTGCTCTTCACCCTGACCAGCCTGAACTTCGAGGCGGTCAGCGCCCTGTGCGCCGACCCGGATTACAGCAGCCGGGTGACCTTCCTGGCCGCCGCCAAGGAGCCTACCCTGCGGCTGAAGCTGGCCGCCGGGGTGGACAGCCTGAAGCAGAGCAAGGTCTTCATCGACCGCTACCGGGGCTTCTGCAATTCTTAAGAAACGCCGAATCATACTGAACTCCAATTAAAATCTTAAAAAAGATTTTAATTGCCTGAAGGGCATGGAGTTCATATGAGACTTGTTTTGTGATTTCTTTCCTTATAAATCACAAAACAGGCAGCGCCGTCAGGCGATGCTTTCCTGATTAAAATTAAGATTTTAATCAGGAAATAGTATCAAATGTTAAATAATTATGATGAGCGTTGCATTTCTCCGGAAATATGCTATAATATTGCAAATTATCCCTCAAAGAGGAGGAATCTATCATGTCACAAGGAAAATTTTCCAGCCCCCGACCCCATCGGGAGGAAGAACGGGAGATTGAAAAGGCCTACCGAGATCTGACCCGGAAGTCCGGCAAGAAGCCCCGAGCCGAACGTACCGCCCGGGAGCTGCCCCTGGATGGGGATGCCCTCCCCGCCGAGGACGCTTTCCCCACCGATGAGGCTTTCCCCGCCGAGGATATCGCCCAGGAGGCCTTCCCGGCGGAAGAGGAACTGAATCTGGATTTCGACAACCTGACCGAGGAAGCACCCAAGGCCGCCCCGGTGCCCAACCAGGTGCCGAAAAAGCCTGCCGCCCCGGCTCAGCCGGAGCCGCCCGCTGATCCTGCCGCCGAAGATTGGCAGATCGAGGACGCCTTCCGGAAAATCACCGGCAAGCCGGTTTCCCACCGTCGGCACATTCTGGAGCCGGATCAGGACGAGGTGCTGCCGGATCCCCCGGAGAAAGGCCCCAAGGCCTCCGGCGACCGTCCCCAGTGGATGGCCGAGGTGCTGGAATTCTACGAGCAGAATAAGAAGCTGGTGCTGGCCGCCCTGTGCGCCCTGGCCGTCATGCTCATTGTGTTTGTGATTCTGCTGTTCGTCCGCAGCGCGGGGGATCCCTATCATGGCAAGATTCTGAACAACGTCTACATCGGCGACGTGAATGTAGGCGGCATGACCCAGAAGGAAGCCATAGAAGCCCTGACCGAGGCCGTAGGCGACAGCTATGAAACTCAGAACATGGTCATCGACCTGGCGGGTACCGAGCTGCTGCTGTCCCCCAAGGACTCCGGCGCTTCCCTGAACGTGGCCACCGCTGTGGAAGAGGCCTATCAGTACGGACGGGCAGGCACCCAGGCTGAGCGGGACGCCATCTACAAGGCCTCCAAAACCGAGCCTCACTACATCAGCCTGCTCCCCCACCTGAACCTGAAAACCGAGAATATCAAGAAATTCCTGTCCGAAAAATCCGGCAATGCCGGGAGCACCCTGGCGCAGACCACCTACGGTCTGGAGGGCACCCAGCCGGAGCTGTCCGCGGACAAATTCGACAAGAACGCCCCCTGCCAGACCCTGGTCATCCAGCTGGGCAAGCCCGGCGTGGGCTTTGACCCCGACGAGGTCTACAACCTGGTGCTGGATGCCTACAGTCAGCGGCAGTTCCAGGTCACCGTGGAGAATGTGGAGATTCTCCGGGAGCCGGATCCCATCGATCTGGAGAAGATTTATAAAGAGTTCTACATTGCTCCGGTGAACGCTTCCGTGAATACCTCCGGAGCCGCCGTTGCCGGTTCCTACGGCTATGGCTTTGACCTGGAGAAAGCGAAAAAGCTGCTGTCCGATGTCAAAGACGGAGACGAGATCCGGATTCCCATGGAATACATCGAGCCGGATCTGCTGGGGGCGGATTCCTTCTTCAAGGACACCCTGGGAGAATACCAGACCCGGGGAGACGGCAATGACAACCGTACCTACAACCTGCGCCAGGCCTGTCAGGCGCTGGACGGCCGGGTGCTGAATCCGGGAGAGAGTCTGTCCTTCTCCGCCGTGGTCGGCTCCGGCTACAAGTCCGCACCCGAGGACACGGGTCTGGACAGCACCCAGGGCGGCGGTCTGGCTCAGGTCAGCTCCACCCTGTACTGCGCGGCTCTACTGTCCGATCTGACCGTCACCTCCCGTTCCGGCCTTGCCCAGATGCCCAGCTACATCGGCAGCGGCCTGGACGCGGACACCGGTCTGAGATTGCAGAATAACCTCAAGTACCCCGTTCGCGTCAACGCCCAGTATTCCGGCGGCTATGTGCGTATCAGCATTTCCGGCACCGAGGATCGGGATTATTACCGGATGCTGGGCTCTGAGATCACCCAGACCATCAAGGCGGAAAACGAGTTTGTGAAGTTCACCTACGGCCACGAGGAAGGCCACGAGCAGGGCGATGTGATCCGGGAGGGACGGGATGGCTACCAGACCAAGAGCTACACCGTCCGCTACAACCGCACCACCAACGCCCGCATCGGCTCGGACTATGTGGCTACCACCACCTACGCGGCTCTGAGCCGTCAGGTAGCCCAGATCGTGGATATTCCGCCGGAGGAGACCACTGAGGAAACCACGGAAGCCACCACGGAAACCACCGAAACTCCAACCGAGCCCTCCACGCAGGCACCCACCCAGTCCGGCTCTGCCGACTGGGAGAACGGCTGGGAGGCCGCCTGATAAAAACCACCCCCTTTCGGCATTTGCCGAAAGGGGGTTTGTCCTATTTTCACAAGAATTTTCTGTCTTTCCGGCCAGAATTCAGTGGGATAGAGCCTTGACGCAGGCAGATTCTTTCCGTATAATATGCGTTGCAAAGTATGAAAAGTATGATTTATGGAAGTGATGCTATGCCGTCGGGCAAACATGTTCTCGGAAAAAACCGGCAGCAGCGGGTCTTCGGCACCGCCAAGGTGGGAGACCGGGGTCAGATCGTCATCCCCAAGGAGGCGCGGGAACTGTTCGGGATTCAGCCCGGAGATACGCTGCTCCTTCTGGGAGACAAGGAGACAGGTCTGGTAATTTCCCGACCGGAGGTGCTCCACGATTTAGCGGATGAAATACTCCATCATGTCAAAAACGAGGGTTGAAAGAAATATGGAAAAATTGCTGGAATTGTATGAAACCATGGGAATTTCCCCGGCAGTCTACGCCTACGGCGAGAAGCGGCTGGCCAGCCTCACCGACCGGTTCGCCGCCATCGACCAGGTAGCCGAATACAACCAGGCCAAGGTAGTCTGGGCCATGCAGAAAAACCGAGTCTCTGCCGGCTGCCTCACCGCCACCACCGGCTACGGCTACGACGACTTTGGCCGGGACACCCTGGAAAAGGTCTATGCCGATGTATTTCACACGGAGGCTGCCCTGGTGCGTCCCCAGATTACCTGCGGAACCCACGCCCTGACCGTTGCCCTCAGCGCCAATCTGCTGCCCGGCGATGAGCTGCTGTCTCCGGTAGGTCTGCCCTACGACACCTTGCAGGAGGTCATCGGTATCCGGAAAAGCCCCTGCTCCCTGGCGGAATACGGAGTCACCTATCGGCAGGTAGATTTGAAGGAAGACGGCACCTTCGATTACGAGGGCATCCGCAAGGCCATCAACGAAAAGACCAAGCTCATCACCATCCAGCGTTCCAAGGGCTACGCCACCCGCCCCACCTTCTCCGTGTCCCAGATTGGGGAGCTGATTGCCTTCTGCAAGCAGGTAAAGCCCGGCGTCACCGTGATGGTTGACAACTGCTACGGTGAATTCGTGGAGCCCATCGAGCCCTCGGACGTAGGCGCGGATATGACCGTGGGCTCCCTCATCAAGAACCCTGGCGGCGGTCTGGCTCCCATCGGCGGCTATATCTGCGGCACTCAGGAATGTGTGGATCGGTGCGCCTACCGGCTGTCCGCCCCTGGCCTGGGCAAGGAGGTCGGTGCCAACCTGGGTCTCATGACCAGCCTGTTCCAGGGCTTCTTCCTGGCTCCCACCGTCACCGCAGGCGCCCAGAAGGGTGCGATCTTCGCCGCCAATCTCTATGAGCCCCTGGGCTTCCGGTGCGTGCCCAATGCCGTGGAGAGCCGCCACGACATCATCCAGGCCGTGGAGCTGGGCAGCGAGGCGGGCATGGTGGCCTTCTGCAAGGGCATTCAGGCCGCCGCTCCCGTGGATTCCTTCGCCACCCCCTACCCCAGCGACATGCCCGGCTACAATGACAAGGTCATTATGGCAGCCGGCGCCTTCGTCCAGGGCAGCTCCATTGAGCTGTCCGCCGACGGCCCTATCCGTCCGCCCTATGCGGTGTACTTCCAGGGAGGACTGACCTGGAATCACGCCAAGCTGGGCATTCTCATGAGCCTGCAAAAAATGGTAGATGCCGGTCTTGTGAATCTGTAATGTAAAAAAAGAGAGGTATTTGTAAATGAGTTGGTTTTGGTTTTCTATTATCGCACTGCTGTGCTGGTCCGGTTCGGACTTTTTCTCCAAGATTGGCTGTCGGGATGCCAAGGATCCCTATAGCCAGAACAAGATGGTCATGGCCGTGGGCGTGGTCATGGGTCTGCATGCGCTGTACAAGATTTTCCTGTGCGGCGTAGAAATCTCCTGGTCGGTGATCTGGACCTATCTGCCCATTTCCCTGCTGTACATCAGCTCCATGACCCTGGGCTATGTGGGTCTGCGCTACATTGAGCTGTCCATTTCGTCGCCCATCTGCAACGCCAGCGGCGCGCTGGTGGCAGTCATTGCCATTGTCAGCGGTACCGCCGGGCAAATGGCGCCTGCCCAGTATCTGGCCATTGTGCTGTGCTGCGCCGGTGTCATCGGTCTGGGCTTTGTGGAGGCCAATGAGGACGACGCCCTTCGGGCTGCCCGGCAGGAGGCCTCCAACTACAAGTATGCCAAAAGCTGGCTGGCTCTGGCTCTGCCCATTGCCTACTGCGTGCTGGATGCCGCGGGCACCTTTGCCGACGATCTGGTTCTGGAAACTCTGAACGAGGAATCCGCCAACGTGGCCTATGAGCTGACCTTCCTGGCGGCAGGCGCCGTCATGTTCGTCTACACCTGCCTGATCAAGAAGCAGCCTTTGGTTCCGAAAATGGAGGCTCCCAAATATCTGGGCGCCGTCTGCGAAACCATCGGTCAGCTGTTCTACATCTACGCCCTTGCCAGCGGCGAGTCCGCCCTGGCCGCACCCATCATCGCCTCCTACTGCATGGCAAGCGTTCTGTGGAGCCGGCTGTTCCTGAAGGAAAAGCTCAGCTGGAAGCATTATCTGTGCATCCTCGTCACCTTCGCCGGCATCGTCATCATGGGCGTGTACGATATGTAATACGAGTTTTTAGGGTCTATCTGAAAACCGTCCCCGGAAACGGGGGCGGTTTTTCTGTCTATTGACGCCGTTCCGAAATCAGGCTATAATAGAGCAAACGAAAGGAGTGTCCCTTCATGACAGAATCCAATCCCCTGCTTTTTCAGCGGCTCCTTCTTTGGCTTTCCAAAAAGGTCAAGGAAAACCGGGTACCCCTGTGTGCCGCGCTGATCTTCGGCTTTCTGGCCCACGGCTTCGCCTTTGCCAACAAGCTTGTGAACCACGACGAGGTCAACGCCCTGTTCGCCAAGGGCGGCAGCGTGGTGCTGGGCCGCTGGGGGCTGTGCTTCATGGACAACCTGTTTCCCAATGTGTCCTTGCCCTGGATTTACGGCATTCTCACCATTTTCTTTCTGGCGGTTTCCGTGTGCATTCTGGTGCGCCTGCTGCCCCTGAAAAGCTCCTGGGCGCAGGTACTGGCGGCGGGACTGGCAGTCACCTTTCCGTCGCTCACGGGCACTCTCGGCTACATGTTCATGAGCAGCAGTCACGGTCTGGCCTTTCTGCTGACGGTGCTGGCCGCCTGGCTTGTGACCCGGCAGGAACGGCGGTATCATCTGGCCGCTCTTGGCTGTCTGGTATTCGCCCTGGGCATTTATCAGGCCTTTATCGGGCTGTGCGCCGGGCTGCTGGTGATTGTGGTCATCCGCCGTCTTCTGGAGGGCGAGGACGGAAAGACCGTGCTCCGGGAGGGCTGCGGCTACATTCTCTTTCTGATTCTTGCCCTGGGACTGTACTACGGGATTGCCCAGCTGGCGCTTAGTCTGACCCACCAAAAATTGGCGGGCTACGCCACGGACGGCATGGCTTTCTCCCCCCTGTCTCTGCCTGCCAACGCCCTGCTCGCCTACCGCACCTTCTTCTCCGTTTTTGCAAACGGCACCTATTCCCTGGTTCCTACGAAGGCATCCAGAATCCTTCATGGGCTTTTGTGGCTTGCCGCCGGAATTCTGCTGGTTGTCCGGGTACGGGCAAGGAAGCGTGAGGCACTGAATTTGGTGCTGCTCATCGCGGCACTGGTGCTGTTCCCCCTGGCGGTGTGCTGCATTTTCCTCTTCATTGCCCCAACTTCCATCCACACCATTGTGCTCCACAGTGTGGTAAACGTGTACTTTCTGATGCTGATGCTGGCAGACTCCTGCCAGCCGGTAACGCGGCTTCGCCGGGCGGTGCTGAATATTCTTCCGGTGCTGTGCGCCCTGATCGTGACCGTAAACATCTACATTGCCAACGAATCCTATCTGACGCTGCACCTGCGCTATGAAAATGCCTTCGCCTTCTACACCTCCCTGATTGCCGACATCAAAGCCTCTCCGGACTTTATCCAGGGAAGCAAGCTGGCAATCATCGGCACCTGGCAGGATCCGGCCTTTTACGAGGAGCACATGGCCTTCACCGACACCCTCACCGGTGTCACCGGCTTCAAGCCGGACAGCTACTCCAAGGAGCGGTTTCTGGAGCAATATGTAGGCTTTGCCATTCCCTTCGCTTCCCAGGCGGAGGAGGCGGAAATTGCCGCCTCCCCGGAATTTTCCGAAATGAGCGTATACCCCTACTACGGTTCCATGAAGAAAATCGGGGATACCTTTGTGGTAAAGCTGTCGGATTGACACCCGGCTTTCAGATAGACCCTAAAACAACAACCCCGGGGTGCTGCCGCACCCCGGGGGATTTTTATGGAATTTCCCGGTAGGTATCGCCGCTGAGTTCGTAGCCATGGCCATTGGCAGGCTGCCACTGATAGCGGTGCTTTCCCTCTGCCGGAAAGCGGGCCGCCATGATTGCCGCTATGACGCCGCCGTGGCTGATGAGGGCTGTGCCGTCGGGAAGCTCGGAAAAAGCCGCCAGCACCCGATGGGTCATCTGTACGCCGCTTTCCCCCTTGGGCGGGACATTGGCCTCGTTGTCCCCGGTGATCCAGGCCTGATAGGCCGGGTCGTCCTTGAGCATGTCGTAGCTTTTCATCTCGAAATCCCCGAAGTCCACCTCCCGGAACCGGGCATCCACGGCAAAGGGCACGTCTCCGAAAAGGGTTCGGAGGGTTTCATTGGTGCGCCGCATTCCGCTGGTGACAAACCGGGTGGGGTGAATGTCATAGCGCAGCTCCCCCAATTCCGCCAGTCCCGCCGGGGACAGGGGCAGATCGGTGCTGCCGCAGTAGAGATGATCTTCATTTGCCCGGCTCTTTCCGTGGCGAATCAGATAAATGCTCATTTCAGCCTCTGCTCCAGCCCGCAGAAAATCCGGCTGACCTGGGTCGCCTGCCCTGCCAGATACTGACAGCACAGGCCCGTGGTATGCCGCCACTTCCGGATGACCGGATCCATGGGCACAACCCCGCAGAAAATATCCCGGCAAATGAAAACGCAGTCCTGCCAGAGGGCTTCGTGTTCCCGCAGATAGCTTTCCGGGTCGATTCCCTCCCGGACGCAGTCCAGCACAAATTCCTCCAGCCGATCTACGCATTTCTTGGAAAAATCGATTTTCGTGCCATTACAGGTAAAAATATCATTCTCCGTCAGGTGGTAGGCTTGTTTTGCGTAATCCAGCTTGCCCTGATAGGCACCGCCGATGATCAAAACCATAGTTTCCTCCTAAATCAGGGCATAGACTGCCGCCGCCCACAGCTCCCCCAGGGTCAGGGCATAGCCCGCAATATCGCCGTTCATGCCTTCCAGGCTGGAATAGCCCCGATAAAGGGCAAAGCCATAGCCCACAAGGCATCCCACCGTCACAAAGCCCAGCCTTCCGCAGGTCAGAAAGCTCAGCCCTACCAAAAGGCAGGTCAGCCCACCCAGCCACCAGAGCCGGGAGGTGGGCTTTTTCTGAGAAGCGTACTGGCTGGTGGACATGGCGGGAAGCCCCGTCACGGCCAGTGCCGAGCCGCACCGGCTTACCGCCGGAATAAACAGCAAAATCAGGCTGCTCTGTCCGGCGGGAACGGAGGCAAACAGTGCCACCTGGGCAATCACCAGCAGGCACAGACCGATGACCGCGAAGGAGCCCACATGGGAATCCTTCAGAATTTCCCGGCGCTTGGCCAGATCCCGGCAGGATTTCACCGCGTCGGTCACGTCCATAAAGCCGTCCAAATGCAGAAAGCCGGTGGCGAGATAGGGATACACCCCCAGAATCAGCCCCCGAACCAGGGCCGGCAGTCCCAGCTGCCCTGTAATCCATCCAAGAAGCGCCCACAAGGCTCCGATTTCCAGACCCACAATGGGAAGCATGGGAAGCATCCGGTCTCTGGCGTTCTCGTCCCAGAGCTGCACCGGACAGGGAATGGCGCAGAACATACTCTGGCACATGATAAAGCCGTGCAAATATCCCTTCATTCCGGCAAGCCTCCCTTGTGGATGATTTTCTGTCCGGCGGAAAACTCGATGACCGTGTCGCACCGGGCTGCCAGCATCCGGTCAATTCGGGCAAGACAGGCTCGGTAGGCTTCCGTGTCCGGGTCATAGACTTCCGCATCGGAATAGAGATAATCGCTGACAATCACCGCGTTGGCAACCCGCCCGGCAAATTCCGCCACATCGGCGGCACAGCGATTCGCTGCTTCCAGATCAAGGGCATAGCCCTTCTCCTTGGGGAACATGGCGTTTTGCAGCAAAGCGGTGACACTGTCCAGGAGAAATGTGCCCTCCGGCTCTGCCCGATTCAGGCAGGACAGAATGTCCGTGCCGCACTCGATGGTCTCAAAGCCCATCCCCGCCCGGTCGGCAATATGATGTCGGATTCGCTCCCGGTCTTCCTCGTCCACGGGGATCATGGTTGCCACATAATAATGCTTCCCTCCCTGAGCCAGCTGCACCGCAAGGTGCTGGGCATAGCCGGATTTTCCGTTTTTGGCACCGCCGGAAAGGAACACCCTCATCCGTCTGCCTCCACGGAGAACTTATCTCCCTGGCGAATCTCTTCCAGATAGCCGTCGTCAATGCCCGCCTGGTCGAAGGTTGCCATGTCATTGAGAATTGCGCAGGCGGCGGAGAGCACCTGGAACGCCAGGGGACAGCCGCTGCCCTCCCCCAGCCGCATTCCCAGCTGGAAAATGGGCGTCAGACCCATTTCCTCCATGGCAAGGCAGTAACCGATTTCAAAGGAGGCGTGACTGGGAACCAGAAAGCCCCGGACATCGGGGCACAGCCGGACGGCGCACAGAGCCGCCACCGCGGAAATAAAGCCATCGATGACCACCGGCCGCCGGGTCAGGGCACAGCCCAGGAAGGCGCCGCACATGGCGGCAATGTCAAAGCCCCCCACCTTGGCAAGCACATCCACCACGTCCTCCGGATTCGGCTGATTCACGGCAATGGCCTTCTGAATGGCCGCCTTTTTCTTCCGGAAGCCCTCGTCGGTCACGCCGCCGCCCCGGCCTGTGACCTTCTCCGGCTCCACGTTCAGAAGCACGGAGAGGACGGCGGAGGAGGTGGTGGTGTTGCCGATGCCCATTTCGCCGATGCCCAGCACATCCGCCGGGGTTTCCTTCGCCAGCTCCAGGCCGGTGAGAATGGCCTGCAACGCCTGCTGCCGGGTCATGGCAGCACCCTTTGTCATATTCTGGGTGCCGAAGGCAATTTTCCGGTTCAGAACCGCCGAATCCCGAATAACGGCGTTCACGCCCACATCGCAGACGGTAATGCCGCAGCCGAAGTGCTTTGCCAGCACCGAGGCTCCTGTTTTCGCCCTCGTCAGGTTGACGGTCTGCATCAGGGTGACGGACTGGGGAGCGCTGGAAACGCCTTCCTCCACCACGCCGTTATCCGCGGCAAAGACCAGAAGGTGCTGCCGTGACACCGTATTGTGAACCTGACCGGTGATGCCCGCCAGCTGGACGGACAGATCTTCCAGCCGTCCCAGGCTTCCCGGGGGCTTGGCCAGCGCCATCTGCCGCTTTCTGGCTGCCTCCATGGCGGCCTCGTCCAGGGGCTTCACCGCCTCCAGAATTGCGTTCAGCTTTTCTTCCATGTTCATTCCTCCAACAGCCATCTTACGGACGGCTCACACTTCGGCAGCTCCAAAGTCGCCGTTGCCTCCGTCTCCCGCATGGCTATGTCCAACAGCTCCCGGATTGGGAGCGTTCCTTCATACAGGGCACTGTGGGTGTCCCAGGTGCCGTCATTGTTGTGAATATGCAGGTGGGACAGATACGCCCCGCATTCCGTCAGCCAGGTCTTCGCCGGAATCCTGGAATAGGCATTCACATGCCCCACGTCCAGGCACAGCCGAAGCCTGGAATCCTCCACACCCCGAATGATGTCCAGAAGCATGTCCGGGGTTGGCTCCAAAACGTTTTCCACGCAGACGGTAAGCCCCTCCGGCAATTTTGTCAGAAACTCCCGCCAGAAAAGGATGGACTGCTCCACATACCACTGGGGGTAGTACATCTGGGGGTTGAAGCCTCCGTGAAGCACCAGCTTCCCGGCGCCATAGGCCTGTGCCAGAGCTGCCGCCTGAGAAAACCGATAAGCGGCAAGCTGTCTTGCCTTCGGGTCAATGGCGCAGGGAAAGAGCTCATTGAAGGGGCCATGGAGCACCCGCCGGGAAACGCCGGTCAGGGTTTCCTTCAGGGTCTTTTCCACAGCGGGAAGCTCCCTGTCCATATTCCAGGCGGTGCAGAATTCCGCGATTTCGATGCCCAGACCGTATTGCCGGGCAACCTTTCCCGCCTCCCGGTCGATGGTGGATAGATACAGCCTGTCCCGTATCAAAATTCGATTCCCTTTCTTGCCCCGATTCCCCGGTCAAAGGGATGGCGCAGCTTCCGCATTTCCGTGACGTAGTCCGCCAGCTCCAAAAGAGCGGAAGACGGGTTTCTGCCGGTAAGCACCACCTCTAACCGGTCAGGCTTCTCACGAAGAAAATCCGTGACCAGCTTCTCCGGCACCACGCCCCGGTTGCAGGCGGAAACGATTTCGTCCAGAATCAGAAGATCCGCTTCCTGCGCTGCCTGCGTCACCTGCCGGAACAGAGCCGTATAATCCTTCCCCGCCTGCTCCCGCTGGGACGGAGTCATGTTTCGGTAAAAGCCCCTGACCGTGTCCGCGTGAAACACCCGGACACCGGGCAGGGCTGCCAGAGGCTCCATTTCCGAGGAGCTTCCGTCCTTGAAAAACTGGGTGAATACCACCTGCTTTCCCGCCCCGGCGGCTCGAAGGGTCAGACCCAAAGCGGCGGTGGTTTTTCCCTTGCCGTCTCCGCAGTAAAGATGAATCAGTCCCGGCACGGTCAGACCTCCCGATTGAGAATCCGGTACACCAGTTCCATGTCCAGCCCCCGGCGGACGGCATCGGCCAGAATGTCATACTGCCGCTGCTTGTATTCGGTGCGGTCACAGCTTTCCAGCGCTTCAAAGTCCAGACCCTTCCCGGCGCAGATGGCTCGTAAAATGGCATCCGTAATGCCGGGTGCGTCAAAGATACCGTGAATGTAGCTGCCGAACACGTTGCCGCTGCCCAGCACCGGCGGTGTTTTCTCCTGGGAGCGACCCATGTGGATTTCATAGCCCTCGTAGGCAAGGCCGTTGAGGCGCTCCAGCATTCCGGTAATTCCCGCGAAGGTACCCCGGGTCTGGGTCTGCACCTTGTCCCCCCGGAAAACCGTAGCCATATTCAAAAGTCCCATTCCGGCGATTTCCGTGACCCCGGCGGCCTCCACCTGATCCGGATCGGATATGCAGGTGCCCAGCATCTGATAGCCCCCGCAGATTCCCATGACCAGGGTACCCGCGCTGGCGGACTTCTGAATGGCCGTTTCCAGCCCGCACTGGCGCAGCCACTGCAAGTCGGAAATGGTGCTCTTGGTGCCGGGAAGCAGAATCATATCCGGATTGTGAAGGTCTTCCACGCTCTCCACATACCGGACGGATACGTTGCCGTAGCCCTCAAAGGGCGAAAAATCCGTAAAATTGGAGATTCTGGGCAGACGAATCACCGCAATGTCCACAAGCTTCCTCTGGGTATCCCGACAGAACCGCTGGGACAGGCTGTCCTCGTCGTCAATGTCCACATGGACATAGGGGATAACCCCCGCCACAGGTACCCGGCACAGCTGCTCCAGGGTTTTCAGCCCCGGCTCCAGAATGGCTCGATCCCCCCGGAACTTGTTGACCACCGTGCCCTTGATCCGGGAGCGTTCCTCCGGTTCCAGCAGAGCCACCGTGCCGTAAAGCTGGGCAAAGACCCCGCCCCGGTCGATGTCTCCCACCAGAAGCACCGGCGCATCTACCATCTTGGCAAGACCCATATTCACGATGTCCTCCTGCTTGAGGTTGATCTCTGCGGGGCTCCCCGCTCCCTCAATGACGATGATGTCATATTCCGAGGCCAGAGATTCATAGGCCCGCATCACCTCCGGCACCAGCTCCCGCTTGCGCCGGTAATACTCCATGGCTCGCATATTGCCCAGAACCTTGCCGTTCACGATCACCTGACTGCCCACGTCGGTGGTGGGCTTCAGGAGAATGGGGTTCATCCGCACATCCGGGGCAATGCCCGCGGCCTCCGCCTGCACCACCTGGGCACGTCCCATTTCTCCGCCGTCCGCGGTAATGAAGGAATTCAGCGCCATATTCTGACTTTTGAAGGGAGCCACCCGGTAGCCGTCCTGCCGGAACACCCGGCACAGACCGGCGCACAGCAGGCTTTTGCCCGCATTGGACATGGTGCCCTGAATCATAATATTTTTTGCCACGCTCACACCTCCAGACAGCTGCCGATGGCAGCGATCAGCGCTTCGTTTTCCTTATGACGCCGGACGGCAATCCGATACCAGCCGGCGGTAAGCCCCGGATAGTTGTCGCAGTTCCGGATGGCGATACCCCGAGCCTTCAAATCCCGGTGCAGCGTTGTTGGCCCCTGGAAAAGCAGGTAATTGACCTGGGAGGGAAATACCCGGAAGCCGAAGGCCTCCAGTTTTTCTTTCAGCCAGGGTCGCTCCGTCTGAATCAGAGCCTTGGTTTTTGCCAGGAAGTCGCCTTCGTCCAGGGCGGCAAGGCCTGCGGCCTGGGCAAGGCTGGACACATTCCAGGGCTGCGCCGTCCGGGACATGGCTTTCAGAAGCTCTCTGTCCGAGCACAGGCAGTAGCCCAGACGAACACCCGCCATGCCGTAGCTTTTGGTAAAGGCCTTCAAAAGGAACAGGTTGGGATAGTCTTCCAGATATCCCTTCATGCTCTGCCCGTCGTCGGACAAATCCAGAAAGCACTCGTCCACAAACAGCCGAATCCGGTTTTCCCGGCACACATCCAAAATGTCCTTCAGCACCGCCGGATGGATAAGCATTCCGGTGGGGTTATTGGGATTGCACAGGAACACCGCCTCCGGCAGGATTTCCGTCAGATAGTCCGGGAAATGGGAATCCAGGGCAAAGTCTCTGTCCGGGGTCAGGTAGTACGGTTTCACCTGACAACCCACCTGGGACAGACCCAGCGCGTACTCCGAAAAGGTGGGAGCCGGTTCCAGGGCGGTTTTCGGGCGCACCGCCCCACAGTAGGCGTAAATCAGCTCTGCCGCGCCGTTGCCGCAGAGAATGTAGTCCCGATTCACCCCTTCAAACGCCGCGATTTTCTCCACCAACCGGCGGCAGTAGGGATCCGGATACCGGTGCATGTCCGGCAGAGCCCGGCTCACCGCGTCCATTACCCCAGGGGGTGTGCCGAAGGGGTTGGTATTGGCGGAAAAATCCAGACGCACATCCCCGCCGTAAATATCTCCCCCGTGGGGATTGGTCATTCCGTAAAGCATAGATTTCTCCTATATCAGGAAACAAAATTTCAGTCCGGCAAAGAGAACCAGACCCAGAAAGGCCGTGGCATACAGCAGACGGCAGGCTCTGGGAATATCCGCGCTCTCAATTTCCCGGATGGGGTCGCCGATAAACTTTTTCTTATGCAGCACCCCGTGATACCAGGCATCCCCCGCCAGACGCAGATCCAGAAGTCCGGCGCAGACCGCCTCCGTCTGGGCAGAGTTTGGGCTGGCGTGGTTATAACGGTCACGGCAGAAAATTTTCCAGCCGTTTTTTCCGTCCATGCCCAGAAGGGCGCCTGCCGCCAGCATCAGCAGCCCCGACAGTCGGGCAGGCAGGAAGTTGAACACATCGTCCATTTTTGCCGGAACCAGCCCCACATTTTGATAAGGCGGCTCCACATAGCCCAGCATGGAGTCCATGGTGTTCACCGCCTTGTAGAAAAAGCCCAGGGGGGCTCCGCCGATGGCAAGGTACAGCATAGGGGCAATGACACCGTCGGAGGTATTCTCCGCCACGGTCTCCACTGCCGCCCGGGTCACTCCGGCCTCATCCAGCCGGGTGGTATCCCGACCGACGATCCGGGAAACCGCATATTGCGACCTGGCCAGATCGCCGGTTTTCAGAGCCTCAAAAACCCGCATACTCTCCTGCCGGAGGGATTTGGTCGCCAGAATCTGAGCGCACATCACCGTCTCCAGGGCAAGACCCAACCAGGGGCTTACCCCATTGGCAAAGTGCAAAAGTATCCAGGGCACAGCCGTGCTGAGGCTCACCACAATGAGCCAAACGGCTCCCCCTGCCAGCTTCTCCCCCCAGGCGGTTTTGGGGAAAAGGGCCCGCATGGCCTTTTCCGTAACCCCAATCAGCTTTCCAATGAGCACCACCGGATGGGGAATGCCATGGGGATCGCCAATCAGCAAATCCAGGAAAAATCCCAGAATCAGGGCAGTCAGTGAGCGCATGTTCCGCTTCCTCCCTGCATAGTGAAAATATAGATGGGGTTCTGGCCGGTCATCAGATGATAATGGCCTGCCTTCCGATCCCGGGCAACGCTCAGGGAAACCACCTCGGTCTGGCCGAAGGAAAGCTCCCCCAGACACCGGGTCAGCTCCGCGACGGATTCCAGAGTCACCGCCGTAGCCACAATCCGGGCGTTGGGATTCTTTTCCAGCACCGTTTCCAGAATTTCCTTCATATTTCCCCCGCTGCCGCCGATGAATACATGGGTAGGCGCTGGCAAATCCCGGCAGGCCTCCGGCGCAAGTCCGGAAACCACCGACAGATTGCCGGGGGCAAACTTCCGGACATTCTCCCGAAGCAGCTCCAGTGCGTTTTCCTTCCGCTCAATTGCCCAAACGGTACCGCCGGGGGCAAGCCGCGCCATTTCAATGGCCACGCTGCCGCTGCCCGCGCCCACATCCCAGCAGACCGGGTTTTCCGTCAGCCGCAGCTTGGACAGGCACACCGAGCGCACCTCGCTTTTGGTCATAGGCACGGATTCTGTCCGGGTAAAGGCCTCGTCCGGCAGACCCGGCGTTACCACCCAATCCGGGGTGGGATTTTCAATCAAAGCCGCACACAGACTGGGAAAGGTCACCTGGGACAGCTCCTCGGCAGTGCCTACCGTGATTTTTTCTTCCGGGTAGCTGAGATTCGCTCCCGCGCTGACCTGCACATAGCCAAGACCTGCCTGCGTCAGACGGCGGCAGAGATCTCCCATGCCGTTTTCGCCCCCCACCAGGGTAAAAACCCGCCGGTGTCTGCGGATATCGGGCAGGATGTTGCGCTCCCGCCCATGAAGGCTCACGTTCACCACGTCCTCATAAGAGGCTCCCAGCCGGGCGCATAGGCAGCTGAGGGAGCTGAGGCCGGGAAGCACCGTCACACGGCAATCGGAAAGCAGGGGCAGCAGCTTTTTCGTACCGCTGAAAAAGCCCACGTCTCCGGACATCACCACGGTAAAACGCCGGTATTCCCTGTGAGAATGGATATAATCTGAAATTTTATCCGGAGAAACGGCCTCATAAACGGCCTGTCCCGGGTGCGCCGATTCCAGCATCCGCTTGGCTCCGATGAGGCAATCCGCCCTTTCCAAAGCCCGGCGAACCTCACCGGTCATGGCCTGGAGGCTTCCCGGGCCGATGCCCGCCACCGTCACCTGGGGCTGAGGGCGGAAACCGTACTGGCCGCAAAGCACCCCAATGGTTTCCTCCAGGGACAGCCCGCACCTTTGGGGCGGACGGCCGATAACCACCAGGACAGCTCCGGCCTCCCGGGCAGCGGAAACCTTCTCGTCAAATCCACCGGCTGTACCGGAATCCTTGGTAACCAGAAATTTTGCTCCCAGGCTTCTGAGCATCGCCACGTTCATTTCCCGGGTAAAGGGGCCCTGCATGGCCAGGATATGGGCAGGCTTCAGCCCCGCCTCCCGGCACAGCGCCAGAGAATCCTCCATAGGCAGCACCCGGGCGTACACCCGGTTGGAAAAATCTGCCAGGCCAGCATACTTTGCCAGCTCCTTGCTGCCGGTGGTCAGAAGAATCGAGCCCTGGGTGCCGTTCAGATATTCCACGGCTCCGGCAATATCCGGCACAAACACGCCTTCTTCCGCCTTTTCCGCTCCCCGGCGGGACAGCCGCAGATAAGGGGTGCCGGTTCTTTCGCAGGCGGCGGCGATATTCTCCGTCACCGCGCTGGCGTAGGGGTGGGTTGCGTCAATGACCCGGTCAAAGCGTTCCCGGGCAAACAATTCTTCCATTTCCCGGTCAGTCAGCCGCTTGGCGGAAATGGTCAGATTTTCCCGGGGGGTGAGCAGGGTTTCCCCATACTCCGTAGCTACGCAGGCAGTGACCCGAACTCCCTGATCACACAAAAAATCCGTCAGCTCCCGGCCTTCGGTCGTGCCGGCAAATACACACAGCTTACACATCCCGGTATCCTCTGGGCGTGACCATGTTGCCGCCGATCATCCGGGTGGCGCTGTTGCCGATGAATACCGTGCAGAACATGTCAACCTGGGCATCCTTCAGCTGTCCCAGGGTGAAAAACCGACGGTTCTCCCCTTCCCGGCCGATGGCCTGCGCCACGGCGCAGGGACGATCCTCCGGCAGCACTCCCAGCAGAATTTCACAGGCTCGACGCAGATAATCCGGCCGGCCGTGGCTGGCCGGGTTATAGAGCACGATGCTCAGATCCGCCTGGGCGGCGCATTCCAGCCGCTTTTCGATTTTCTCCCAGGGGGTCAGCCGGTCGCTGAGGCTGATCACCGCGAAATCATGGGTCAGCGGTGCGCCCAGCAGAGCCGCGCCGCTGCATGCGGCGGTCAGGCCGGGAACGACCTGAATTTCCGGCTCCGCTTCCTCTCCCCGAAGCTCATAGACCAGGGCAGCCATGCCGTAAATGCCGCTGTCCCCGGAGCAGACCATCACCACGTCTTTTCCTTTTTTTGCCTCTTCCAGAGCCATCCGGCACCGCTGAGCCTCCCGGGTCATGGGGGTCGTCAGAAATTCCTTGTCCGGATACCGCTCCCGAACCAGATCCACATAGACGTGATAGCCGATGATGGTATCACACCGTGCCAGCGCCCGGTCTGCCCGGACAGTCATATTCTCGTAATCTCCAGGGCCAATGCCCACAACCGTCAGCTTACCCAAAGTGTACCTCCCAATGCTTTACAGCAACCGCCACGGTCACCCCGCAGTCGGCTGTTTTTTTCACAAGTAAACGCTCCGCCCCCAGCAAAGCCGCCCGCTCACAGACGTTGTCCACGCCGGTGACACTCCGGACAAAGGGCGACGGGGTAAATTCCCCGGGCACCGCGCTCAATTGAGCCGCGGAATAAAATTTCACGGGAAGCTCCCGCTCCCGGCAGAAGGCCAGAAGCCCCGGCTCCTCCTGCTTCAAATCAATGGACGCCGCCAGGCAGACGGCTCGAAAATCCAGACGGTTTTCCCGAAACACCCTGTCCACCGCCTGGGCAATGGTCTCTTTCGGCGTGCCTTTGCGGCAGCCAAGCCCCAAATGCAGAATTCTCGGAATCAGGCGCAGGGTACGCACAAAGGGTGCGCTTTCCTGAAAGGAAACGCAAATTCCAAGATCTCCGGTCTTTCCCGGGGTCAGACCGTCCGGCAGTCTCCCCACAACGGGAAACACACTGGAAAAAGGAACGTTCCGCTCCAAAATGGCGGCGGAAACCGCCTTTGCCAGCTTCATGTCGTCAATGACGCAGCCGCTTTCCGCAGCCCAGGTGTCCACGGAGAATTTTCCGTTCACGTCCGTAGCCGTCGTGATTACCGGCACCGCCCCCACCGCCTGGGCAATGGTCTTCGTCAGGCCGTTGGCGCCGCCGATATGGCCGGACAGCAGGGAAATTGCGAAGGTTCCCTGCTCGTCCACGCACACCACCGCCGGGTCTGTCCGTTTATCCCGGACAAAGGGAGCGATTTTCCGCACGGCAATGCCGCAGGCTCCCACAAACACCAGCAAGTCCGAAGCGCCGAAGGCCTGCCCGCAGCATTCCGGGGTCAGCGACTCAAAGCCCGGCTCCGAAAACCGTTCCAGAGTAAAACACTGCCACTGCGCCTCCGGCAAGGCCGTCAGAATCCGCCGGGCGGTTTTGCAGCCCCGGCGGGTGAAGGCAAACAAAGCCGCTTTCACCGGGTAGCCTCCCGGAATTCCGTGGTGAATTCGGGGTGATACAGCAGGCTACGCATATAGGTGTCCCCCATGCAGTTGCCCACGATAATCAGCGAGGTTTTGGTCAGGCCGTTTTCCGTCACCGTCTGATGGAGGGTGTCCACGGTGCAGCGGAAAATCTTCTGCTCAGGCCAGGTGGCCTTGTAGACCACCGCCACCGGGGTCGTGCCGGGATAGCCGCCCGCCAGAAGCTCGGCCTGAAGCTGCTCGGTCAGGCCGGTGCTGAGAAACAGCACCATGGTAGACTGGTGGGCAGCCAGCGCCCGAATGGATTCCCGCTCAGGCACGGGGGTGCGCCCGGCAGTGCGGGTGATAATCACGGTCTGGCTCACATCCGGCAGGGTGTACTCCGCTTTCAGTGCCGCGGCCGCTCCGCAGAAGGCGCTGACGCCGGGGCAGACATCGTAGGCAATTCCCCGCTTTTCCAGTTCGTCAAACTGCTCCCGGACGGCACCGTAAATGCTGGAGTCGCCGGTGTGGAGCCGGACGGTGGTTTTTCCCGCCTGCTCCGCCGATTCCATAACCGCAATCACCTGCTCCAAGGTCATTTTCGCGCTGTTGTGGATTTCACAGCCGGGCTTGCAGCTATCGAGTAGCTGGGGGTTCACCAGAGAACCGGCGTAGATCACCACATCCGCCTCCTGTAGAAGTCTTGCGCCCCGGACGGTGATGAGATCCACCGCGCCGCTGCCCGCGCCAACAAAATGTATCATAAATCTTTCCCCCTTGTGATATTTTCGATCAAATTCAAGGCATTGGCCGACTGAGCCAGCAGGCCGTACTCCTTGGAAAACAGTATGGTCCCCAATTCCAGGTTTTCCCCTGCCCGATGGCGCAGGTGGAAGAGAATCCGCTCATTGAGACTTTCCAGAGCTTTCTCCCGGCAGCCTGCCTCCTGTAAAATCCGCAGGGCATCGTCGCAGGCTACACAGTCCAGAATTTCCCCGATTTTTTCCGGGGACAGCCCGGCCTTTCCGGCGTGAGCCGCCAGAATTTCCATCCGGCAGTCCCCGTATTTGGAGTGGGTGTTCAGCATTCCCCCGCCAACTTTCACCAGCTTTCCGATGTGTCCCACCAGAAGCGCCCCCCGGAAGCCCAGCTCCCGGCAGATGTCCAGGCTCTGGCCGATGAAATTGGAGGTCTGTACCGCCCACTCCGGCCGCAGGTTCAGCCCCGCCCGGATAAAATCACAGCCGTAATTGCCCGGAGTCAGCAGCACATAGTCCCCGCCGCCGGCTCGCCGCTGATTCAGCTCCACTCGGATGGTGTCCACCAGTGCCTTTTCGCTCATGGGCTCCACGATGCCCGTGGTGCCCAGGACGGAAATGCCCCCCACAATGCCCAGTCGGGGGTTGAAGGTCTGCTTTGCCAGACGCTCCCCATCGGGTACGGAGATCAGAACATCCAGGCCGCAGTCGGCATCCGTCAGGCTCAGAACCTCCTCCAGATTCTCCCGGATCATTTTCCGGGGGACAGAATTGATGGCGGCATTTCCCACCGGCTGATCCAAGCCTTTTTTTGTGACCCTGCCTACGCCGAAGCCGCCGTCTATGGTGATTTCCAGGGTGCCGCGCCTGGAGACCCTGGCATAAACCAGCGTACCGTTGGTCACGTCCGGGTCGTCTCCGCTGTCCTTGCGGATGGCGCAGGAAGCAAAGTCCTCCTCCATCCGGATGTCCTCCACCTGCAAAGAAAGGGGGATGCCCTTGGGCGTAACCAGGGAAATGGTGTCCTTCCGCTTTCCCGTCAGCAGCATCCAGGCCGCCGCCTTGGCCGCCGCCGCGGCACAGGAGCCGGTGGTATAGCCATAGCGAAGCTTTTTCCCGTCTTTTTCAATAAATTCTTCCATAGCTTACCGCATGATCTGGTAGAGCATGGCGTTGCAGATGGCCGCCGCCACGTTGCTGCCGCCCTTCCGGCCTCTGGCCACGATGTGGGGCACCGGGTCGGTCAGAATCAGCTCCTTGCTCTCCACCACGTTCACAAAGCCCACGGGCACACCGATGACCAGCGCCGGATGGAGGCTTCCGGAATGAATCTGCTCGTGGAGGGAAATCAGCGCCGTAGGCGCGTTTCCGATGGCGAAAATGCAGGGCTTGGGGAGCTTCGCCGCCCGTTCCATGGAGACAATGGCCCGGGTAATGCCCCGCTCCTTAGCCTCCGCCGCCACATCCGGGTCAGACATGAAGCAGTGGACCTGTCCTCCCAGCTTGGTAAGGATGGTCTTGTTAATACCGGCTTTTGCCATCTGGGTGTCGGTAACGATATCACAGCCATCCTGCAGGGCGGCAATGCCCTTTTGCACTGCATGTTCGGAGAACACCAGGTTCTCCACATAGTCAAAATCCGCGGAGGTGTGAATCACCCGCTTGATGACCAGCTCGTTTTCCGGATCCAGCCGGGTATCCCCCAGCAGTTGGGTAATAATAGCAAAGCTGCGCTTTTCAATGTCCATAGGCTTGATATTTTCAATCATGGCAATGCTTCTCCTTGATGCAGATTTCGTAGAAATGCTCGGCAAAGGCCGGGTTGGAATAAAAATGGAAGTGAGGATAGCCCGCGTAGAGGGTTTGCGTGGAAACGGCGCAGTCCCAGTGCCGCCCGGTTGGCTTGCGCGCGAGAAAATCCGTACCGGGGTCGGTGCAGTCCCAGTGGTGGAACTCATGGGCGGCGATCTGCTCCCCTGCCCGGCAGAGAAGATTGTCCTTTTTCGCCTCCAGGGTCACATAGCCGAACCGGGTGAGCCTTCCGGTGTCGAAGCAGCTGCCCGGCAGGAAGCCCACCATGGGGCTTTCCCCAATGGCCTGGGTCAGATACATGAACCCGCCGCACTCGGCAATACAGGGAAGACCGGCTTCCAAAGCCCACCGGAGAGACTGACGCATGGAAACGTTTTCCGACAGACGCCCTGCGTATAACTCCGGATAACCGCCCCCCAGGTACAGGCCATGGAGATTTTCCGGCAGGGTCTTGTCCGCCAGGGGGCTGAAGGGCACCAGTTCCGCGCCCATTTCCGCCAGCATTCCCAGGGAATCCTCATAATAGAAGCAGAAGGCCTTGTCCCGGGCAATCCCGATCCGCACCGGCTCCTTTTGAGGCAGCGCCACCGGCGTATACTCTGCCGCCGCTGCTCCCTTTGCCAGGGCGATCAGGCCGTCCATATCCAGGCTTTTCTCCGCCTGGGCTGCCAGAAGCTGCATTTTTTCCTTCAAATCCGCCACTTCTCCGGCGGTGACCAGACCCAGATGGCGGCTTTCCAGGGCGCACCCGGGCATTTCCGGCAGGAAGCCGTAGGCACGGATTCCGAACCGTTTCTCGATTTCCGCCGCCAGGGCGGGATAGGTCATGGCCGTGCACCGATTCAGAATCACGCCCTGAATCCGATTGTCCGGGGCAAAATCCAGAAAGCCCTGGATGGTGGCCAGGGCGGACAGGGCTGCGCCTCTGACCCCCACCACCAGCACCACCGGGCTGTTGGTCACCCGGGCAATTTCGTAGGTACTGCCCTTGGCGGTGGTCAGTCCCACGCCGTCATAGTAGCCCATGACGCCCTCAATCAGGCTCACATCCCGGTCTTCCCCGTTTTTTGCCAGCAGGCAGTTCAGGGTGTTCTCCGGGAAAAAATGCAGATCCAGATTGGCGCACTTCGCGCCGATAATCCGGCTGTGAAACATGGGGTCAATATAATCCGGGCCGCACTTGAAGGCTCCGGTTTTCAGGCCTCGGTTCACCAGCGCCTGCAAAAGCGCGCAGACCGCGGTGGTTTTGCCGCAGCCGCTGTTGGTTCCGGCCAGCACCAGCCGGGGGATCTTCCGCTTCATAACCGCTACCTCCTTCTCCTGTACGCCAATGTACGATTCCGGAAAAAAGCACCAAAAAGCCTCTGCATATTCTATCATGCAGAAGCTGAAAAGTCCATGATTATCTCCCTTTCCTAGGATGTAAGCCGGGTACCGGTTGGGCAAGACCGGCACCCGGTGGTTGTGTTCCGGCGGTTCTTGGGCAATCAACCGCTTGAAGCCGGGGCTGCCGCCAAGGGGAGGAGCAGCACGCCTCCGGCGCAGCATACGAAACGGCCGCGGTAACCCCTTCCGGGATTGCCGCGGCCGTT
>CAKTXO010000005.1 GCA_934630985.1 uncultured Oscillospiraceae bacterium | reverse complement strand
CATGGCAATGCCGGAGCCAAGGCGCTGATGACCCTGAAGGCCGAGGAAGTGGCCACGGTGGAGTATTGGCTTTACTTGGAGGGCTGCGACCCCAACTGCTACAACCCGGTGCAGAGCAAGGACATTGCCCTACAGCTGGGCTTCGCCGGGGATCCCACATAGCCAAGGAAGCCCACAAGCGATACGAAAACAAACAGGAGGTGAGGGTACGAAACGAAAAATTCTGAATCTGTGGGCGCTTGCCGCCTTTCTGGTGCTCATCGCCCTGACCCTCACCACCGCTACCTACGCCTGGTTCACCGCCAATCGGCAGGTGCAGACGGACAGAATCACCGGAAAAACCGGCTCTGCCGACGTGACGCTGGAAATCAGCCGGAGCCGGGAGCCTTTCAGTCCCGGCAAGGCCAAGGACGACAGCGGAAACGATATCAGCCAGGTGGCTCTGAAAACCCCGGACGGGGAGGACAAGCTCATGCCCGTGTCCACCGCCGACTTAAGCCACTTCTGGTCAAGTCCCACCTTTGACGGAAGCGGACAGACCACGGGCTTCGTCCTGGACGAAACCGGGGAATATTATTATCACGACACCGTTTACCTCCGGGCTGCCAGCACCGGCACCGATGGGGCTGCCGGACTGGCACTGTACCTGAGCGGCGACGCCCAGAAAAATCCCATCGTCCGCTCGGAGGACGGAAAGCTTCTCACCGCCGCCCGGCTGGGTCTGGTCTTTGAGGGTCAGAGCCCCAGAATCATTCGCCTCAGCGATGTGGATGTCGGTTCCGGCGTGACCTACCTAAACGGCAAGCGCCTGGAACGGGGTCAGGTGCTGGGCTATGCCGCAGGCGAGCCTGTGGCGGCGGCAGACCCCTCGGAATCTCTGGACAGCCTGCGCTTCGACGGAGCCAACCCCGAGAAAACGCCGCTGCTGACCATGGAGCTGAACAAAATCTATCAGCTGGACATTTATTTCTATCTGGAGGGCTGCGACCCGGATTGCCTGAACGAAACCGTGGGCATGACGGATGCCTACCTGAGCCTGGCGTTCTTCGGAATGCTCCGGCAGTAAAGGAGGCGCCATGAAGGAAAAGAACAATACCCGGCGGCTGCTGACCACCTCGGTTCTTCTGGCTCTGCTGGCCTTCGTCAGCGTCACCGCGGCCACCGCCGCCTGGATGACCATCGCCGACCGGACGAGGGTGCGCAGTATGCGCATGGAGATCACCACCGGCGCCAACCTGCGCTTTGACCTGGATGCCCACGACAGCTTTGAGGACTATGTAAAGACCCTGTCCTTTGACGAAATCGCCGCTCGGATCGCCCGGGATCAGGGCTATGACCCCAAGACCCATCCCCTGACCCCGGTGACCACCCGGAACTTTGAAACCTTTGTGTTGGAAAGCGGCGCGGCGGCGAAAAAGGAATATTATCTGGAATTTACCCTGCACTTTATGGCTACGGAGGACATGATCGTCCACCTGACCAGTGCCAGCAGCTCCGGCGGCTCCGACGGCACCCGGGTGGAATCCCAGCGGCAGGGTGTCCCCGACGCCATGCGTATCAGCTTCACCGCGGCGGAGGTCAGCGTCTATGACCCGGGACTGGGAGACACCTCCACCCCAATAGACGGCGGCAAGCAGTTCGGTCTGCCGTCCGGCGGCACCGTGACCTACAACGACGGAAACGCCCTGTTCTCTCTGAAGGCAAACGAAGATAAGCCCGTGGTGGTGCGCGTCTGGCTGGAGGGTACGGATCCGGCCTGCAACGATTCCATCCGGAATGCGGATTTCAAAATCTGGCTCCGGTTCATCGGCACCGATGAAAACGGAAACCCTTTAATCGATCAACGCAACGACAAACATAGAACCGACAGCTGAAGCTTGGCGGAAAAGGAAGGTAGTAACTATGAACGCAGTCAAACGCGGAACGGAAATCTTCATCAGTATCCTACTGTGGGTGGTGATCCTGCTGGCGGCGCTGTTCGCATTCACCACCCTGGCTACCAAGGATACCAACCAGGTGGCTTCCCTGGCGGGCTATACCCCCCTGACGGTGGCGTCCGACTCCATGTCCCCCACCTTCCGGGCGGGAGATCTGATTATCATCCGCAAGTGCGACCCGGAGACGCTGAAGGAAGGGGACATCGTTACCTTCCACACCATCATCAACAATGAATTTGCCCTGAACACCCACCGGATTACGGAGATTCAGGATCTGGGCGGTGCCCGGAGCTATGTGACCAAGGGTGACAACAACGAGCTGGCCGATATTCACATGATTGCCGACGGGGACATCGTGGGCAAATATGTATGCCATCTGGCGGGCTTCGGCAAGGTGATGAGCTTCCTGTCCAGCAGTCTGGGCTTCCTGCTTGTTATCGTGCTGCCCCTGCTGATTTTCTTCATCTACCAGGTGTATCACCTGATTACCGTGTCCATTGATCTCAAGAAGGCCATCGCCGTGGAGACTGCCCGGGAGCAGGCCCAGGCCGCGGCGCAATCCGCACCTAAGCCCGGGGAGAAAACCGACACCGATGCCATTCTGGCGGAGGCTGCCCAGGCGAAGGCCGAGGCGGAGAAGGCCAGAGCGGAGGCTCAGGCCGCACTGGCGGAAGCAAAGCGTTTGAAGGAAGAGGCCGCCAAGGCCGTACAGGCGGCGGGGGAGCGTAATGAGTGATTTTCTGAAATTTGCCTTTGAGGTCATCTCTCAGGTGGTTTACAACATTGCCCAGCTGATCGCGGCGGTTTTGCGGCTGTTTATCACCGGCTGGGGGCAGTATTTTGCCATTTTCTTTAGCTATTTCGGCACCCTGAGCTTTCCGGCAAAGCTGCTGGCCATTATCCTGATGCTGATTCTCATCGCCGTGCCCATTCTGGCAATTGTGCTGCTGGTGCGCTGGGGAATGGTTCGCCGGAAGCTGAAGGGCGACAAGGAGGACAACGCCGAGCTCTATCGGGAGATCGGCAAGCTGAACCGGCAGGTGCTGAATCTGATGGACGAGAAGAACAAGATTCTGGCTCTGAAGGTCAGCAGCATCGGCGGCACCGAGCGGGTGCCCTACGCCGGGGCTTCTGCCCTGCTGGACGACGCCATCCCCACGCTGGGCAACGTGACGGGTCATGCCGCCCCGGCGGTGGCCGGTGCCGGCGGCGAGATCGCCAACGCCCAGATTACCATCCAGAACGGCAATCTGCACGGTGAGGCCAAGGAGGGTGAGGTAGTCGCCCCCGAATCCAGCCGTTTCCCCAAGCTGACGCTGGTGGACGAAAAATATGCCGATTATGTCCGGCCTGCCTTTGACGACCAGATTACCCTGGAGGAGCTGGTGGAGGACTACCGGCTCTTCGCTTGCAGCCAGATGCACCTGTATTACACCCCGGAGATCATCCGCCGTTTTGTGGCGGGCATGGCTTCCTCCAAGCTGCTGATTCTGGAAGGCATTTCCGGTACCGGTAAAACCAGTCTTCCCCACTCCTTCAGCCGCTTCCTGGAAAATCCTGCCACCATGGTTTCCGTCCAGCCCTCCTACCGGGATCGGACGGAGCTGCTGGGCTACTTCAACGAATTCTCCAAGCGGTTCAACGAGACCGAGTTCCTCCGGGCTCTGTACGAGGCGGGCTACCGGGAAGAGCCCAGCATGGTGATTCTGGACGAAATGAACCTGGCGAGAATCGAATATTATTTCGCCGAAATGCTGTCCGTGCTGGAAATGCCCAGCCATGACGAGTGGGTGCTTGACCTGGTGCCCACCGCCTGGGACAAGGATCCCAAGCACCTGTTTGACGGCAAGATTCAGGTGCCGGACTCCATCTGGTTCATCGGCACCGCCAACAACGACGACTCCACCTTTACCATCACCGATAAGGTCTACGACCGTGCCATGCCCATTGAGCTCAACGACCGGGCGGCGGCCTTCACCTGCGATCCTCAGCCGCCCTGCCATATTACGAGCAGCCATCTGATGGCCATGTTCGCCAAGGCCAAGCAGGAGCATCCCATCAGCGAGGCTTCCATTGCCAAGCTCGATAAGCTGGACGGGTACTTACAGACCCGGTTCAAGCTGGCCTTCGGCAACCGTATCATCAAGCAGATGTACGATTTCGTGCCGGTGTATGTGGCCTGCGGCGGCAGCGAGCTGGACGGCATGGACTACATCGTGGCACGGAAGGTGCTGAAGAAGCTGGAAAGCCTGAACGTTACCTTCGTCCGGGACGAGATCAAGGGACTGATCGAGTACATTGAGAAGGTCTTCGGCAAGTCCAACATGGCCGACAGCAAGGCATATCTTACCAGAATTCAGAATCTTTACTAAGGAACCTCTGAATAAATCGTCTGCGGCTGGATAGCGGATCTTTTTCCCTATCCGTGCAGCTTCAAAAGTGGGAAATACATACAGTATTCCTCCACTTTCGAACCCTTCGGCTAGAGAAAAATCTCTCGCTGCCAGCTCTTGCCGATTTAATCAGAGGCTCCCTAAAATCCTATCAGGCATTCAACATCACACACAGGGGGTGCGGCTATGGCCGGAACCATCAACGATCTCTACTTAAAATATGTGAATAAGGTTGGAAAAACCCTGGAAAACGACCGGTATTTCCAATACCTTTTCGAAATGGTTCAGGCGGGCAGCACCACCTTGCGGCAGAATCACACCGTCCTGCACAAGCAGGTGGACGAGCGGTGGCTGGGAGTCATCGAGGACAGCCTGGATGCCCTGAACCGGATCACTGAGCACCCCCGGCGGTTCGTCACCAGCAACGAAGAGGTGGTGCCCGTGGCACTGGCTCGGAAGATCACCGCCGACAGCGTCCGCCATCTGAGCATGAACACCCAGTTCATTGCCAGCAGCAAGGACGGGGAAATTCAGCCCACCAGGATACTGAACGTGACCGTGGAGGAAACCTACGACCTGTACGAAAACCGGTTCATCTACCACCTGATTCAGCGGCTTGTCACCTTCATCGATAAGCGCACGGACGTGATCTTCTGGTCCACCGGCGACGAGACCTGCAACACCCTGCAAATGCACAGCAAGGTGGACGACGCCTACGAACAGATCGAGTACAAGCTGGAAATGAAGGTCAAAAATACCCAGAGCTTCGCGGAAAACGACAGCGACAACATGTCCGTCTTTATGCGCATCGACCGGGTGCGGCGAATGGTCATGGCGCTGCGCACCAGCGCCTTCTGCGACATCATGAAGGGCTGCGCCAAGGTGCGAAGCCCCATCCAGCGAACTAACACCATCATGAAGGATCCGGATTACCGGGTGTGCTATCGGCTCTGGCAGTTTTTGGAAAGCTACGACGAGGTGGGCTACTCCATCGAGGAGCGGGACACCCCCCTGGAATTCGACGAGGAATACCAGATTCAGCTGTTTTCCAACCTGATTACCAACTACACGGTGTTCAAAAGTCTTCTGGAGGCCGACCCCCGGAAGCTCAGCGAAATTCCCCCCAAGCGGAGAAAAATCACGAAACCCAAGTTCATCAAGAAAATCCAGGAGGAAATTGTCACCGACTACAATATCCCCGACGTGGAAGTGCGGAAGGTCATCATCGAGGAGGTGACCCAGGCCCAGCTGGACGCGGAGGCCAAGCTGGCCGAAGAGACCGCCCGCCGGGAGGCGCTGGAAGCCCAGCTTGCCGACAGCGAAAAGGCCTTCCAGGAATACCGCTGGCAGGCGGAATTCCAGCGGGGGGAGGCCGAGCGTCAGGCGGAGGATCGGCTGGAATTTACCAAGCAGAAGGCGGAAAAGGAAAAGCAGGAGCTGCAAGCGGCTCTGGACAAGGAAAAGCAGACCGCCGCCGAAGCTCTGACCAAGGAGCAGGAAAAGGCTGCCCGGAAGGAAGCCCAGTGGAACGCCGCCATGGAAAAGGCCGCCCAGGCCGCCGCCGATGCCCTGAATCAGGAAAAGGCAAAGGCCGCCCAGCGGGAGGCCGATCTGAACGCGGCCATGGAAGCCCAAAGCCAAGCGGCGGCGAAGACCCTGGCGGAGGCCAAGGAAGAAACTGCCCGTCAGGCGGATGCCCATCAGGCGGCTATGGAAGCGGAAAAGAAGGCCGCCCAGGATGCCCAGGCCGCACTGCAAGCCCAGGCTCTCGTTCAGGAGAAGGCGCTGAAAGAAGAAGTCAAGGCCGCTCAGGACGATGCCTTCCAGGCTCGCTACAAGCGGCGGGAGATTACCGCCGCTCTGAAGCGGGCGGAGGCGGCGCTCAAGACTGCCCGGGAGCAGTTGGAGCAGACCAAGCTTGCCGAGCAGGCGGCGCTGGCACGGGAGCAGGAAGCCCTCGACCGGGAACAGAAGGCACTGGAACAGGCTCGTCAGGCGGAAACCGCCCGGGAGGAAGCCCAGGCCAGGCTGGAGGAAAACACCTTTGCCCGGCGATTGGTGGATGCCTTCACCAACCGGCGCAATTCCAAGCGGGATGCCGCGGAAGGGGAAAAATCCCGGGAAGAGGAAGAAATCAAGTAACTGATAACTGACCATGAAAAAAAGCTGGTTTTTGAAAATTTTCAACGGAGCCGCCATCGCGCTGATTCTGGCGTCGGTGTTTGTGCTTCTCAGTGTGGTGCTCACCCCGGCGGGGCAGGTGCCCCAGGTAATGGGCTTCAGCGTGTTCCGGGTGCTCACCGGCAGCATGGAGCCGGAGATTCCGGAAGGCTCCCTGCTTCTGGTGAAAAAAACCGACACGGATCGGATTCAGATTGGGGACGTAATTTCCTTTTTCTCCCCAGACCCAACCTTGGAGGGGGCGGTGAACACCCACCGGGTGGTGGACATTCAGACCGAAAACGGCGAGAAAATTTTCTGTACCAAGGGCGACGCCAACGTGCTGGAGGATACCTATCCCGTCCGGGTGGACATGGTGGTGGGCAAGGCCGTGCATGTGTCCACCGGCTGGGGCAAGGCGGTAGCCGTGCTGTCCAGCCCTCTGGTGTTTGGCAGTGTGATTTTGCTGCCTCTGCTGGGAATTCTGCTCTGGAACCTGTGGCACGCGGTTAAAATCGCCAAAGATCTGGCTCGGCAGGAGGAAGAAGCCGCCATCCGGCAGGCCTTGGAGGAAATCCAGGCAAAAAGCAAAGGAAACTCTGAATAAATCGTCTGCGGCTGGGTAGCGGATCTTTTGCCCCCAGTCTGCGGTTTGAAAAATGGGAAATATAGCGCAGCCGTTGCCAGCGAAGCTGGCTTACGGATGCGGCATACCCCTTGCGGGTACATACAGTATTCCTCCATTTTCCAAACCTTGCCTGAGAACAAAATCTCTCGCTCCCAGCTCTTGCCGATTTAATCAGAGCTTCCCAAACACATTCCGAAGAAACGTAACCGAAAGGGGGCAGCCGGAATGGCAGAAAAAAATAACCGCTTTTCCGGCATGACCCGGGCGGAACTGGAAAAGGAAGCCAGAAAGCAGATCGTCCACAGCGGACTGCTTGCCCTGGCGGCGCTGATCGTCATTGCCGTGGCCTGCTACGCCTGGTTTTGCAGCGCGGGGGCGGTAACGGCGCAGGGCATGGCGGTTCGGCTGGGTGCCTACGGCTTCGATCTTGCCAGCGCCGGAGAAATTGCCCAGCTGAAAGAGCCCCTTCCGGAGGAATACGCCACTATTCCGGAGGGAGAGACCCTTCCGGCGGGCTATGTTCCTCCCGGCAGCACCGACAAATGGAGCTGGACTGCCGGAAAGCAGCTGGTCTCCTGGCGGATGGGCAAGGATGCCAACATCGGCAACCTGCTCAGCACCGAGGCCGAGGGCATTCGACCGGGCATCAGCGGGAAAATGCGCTTTTATGTAATTCCCTGGGACACCGGGGATCTGAAAATCCGGTTCCAACTGGATATGATCCTTCTGGAGGGAACCGATGACCGGATGACCCTGCGCAGGGATGACACTGCTCAGAAGCTGATGCAGGGGCATCTGCTGTTTGCCTTCAGCACCGGAAACCAGACGGCCTACTATGAAGGCGGCGGCTATACCCTGGATTTTACCGGGGCGGAGCAGGGCAAGCCCATTGAGGTGACTGTGGACTGGTGCTGGCCAAAAACCTGGGAGGACGCCAAGGCCTCGCGCTTTGGCAGTGTTCTCACCGGCTGGAAGGCGGAGCACTTTGACTGGCTGTTCTATCAGGAGGAGTCTTCCGGACAGGACAGCTTCACCGATGAGCAGCTGAGCGCAATGTACGATGCCGCCGACCAGTACATCGGCGGCGACCAGCAGAAAAACGCAATGTACGCCATTGGGCTTCGGCTCACCGGCGATAAACTATCCTGAAACGGAAAGGAGGAATCGGCATGGAGCCTGAAAAGAACCGGGAGAAAGGCAGCCGCTGGCAGAAGCGGCAGCTGGTGCTGGCACTGGGAATGGCGGCTCTGGTTGCCGCCGTTATGGGCACCCTGGCCTGGCTGAACTATCAGCGTGGCCTGTTCACGGTGACACGGATGCAGATGCCGATTCTGTACCTGAAGGACGAGACAGGCGTGGATACCTCCCAGATTTCCCTGGGAAGCCTGGACATCAATTCCGACCAAGGCACCCGGTGCGTGTTCGGCGTCTACGCCACCGCCCGCACCGAGTACATGCTCCAGCTTTCTCACACCACCAATCTGCCCCTGAGCTACAAGATTTACCGCGCCAGCCAGAGCGTTTTCGATGGCTTCACCGGTCAGGTGGGGAAATTTTACTATCAGGAGAGCGATCTGGTATCCGGCGACAATCTGAGCGTGGCGAATACCCACAAAATCACCTTCGGCGACAACAAGAAGGTGCAGTATAACGCCGAGCCCGTCTACTGGCAGGCAAGCAAGGCTCGGGAGATTTCTCGGAAGGAGCTTCAGTACTATGTGCTGGAGGTAAACTGGGATACGGACGCACTGACCGAAGAGGTCAAGCGGAATCTCTATAAGGAAACCGAAATGATTTATGTAACGGTCGCCACTGCTTTGGGTGCCATAGAGGAAACCACAGGAGGGAGTGCGGGATGAAACGAAAGGGACTTTGGGCGCTGTGGCTCAGCCTGGTATGCGGCTTGCTGCTGATTACCGGCACCTATGCTGCCTATTCCAGTATCCGCAACGCCAAAAGCGTCACCGTGGCGAAGACCGCCACCTCGGAAATCCGCTTTTCCTCCAACTATCTGTACCTGCGGGAAAGCAGCGACAGCCTGATGCCCCTGAAAATGATTTCTGTCAGCAGCCAGGGTAACGTGTCTGCCGCCGTGACCGTGTGCAACTACCCCCAGAGCGACCTGAAAAAGGTTCACGAAGAGGACATCACCTATACCCTGTCCGCAAGGCTGCGGGATACCGCCGGAGAAGAGCTCACCGGCGATGCTCTGGCACAGGCGGTGGCGGCACTGAAAATCAACAGCCAGGCCTTCGCCGCAGACGGCAGCCTGTCCCTGACCGGACAGACCCTGACCGGCGGTATAGCCTCCCAGAATGTCTACGCCGTGACCTGCGCCAAGGAAAACATCACCCTGCTGAACACCCTGACTGTGGAGATGCAGGCGGTGCCGGCTAGCTGCCCGAACTGCACCATAGGCAGCCATTTGCTGAAGGCCAGACTGTGGCTTTCCGCCTCCGGAAGCGCAGACGGAAGCTGGAGCGGCCAGTTCCAGGACGACCGGAAGAGCTATTCCGATTCCAAGAATCTGGACGGCTTTAACTATGAGATTTACGGCACTGCCCAGGCCACCATGGTTCTGTCCTGGAAACCGGACAAGGTAGCTTTAAGCGCCTGGTCTCAGGCGGAGCTTCCCGTGACGGCGGGAGCCGGCACCGCCAGACTGACCCTGAGCCTGGGCGGCGATGGAATGCCCACCAGCTACCGGCTCCAATTTTACAGAGTGAACGGAATCCCGGAGGACGAGACCTGGGAGAAGGACGTTCTGCAATACGTCACTTTCCAGCCTGCCTGATACTATTTCCTGATTAAAATCTTAATTTTAATCAGGAAGGCATCGCCTGAAGGCGCTGCCTGTTTTGTGATTTATAAGGAAAGAAATCACAAAACAAGTCTCATATGAACTCCATGCCCTTCAGGCAATTAAAATCTTTTTTAAAGATTTTAATTGGAGTTCAGTATGAGGCAGTGCTGCTCCAAAACGCATTTTCCAGAAAGGAACGCAAGACAATGGACAGAAGAATCAGACTGACTGCGCTGATGCTGGCGGCAAGTCTGCTTTTGAATATAGTTGTGCTGCCGGTTCACGGGCAGGAGGATACTGCGCCTTCTACCGCCCAAGTGAGCCAGGAAAATGAGCCTACGAAAGAATCGACGGAAGAGTCCACCGAAACGGTTCCGGCTCCTCCCCAGACCACGGCGCCTTCGGCCACTATGCAGACGCAGGCGCCGACGGTTCTGGAAGAAACCACCCAGGCGGCGGAGACGACCGAAACCACAGCCCAGACAGAGCCTACCCAGGCCACCCAGGAGACCACGGAGCCTGCGGAGACGGAGCTTGCCCTGTCGCTGTTCGCCGCGGAGCCGGAGATTCCCAAAAAAATCGGCGACACCTACCAAATCGACTCCCTTGCCCAGCTGGTGGGACTTTCTACTCTGCCCGCTTCCGATTACGCAAACAGCAATATTAAGATTGTTTTCAAGTCCGGCGACCTGTCCTCCGTTGCCGACCAGTTCAAAGGTCTGGGCAGCAGCGATGCACCCTTTGCCGGGAAACTGATTTTTAACAGCGAAGGGGAAGCCAACCTTACCCTGTCCCGGCCTCTTTTCAACTATCTTTCCTCCCAGGCTACCTGCGCGGTGAATAACTCCGCAACCGGCTATTTGCAGCTGACCGACAACAATGCGGAGGGTGCTCTCCTTGCCGAGGTGTTGACGGGTGGGGGAACGGGCTCGGCGTGGAAGGTTGCCGTCTACAATTCCCAGGCAGAAGGTCATCCCATTATCGGCACTATGAAATCCGGCAGCTCTATTACGCTTTCTGTAAAGGATGGCTATCGATACCCCGTGAAGGCGGCCAATGCCGGCCTGCTCTGCGGTGCGATGGAGGAAAATACGCAGCTGACCTTAGAGCACTACGAGCAAATCACGGAGAAAGAAACGGGGGATTCTGTCGAGAACGCCGCCCCCTCCGCCTCCGGCGCGGGCGGCGGCCTGGTGGGCAAAATGGGCGAGAATGCTGCCCTGACAGTTGCCAGCAGCCTGACCTGCGCCAGCATAATCAATGCTGGCGGCACCGGCGGCAGTCTGGTAGGCCAGATGGGGAAAAACGCCCAGGTGACGGTGACGGGCGACCTGACTCTGAATGTCACCAAGGTAAAGACCGCCTCCGGCGCGGGCGGCAGTCTGGTGGGCGAAATGGGCGAGAATGCCACCCTGACGGTTTCCGGCAGCCTGAGCTGCACCGGTAAAATCAATGCCGGTGGCAGCGGCGGCAGTCTGGTAGGCCAGATGGGGAAAAACGCCCAGGCGACGGTGACGGGCGGCCTGACTCTGAATGTCACCGAGGTAACGGCCGGCGGCAGCGGCGGCAGTTTGGTAGGCCAGATGGGGGAAAAAGCCCAGGTGAAGGTGACGGGCAATCTGGCTCTGAATGTCACCAAGGTAACGGCCGGCGGCAGCGCCGGCGGTCTGGTGGGCGAAATGGGTGACGGCTCTGTCCTTTCCCTGCCCAAAACCAATGAGCTCACCGTCCAAGCGAATCTGAGCGGCAGCAATGCGGGCGGTCTGGTGGGCGAAATGAAGGACGGTGCCCGGCTTTCCGGCCTGTCCGGAACCGCCAAGGTCACGGTTAGCGGTACCGTTAAGGCCACTCAGAACGCGGGCGGCCTGATCGGCATTGCGAAAAACCTGGTTCTGGACGGCGGTATGCCGGAGGTGACTGCCGCGAAAATTACCGGCAGCTCCACGGCAGGCGGCCTGATCGGCAGCTATACCTACTCCAAAACCGGGGACTACTATAACGGAAGCACCGGCTATCCCAGCGTAAACGTGAACCTGTCCGACAGCGGCGGAAACGTAGGCGGTCTGTACGGCTATGTGAATGTGAGAGACACCGCAGAGAATTTCTACCTGAAGGGGGAGAAGGCCGTCACCGTCACCGCCGCCAAGGGCAATAGCCTGGGCGGCCTGGTGGGCAGATACGAGGCAAATTCCCTGACGGCGCAGTCTCTGACTGTGAATACCGGGGAAGTTTCCCTCTCCGGAAACGGCGGCGACAGCTACGGCGGCATCATCGGCAGCGTGCATGGCGATAACGGCGTCTATATTGAAGTTCAGAAGGCCGCGCCCACCTGTACCGCAAATAACAACGCGGCGAACCATGTAGGCGGCCTCATCGGCAAGCTGGATGGCGGCGGCCATATGCTGCGGCTGTCGGGTGTGACGGCCTCCGGCCTTCCCGGAAACAGTGCCAGCGGCGGCCTGGTGGGCTATATGCAAAAGGGCGTAATGTACCTGGGCGAGAAGATTACCATTACTCAGCCCGGCTCCGGCGGCAAAAACGGCTGGGTGCTGGGCGACCGGGACAACACCCTGGTATACACCGACCAGATCTGGAACCCCAAGAAGGACACTACCAACGACATCGGCGGCTGGGGTCAGGTGGTTCGCTCCGACAAGCTGCCCGGCGTTCTGACTTATGACGCCACCAAACGGGCGGTGACCGTGGCAGCCCCCAACGGCGCTGAGGGCACCTACACGGTGGGCAGTGCCGCCGAATTTGCGGAGTTGGCTCTGCGCTATCAGCTGGATGAAACCCACTCCCTGAAATTTGCGAACGGAGATGCCGACCTGAATGCCGCCCAGACCATCCAGCTGACCGCGGATGTGAATTATCTGGAGAACATCGGCATTACCGGCTTCCAGCGGGACGTGAGCAATACGGCAACGGTGAGCGTCACGCTGAACGGCAACGGTCACACCGTCACCCTGCCGGATATCCCGGTCTACACCGGCGGCAATAATCACGACCGCCAGGGACTCTTTACAAAAACCACGAATCTCACCGCCTCCAATGTCACGGTGAACGGCAAAATCACTGCCCATGCAGGTTCTGCCCTGTATATCGGCCCACTGTGCGCTGAGACAACGGGCACGGCCACGCTGGAAAAGGTCACCGGAAATACGGAAACGCTGGTAGATGCGGAACCCAATAATACCTATGGTATTTGGGATGGCCGGATTGCCGGCATTCTCGCCACGACCCCGAACGCCTCCTTCACAGATTGCGAATGGACAGGCTCCATTGTGGAATCCACAAAGTCCGACTGTGCGCTTGGCGGTTTTTATGCCAGAAATAACGAAAGACAAGACACCACAATTTTCGTGAAAAACGGCAGGATTTCCGGTAAAATTCAGAAAACTGAGTCGAAAGACAATGCCATAGTGGGCGGCCTGGCTGCGTCTCTGCGAGACAACGGCACCCATAAGCTGACCATCGACGGCCTGACGGTGGATGGATTGACCATTACGACCAACGCTAACGTCGCCAGCGGTGGTCTGCTGGGCTATGAGTGGCTGAATACCAGGGCAACCATCACCGGGGTTTCCGTGAAAAACAGCACTCTGGACGCGGGAACCAACGCCCGGTTCGGCGGCCTGGTCTATACCGGCTCCGGCTATTGGCGGGTGCAGAAGGGCACGGCGACTGCGGGCATTCACTTTGTCAGCGGCAATGTCTTCACCGGCAAATCCGAGCAGAACGCCCCCAGCGGTTTGATTGTGGCCAAGGGCGAAAAGAACGGCAACACCGCCCTGTACCTGGAAATCCGAGAGGACGCTTACAAGGCCGAGGGCACTACCGTGAATATCGGCGGCTCCCAGTATTTTGACGAAATTGTGGGCAGCAACCAGTCCGGCAACAACAACGGCATTGTGTCCATTGCCCTTCCTGGCCATGCCCTCATCGACAGAGACAAATGCAATACCTATCAGTCTCAGCTGAGGGGAACCTGGGTCAACGGAAAGACCCGGTACTACTATAATCTGGATGCCTACCGGGACGAGCTGGGCTATGACACCAAAACCGGCGCCATCGTCGACAGCCCCAATCTGGGCACTGTGGACAACGCGCGTAAGCTGATGCTTTGGAATGCCTACCATGATTGCGAAGAGAACCTGCGGGGGTATTTTTCCGCCCAGAAGGGCTTTGTGATTTCCGGGGAGATCAACCTGGGTGGCTATTCCTTCTATCCCACCCCGTTTATCAACGATACCTCCATCCAAAACGCGTCCATCACCTTCGATTATGATGCCATGAACGGTTTCGAGACGGGCGCAACCAACAAGCCGCTGGGGCAATCCAACAGCCAGCATTATCAGATGCACACGGGCATTTTCAACGGCGGCACGGCCACGAATAAAGACCAGAAGCTGAACGTAGACGGACTGAAACTGTCCGGCACAGTGGGACGCAGTGCCACCGGCACGGGAGCCCTGTGCTGCGGGCCCTTCACCGGCAGTTCCATCTATGACCGGATGTATCTGACAATCCAGAATGTGGATCTGGCGGGAATCCGAATCAGCGAAAAGACGGGCAATACCGACCCGGTGCGTCCCCTGCTGATTTACAGCCTGGGCAGCTACAGCACCCTGGACATGAGCGGCGTGAAAACCTCCACCGGCTACGACGATCTGAAAACCGACAAATATGCCGCCAGCAGTCTGATCGGCAAGGTGGGCGGCACTACCGGCAAGGAAATCCGGCTGACCTTCAAGGGAATGTGCCTGGACGGCCGCCCCGGACGGAACAACCCCCCGATGTATGGCACTACCGGCTGCATTTTCAGCCGGGCTCTGTTCCTGGAGTCCTTTGACTATGTGGAGACCACCTCCAGCGGCGTCTATAACTTTACCGAGGCGGAGAAGGAAGCCTGCACATTGGGGCAGGAGTTGTCCAACTCCACCACAGGCAACATACACGGCCGGAACAACGATGAGCAGCGTTGGTACTACGGTGGAAAGCTGGAAGGCAAGCTGGTTAGCGGCAGTGCCAACGGCTGGAACAGCTTCTATCAGAATTACACACGTTATGTCAACCAGCTGGAAAATCTGGCCGTTGGCAGCACCCAACACGAGCTGGATGTGAACCTGAACACCACCGGACTGGAGATCGGCTGCGGAACCGGGACGGATCCTTATATCATCACCGAGTTCAGCCAGCTGAAGACCCTGAATCAGGTGCTCCGGGACGGCACCGCCGAGAAGTGGCCGGTGAATCTGGACACCGAGGTGCTGGCAAACGTTCAAAAGGAAACGGGGAAATCCTTCGTGGATACGGACAAGCACACCCGGTACAATGTGAACGTGAACGGCGGACATGTACGCTATACCTATTCGCCGAAATCCGGCAAATGGGAAGGCGAGGACAAGAGCATCGTGGAACCGGCGGTTATGCGGCTGTACCTGCAAAACGCCCATTATAAGCTGGAAGAGGATATTACCGCCGATAACAACTGGGACGGCCTGGGTCATGCGAACGCCAGCCAGACCGGCAGCCAGATCATCGCCTTCGGCGGCGAGATTGACGGCGCAGGTCACACCTTCACCATTCCGGGCAGCACAGCCAGCCAGTTTGGCGGCCTGGTCAAGTACAGCATGGGCTGCGTGGTTCGCAACATCACCATCGAATACACCGGAAGTATTTCCCTGAGCTGCACCGAGGTGCCCAACAGCGAAATCAGCCCTTCCTTCTTTGGCGGCGTAGTGGGCTATGCCTTTGGCGGCGACACCATTTTGGACGGCGTTACGGTTTCCATTGCGAACCCGCCGGAGACCAAGGGCGAGTATTCCTATCTGGCGGCGGTGGGCGGCTATGTGGGACTTGTGGGCGGCGCCTTCAACGGAACCAGCAACGGCGGCAATAATAAGTATAATAAGTACGGCGGCGGCGTAGTGTTCCGGGGACGAATCGGCTCCGGCCTGACCGGCGGGAAGGCCGAAAAAGACAGCGGCCAGTTCTACTACAATCCCTATGTGGGACGGGTGCTGGACGGCTATGTGCTGGGAGACGGCGTTTCCCTGGAAAATACGAATAAGAATTACCAAATTCCCAATATTTCCTCCGGGGCTGACCTGAATTCCCACTTGGAGATTTTTCTGTCGGGCAAGAATGCCACCGCTACGGTGAAGGACGCGCAGGGGTTGTGGTTGCTTTCCGCCATTGCCAACAGCGGCGCCGCGGCGATGGACAAGTTCGAGGCCTACAGCTTCAGCCGCCCCAGAATCGGAAGCTATGAGAAGGACGACACCTGCCTTGGCGGGGTCAGCCTGACGGCGAAGACCGCGTCCCAGTGCTATCTGAGCAAATATGTGTCCGGGGATTTCAGCAAGCTGGCTGCCCTGCTGCTTACCATCCAGTTCACGGCGGACTGCGACATGAGGGCTTACGGCAACGGCTTCCGGGGAATCGGCGGCAGCTATGTGTGCATCAGCTTCGGCTCGACGTTCGACCATACCCGCCAGCTGCATATTCAGACTGTGGACGGAACAAAATCCGACGGCAATCGGGCGGTCATTACCCTGAACCAGCAGCGCAACGAGTATGAGACGGAGAAGAACAAATGGACGGTCAGCGGCTCCGGCCTGTTCCTGGCGCTGCGCAATGCCGAAAATGCCACCTTCTCCAACCTGATTCTCTCCGGAAACACCGGAATTACCTACTTTGACGAAAGTGGCAGCCCCTGCGAGGCAGGCAAGATCCTGGCTAAGAACAGCAACCTGTGGGATCAGCAGAAACGGGCCAATATGGCGGCGGCGGGTATGCTCATCAGCGGCTTCTGCGCCACCCGAGACAACGCCGTTATCCTCAATGGGGTTACGCTGAAAGATGCCAGCGTCAACGGGGGCTCGGACTCCCTGGGCTGCGCCACCGCGGGAGGCTTCATTGGCATGATCGGGTTTTCTACCCAGTTCCAAAACGAAGCCAAGTTTATCGACTGCACCTATGAGAATCTGACCGTTCGGGCGCTGATTATGGCCGGCGGCTTCGCGGGCTACTCCGCGGCAATGAAGGTAACTGTCAGCAATACCCAGGATGTGGAGCTGACAGGCGGCGATATCCGGACGACAGCCCCCTTCTACATGACAGTGGAGAACAGCAGCCGTCAGGACGCGGGAGGACTCTTCGGCCATATTCACCTGAATACCGTAGGCAAAATCACTCCGGGTGCCCTGGAAATCAACCCGGCGGAAAGCGATGCCGTTATGACCATCCGGAATCTGAAGGTAACGGGCACCGTCACCGAGGCGAATGACACCACCGTAGGCGGCCTGGTGGGCTACGAGAGCGTTGCCAAGGGTCAGACCGTAACCGTCAAGGGCGTCCGCCTGGAAGGAAAGGTGGAGCTGATCGGCGGGGAAAGCGCAAACGCAAAGACCAACGTAGGCGGTCTGTTTGGTTTCCTCAGCGATGCAAAAGCCAACCAATGGCAGAACCTCCCTGACACGGCCTACCATCTTTCCGTTTCGGATGTGACCATCGGCGGGGAACCAGGCTCCGCTGTCCGGATGGTAAATGGCAGACAGCTGGGCGGCCTGATCGGCCTGGTGAAGAACCCGGGAGGACAGATGACCATCGACCAGGTGAGCATTGGTTCCGAGAGCGGCTCCGTTCAGATTCTCGCGGGCAGCAACGGCAGCTCCGACTGCATTACCGGCGGCCTGCTGGGTATGGTCTGCCTGTATCCCAGCATAACGCTCACCAATATCCGCCTGAATCATGCGGCAATCATCGGAAAGGGAGTCTCCGGCGGAGTGATTGGTCAGATTGACAATCAGAGCAACAACAAGGACTATGCGACGAAGGTTCAGATGAACAATCTGGCCATTGAAAACAGCGACATTGCCGCCTGCAATTCCCAAAGCAGCGTAGGCGGCCTGTATGGCTACCTGAGCAAATGCAGCGCCAACCTGACGGGCTACAACATTCTGCTGAAGAACAACCGGATCGGCTATCTGCTGAACGACCAGAAAAATAACTATCGTTGGAGTGTGCCCAGCGAATGGACGGGGACGCTGCCCATTGGCCTGGTAAACGGGGACAACGGAAAAGCCGGTATCTTCGGCGGACAGAGATACCCTAATCCTAATGGCGGCCACAGCTTTACGCTGAAATTCACCGGCGTCAGCCTGGTGCAAGGGGAAAACACCGTGCCCACCCAGGACTTTGGAACGGCTCTGAGCACTGGGGATTACCTGGTGCGCGCGGATTACACCGGTGCCCAGGTTAATACCAGCAGCGAGAACGACAGGTATCCCTATGTGACGATCAACCCGGTAAGCCCTCTGACGGCGCTTCTGGGTCAAAACGTCACCGGCGACGGTGCCTGCTTTGCCGGCGGCACTTCTACCCCCATTGGGGAGAAGATCCGTTTTGACAGCAGCGGCACGGAAAACCGGAATCTGACCCACACGGCGGTGGAGGAAGCCCGGGAATACCTGACGGGCACCGAAACCAATCGGCCTTCGGATATGGCCTATTTCGGCAGCTTCACCGGCGACGGCGACAACGGCGATTACACCGGCGGCAATTTCCCGGTGTTCGTCATCAGCACCACCAGTACGGACGAGGCCAACCGGGCGCTCTACAGTGCCCTGTCGTTGCTGACCAACCGGGTGATGTACGGCAAGACCATCACCAATGATCTGGATCCGGTACCTCCGGCGGACATGAAATTGTCCCTGACCAATTACGTCTACAGCGGCGGCCAGTGGCGGGAGTCCCAGGATGAGGGCAGCTTTACTCTGGATGAAGCCACCAAACGGATTCGGCTGAACGGCCAGTACGACAACCAGAGGGCTCGGTTTACCCTGCTGAGGGCGGATTTTGCCAACCCGGCAGACGCAACCGAGACGGTATACACCCTGTATCTGCCAATTCTGGTGAAGAAGGTCTTCAACTTCCGGTTCTGGGCGGCGGCTCTTGCCGGCACCAGCTACATTCAGAGCAGTTATGACGATCTGAACCGGCTGGCCATCGTCTCGGAAAACGAGAAGGTCACGGCTCTTCTGGGCTTCGACTACACCCGCACCCAGGAGGAATGGCAGAAGGCGGTGAACGACGGCGAGAATCTGCTGTGGAACTTCCTGAAGCAGCTTCAGCTGAGTGTCGAACTGCCGGATAGCACCCGGCTGGTGCTGGTTGACCGGAACAACCAGGATAAGGCCTGGTACGCAACCGCTTCCCAGGCTCTTCAGAAGGTGGACAGCTACTATGAGCTGAAATTCACCGGCTTCCGGGATCAGACGGGAACCAATTGGACTCCGGTGACACTGAGCCAGCTTTTGCCCCTGACGGCCAGGGCACTGACGGAGGCCGAAAAGGCGGACGAAACCCTGACGGGCAAGTTCGTGATAACGGCGGACAAAACCCAGGCGACGGTTCAGATTGGCGAAACCTACTACCGGAAGGCCACCGACGAGGACGAGAATCAGACCCAGTATGCCATCACCGTTGGAGAACTGAACGGAGAGCTATCCGAGCGGTACTATCTGACCATTCAGGCTCAGACAGAAGAACAGCGGCTGCTGAACATTCTGCTCACCTGTGACGACCGGCTGACGAACCCTGCCGGAAACGGTCTGCCCACCAAGCGGCTGGCCGCCAGCGAAACGAATCCCACCAACAACGGCTTTGCCCGGAACGGGGACGAGAACCGAATTATCATTACCTCCTGCTTTGAGCAAACAGTGAGCCTGACCACGGCGGACGGCCAGCTGGAGCTGATCTCCGATGGAAACACCACGGTGGTCGCCGATGTCAATGCAACCATCCAATTCAAGGACGAAAAAAGTGCCCAGCAGTTCCAGGACTACGCCAGTGACCAGAGCCTGTCCCAGTGCTTCAACCTGGTGCTCTACCACTACTATGAGGATGGCCCCAAGACCCAGGTCGACCTGACCCCGGGCACCCAGATCACGGCGGAGTACCGCTACGGCGGTAAAACCTGGACAGAGCACTACATTGTGGACACGGCCACCCGCTCCTACCGGCTGACCTTCCCTGAGGGAATCCCGTGCAGCGACATTCGGGAGCACCCGGTGACGCTGACGGCGAAGCTGACCCTGGATTTTGCCTCTTCCTACGGCGATCAGTTCCCCATCCGGGAGAGGGAGAATGAGGGCATTCTGATGGCGGTCACTTCGACGCTGTCCTACACGCCCCAGACCTTGACCAGCTCCACCCTCAGCACCCAGCCGCCCTCCGAGGACACCCTGCATCGTCACTTCTACCGGGGCGAGGTCAGTGTGGCCTCCCTGAACTATGATGCCGTGGGCGACACCGAGATGGACAGCATCAACCAGCTGGGCATCAACGGCTTCGAGGGCGATTCGGCGAAGCTGCGGTCCGCGGCCAGCTACAATGTCAGCGCGGTGAGCCGGGCGGAAAATGCCAAGTATCTGCGCTGCACCTTGACCCTGTCTCCCAGGAACAACACCGGCACTCAGCCCTTCGTCAGCTATGGCGCGGCAGTCCCCTGGATTAACTGCCTGACCGGGGAGAAGATGAAGCTGAGTCTGCGCTACACGGACTCCAAAGAAGAGGTCATCGAGGCGGCCAATCCCACCAACACCGAGAATAACGTGAACGCCACCTATACGGCAACCTTCCGGCTGGACGAAGTTCTTGATAAGAACGTGCCCCTGGAGATTTCCGCGGATATGTCCCTGCTGGCGGGCGAGGCTCTGGAAGCCAATGGCATGACCTACGCCAACTACAAGATCCGCCTGGAGGCGGAGCTGCTGGATGGGAACCAGAACGCCATCAGCGGCAGCAACGCCAGCGACTATCTGGTCTATACCAACTCCCGGATCTACAAGAACATTATCCCCAGAACCTGAAAACACCGCCCTCCGGGATTCCCGGAGGGCGGTTTTGCAAAGCAGAAGCCGGTTATTTCATCCGCAGGATTCTGACGGAGTTCAGCAGGCACAGCATGGAAACGCCGGTATCGGCGAACACCGCGACCCACATATTGGCGTAGCCGCACAGACCCATAATCATGACAATCAGCTTGACGGCCAGGGCAAAGTACACGTTCTGCCAGGAGATCCGCCGGGTGGCTCTGGCAATTCGCAGAGCCTCGGGAATGGCGGACATTTCGGAGGTCATGAACACCACGTCGGCAGCCTCGATGGCCGCGTCCGCGCCGCTGCCCATAGCCGCTCCCACATCCGCACCGGCCAGCACCGGCGCGTCGTTGATGCCGTCGCCGACAAACATCACGCTGCCGTGGGCTTCCCGGATGGCGTGAAGGGTCTCCAGCTTGTTTTCCGGCAGGAGCTTGGCGTGGACTTCGTCAATGCCCGTTTCCTTGGCAACAAATTCCGCGCTGTCCTGGGCATCGCCGGTGAGCATGGCGGTGACAATGCCCTGCTTCCGGATTTTTCCGATGGCTTCCACCGCGTCGTCCTTCAGCGTGTCGGAAATGACGATGTTGCCGACGAATTTGCCGTTTCGGGCAATCAGCACCTGGGTGCCGAAACTGGTTTCCCGGCAGTCGGACAGGTCAACCCCGTGGGCTTCCAGTAGCTTCCGGTTGCCGCAGAGGAGCTTGCCCAGGGAGGTGTCGGCCACAATTCCCTGACCGGCAATTTCCTGAAGATTCGCGGGATTTTCGATGGAAATGCCCTTTTCCTGGGCGGCGGTGACGATGCTCACGGCGATGGGGTGGGTGGAGAACAGCTCGCAGCTGGCGGCCATGGCCAGAAGCTCGGCCTCACTGACGCCTTCCCCGGCGGGGAGGGCGGACTGAACCACGAAGTTGCCCTTGGTGATGGTGCCGGTTTTGTCCATGACCACAGCCTTGACGCCGCTCAGCGCTTCGATTGCGTTGCCGCCCTTGAAGAGAATATTCTTCTTGGAGGCGGCGCCGATGCCGGAGAAGAAGGCCAGAGGCACGCTGAGAACCAACGCGCAGGGGCAGGAGATGACCAGGAAGGTCAGGGCGGTGAAGACGGAGGCGGTGCCGGTGGCACTGCGCAGGACGGTTTCCGCGCCGGTATAGGCGGGGTCAACGAAGAAATGCCAGCCGGGAATCAGGAAGGGCAGCACCAGCGCCACCACCAGAGCGCCGATGACCACGGCGGGGGTGTACACCCGGGCAAACCGGGTGATGAACTTGTCAATATTGGGCTTGTTGGCGGCGGCGTTTTCCACGGAGTCCAGAATCCGGGTGACCATGGATTCTTCCAGCAGCTTTTCCGCCCGGATTTTCAGAGTGCCGGAGGTGTTGACGCAGCCGGAGATCACGCTGTCGCCGACGGCGGCCTTTACGGGAACCGGCTCGCCGGTGACGGGAGAGGTGTCGATCCGGCTTTCGCCCTCAATGATCACGCCGTCCAGGGGAATCCGGTCGCCGGGGCGCACCAGCAGAATGTCGCCCACGTTGGCTTCCTCCGCGTCAATGACCCGGATGTCCTCGCCAACCACCAGATTGACTACCTCAGGCCGCAGATCCACCGCGTCCATGATCTGCTTGCGGCTCTGGCTCACGGCACGATCCTCAAAATACTCGCCGATGCGATAAAAGAGCATAACGCCCACGGCCTCAGGAAAATCCCCGATGGCAAAAGCGCCCAATGTGGCAATGGACATCAGGAAATTCTCGTCAAAAATCTGACCCTTTTTGATGTTCCGGAAGGAGGCCATCAGAACCTCGCCGCCCAGAATCAGGTAGGCCACAGCCAGTACGCCCAGAAGTACGGGGGTGGGAGCGCCCAGATGCTCCAGAATTTCACCGGCCACGAACAAAACAGCGCCGACAATCAGGCTCCGAAGCTCCTTCTTTTCCTCGGCCTCGTCATCCTTGGGAGCCGGGGCGGGTGCGGATTCCTTGGGCACTACGGTGACGCCGTCCTCCATGGCGTTGATGGCCTGCTGGATCTGAGGAATCAGAGCGTCCGGATCCTTGGCGGACAGACGCATCTGCTTGGTGGCGAAGGTGACGGTCACCTCCTCTACCCCAGGCAGGGTCTGAAGCTTCTTCTCGATTTTCGCGGCGCAGTTGGCGCAGTCCAGCCCCTCCAGAATGTAGACCCTGGTGGGAGCCATGCCGGAGACCCGACGCTTTCTGGGAACCAGGGTCACGCCGTCCTCAATGGAATCCACCACCGCCTGCATTTTGGGCAGCAGCGCGTCCTGATTGTCGGCGGCGACCCGGAGCTGCTTGGTGGCGAAGGACACGGTGGCGAAGGCTACCTCGGGCATGGAACGGATTTTGGCTTCGATCTTGGCGGCGCAGTTGGCGCAGTCGATGCCTTCCAGAATGTAGACCCGCTTTTCCAAGTCCTCGTCGGGCATTTTGCAGGTGCACTTGGCAAGGCTCTCGCCGCAGATGTCACAGTATTCCGCATGGTGATTGCACAGGGGGCACTGGCAGTCGGCGGGGTGCCCCGGGGTCTGGACGTGCTCTACCACAAAGTGGGTGTGGGAGCGGGTGGGCACATCCTCCTGGACGGCTTCCTCGTGGTCATGGTCGTGGCCACAGCAGCAGCCGTCATGGTGATGATGGTGCTCGTGTTCGTGATGATGACCGCAGCAGCAATCATCGTCATCATCGTGGTGATGGTGGTGCTCGTGGTCATGGTCGTGACCGCAGCAGCAGTCACCGTCGTCATCGTGGTGATGATGGTGCTCATGCGCATGGTCATGGCCGCAGCAGCAGTCATCGTCATCACCGTGGTGATGGTGGTGCTCCTGCGCATGGTCATGGCCGCAGCAGCAGTCACCGTCGTCATCGTGGTGATGATGGTGCTCATGCGCATGGTCATGGCCGCAGCAGCAGTCATCGTCATCACCGTGGTGATGGTGGTGCTCCTGCGCATGGTCATGGCCGCAGCAGCAGTCTTCCTCCCGGTGATGGAGATGTTCATGCTCACACATAATCTGACACTCCTTTGCTTCCGCATTTTTTTCGTGTATTCCGAAAAAACTACGATTAAGTAATTGCTTAATTGTTATAAAGATAGTATAATGGGGAAACGGAAAAAAGTCAATGGAGGAAGAAAACTCCCTTCCAAACAGGCGAAAAGAATTTCCAAATCAGCGAAAAGGAGTCTTTGATATGAACCAGTCTATTCTTCCCCACGCCCACGATATCCCCAGTCACATGGAAAACATCGGCGCCGCCCTGACCCACACCGAACGATTTGAAATTGCGGCGGATATTTTCAAGCAGCTCAGCGACACCACCCGGCTTCGGATTTTCTGGATGCTCTGCCATACGGAGCAGTGCGTCACGAACATTTCCGCCCTGATGGACATGTCCAGCCCGGCGGTTTCCCATCATCTGCGGGTGCTGCGAAGCTGCGGCCTGATTGTCAGCCGTCGGGAGGGCAAGGAGGTCTACTATCGGGCATCGGAAGAGGACGTGGCTCAGCTGCTCCACAAGACCATTGAGCAGGTGATGGATATCGCCTGCCCGGATTAAGGGGGTGCTGCCATGAAGCGAACCGACACCGTCCTCTATCCGGGCATTACCCTGTCCTGGCTCCGGGCCCAGGCAGAGGAAGCGCCGAACCTTGACCAGCCTGGGGAGGGCATCGTCCTGCATTACTGTCAGTCCGGCCGGATTGGCTGGAAGCTGCCCGCTTCTGTCTATCTGGACCCCGGAGAATTTCTTCTGACCGATTCCCAGACCCTGGGGGAAGCGGAGATATCCCTTCCCAACGGAGATTACGGAGGGTGGATGCTCCGGCTGAATGGGGAAACGCTGACCCAGAATCCTCCGGAGCCTTTGGCGGGTGGCGGCATTACGGAAGAAAAGCTGCTGGAAAGCTACAGCCCCGGCGGAAGGCCTGTCCCCTTTTCCGCCGAGCCGGCCTTGCGGCAGGTTTTCGAGAGCCTATCGGTCGGTTTGGAGGCTTACCGGCTGGTTTTTTGGAAAATCAAGGTGCTGGAGCTGCTGGTGCTTCTGGCCGCCGGGGAGGTCAGCCGGGAAAAGCGGCTGACCGAGTACCCGGCAGAGCAGGTGGAAATCATCCGGCAAATTCATGACCGGCTCATCGGGAACCTGGAGCAGCGGTGCTCCATCGAGGAGCTGTCCCGGCAGTGCCTGATGAACCCCACCACCTTAAAGCAGATGTTCAAAACCGTCTACGGTACCTCCATCGCTGCCCACATCCGGGAGCACCGGATGGAAGCCGCCGCCCGGCTGCTGGCTCAGACGGATATGTCCATTGCGGACGTTGCCCGGCAGGTGGGCTACGACAGCCAGAGCCGGTTTTCCGCCGCCTTTAAGGCGTATTACCGGATGCTTCCCAAGGAATACCGGCGCAAATGCGCCAGCCAGGAAATCTTCCCGGATGCCAGTACCCTGGATATATGAGGACGCCGCGGCGCAATGTTTAATACTATTTCCTGATTAAAATCTTAATTTTAATCAGGAAGGCATCGCCTGAAGGCGCTGCCAGTTTTGTGATTTATAAGGAAAGAAATCACAAAACAAGTCTCATATGAACTCCAATTAAAATCTTTTTTAAAGATTTTAATTGGAGTTCAGTATAAGGGGCTGCTTTGCGTCTGCCACCGAATGTCCTTCCCTGTAAGAAAATCGCCGGATTTTGTATCCCCCTGGGGGGCTTCCGAACCTGCTGTTTCTCTGATAGAATCAAAGGTAGATACTCGCGGGCATTTTCCGCAAAGAAAGCAGAAGGAAAGGAAACCACAAAAAATGAAGAAAATCGTTACGATGCTGCTGGCGCTGTCTATGCTGCTGGCTATGACCGCCTGCGCGGGCACACCGGAAGGGGCAGCGCCCGCCCCGAAGGAAACCACCGCCCTCCAGGCCGCCTCCAATGAAACCACGCCGGATACCCGAATGATTACGGACGGCATGGATCGGAATGTGGAAATCCCATATTGCGTGGAGCGTATTGTATGTGTTGGCGTCGGTGCGCTGCGCTATACCTGCTATGTAGGCGGTGCCGACCGGGTCGTCGGGGTGGAGGATTACGAAAAAGAGCCCGGCATGAGCCGACTGTACAACAATGTGAATTACGATTTGTTCAAGGATTTGCCGGCGATCGGAACCAACGGAGAGCCCTTCGCGGAGGAAATCATAAACGCAGATCCCCAGGTGATCGTCATGAGCAGCTACGCCAGCCAGGATCCCGACGAGCTGAGCCAGAAAACGGGGATTCCCGTTGTGGTGGTTCCCGGAAGCGATACCACCCTGGATGAGAAAGCCTATATTACCATCCGCATTCTGGGTGAGCTCTACCGGCTGGAAAGCCGGGCAGAGGAGCTGACCGCCTATCTGAAGGCCATCCAGAAGGATCTGGACAAGCGGACTTCCGCCATTGCCGAGGAGGCAAAGCCGTCCTGCTATGTGGGCGGCGTGGCCTTCAAGGGACAGCACGGATTTGAGGGAACGGAGGCCTATTATGGCCCCTTTGAGCTGATTCATGCCAAGAACCTTGCCAATACCACCGAGCAGACCGGCGCCTTCAACATCGACGTGGAGCAGGTTCTTTCCTGGGATCCGGATCTGATCTTCCTGGATTTTAACGGAATGAGCCTGATTAGCGAGGACTATGCTGCTCACCCGGATTTTTACAACGCGCTGACCGGCGTCAAGGAGGGAAAGGTTTATTCTCAGATTTCCTTCCGCTCCTATGCTTCCAACCTGGAAACCGCGCTGGCGGACGCTTACTATGCCGCCTGCATCATGTACCCTGAGCAGTTCCGGGATATTGACCCTGTCGAAAAGGCCGGAGAGATTTTCACCGAGCTGCTGGGCAGCAATCCCTATTCTGATCTGGAGGAAGCCGGCTATGCGTTCTGCCAGATTACCCTTGGCGCCTGAACACCAGCTGACGGACTACCGAAAAAACCAGATTCGCAGCACCCTGTTCCTGATTCTTCTGGCTCTGCTGCTTCTGGTGTCCGTGCTGCTGTCCCTGCGTGCCGGCTCCTATAATACCCCGGTGGCGGAGCTTATCCGGGGAATCTTCGGACGATCCGCGGATAAGAAAATCAACCTGGTGATTCGCAATAACCGAATGCCCCGTATCTGCACCGCCATTGTGGCGGGAGCGGGGCTTGGCTTGTCCGGCTGTGTTTTGCAGGCCATTCTTCACAATCCCCTGGCCTCCGCTTCCACCCTGGGTGTCTCCCAGGGTGCCACCTTCGGGGCGGCCTTTGCGATTATCACCCTGAATCTGACCGGCGGTGTGGGAATTTCCCTGTGGTCCTTCCTCGGTTCCATTGCCGTGGCGGCGGTGATTCTGGGACTGTCCCGGCTGAAGCAGGTTTCGGCAGAGGGGATTGTGCTGGCAGGTGTGGCGATCAGCTCTATGCTGGGCGGCGCAACCACCCTGATTCAGTACTTTGCCAACGAAATCCAGCTGGCAAATCTGGTATTCTGGACCTTCGGAGATCTGGGAAGCACCGATTGGGGCGAGCTGCGGGCGATGACCGTCATGGTTCTGATTCTGATTGCGTATTGCGTCAGCCATCGCTGGGACTATAACGCGCTGCTCAGCGGGGAGGAAACCGCCATAAGCCTGGGCATTCATGTACAGAGGCTTACCCTGACGAATATGATTCTGTGCTGCCTGACCTGCTCTGTCATTGTATCCCGGGTGGGACTGATCAATTTCATCGGCCTGGTGGCGCCGCATATTGTGCGCATGGTGGTAGGCAATAACCATGTGTACCTGATTCCCGGCTCTGTCCTTGCCGGCGCGACGCTGCTCCTGCTGGGAGATCTGCTGGCCCGGGTGGCGATTATGCCCATTATCCTGCCCATCGGTGCCATTACCGCGTTCCTGGGCGGGCCGCTGTTCCTGTATCTCCTGTTCAAGGGAGGAAAGGGAAAATGATGGAAGTGAAAAACATCTCCTACCACTACCACGGCGGCGGAGAGGTTCTGAAGAACGTGAATGTGACCCTGGAACAGGGTCAGTTTCTGGCAATTCTGGGAAACAACGGCGTGGGGAAAAGCACGCTGCTGAAGTGTCTGAACAAAATTCTGAAGGCGGACTCCGGGGAACTGCTTCTGGATGGGGAAAATATTCTGCAAATGAGCAACCACCAGGTTTCCCGGCGCATTGCCTTCGTCTCCCAGACGGTTCCCAATACCCAGATGACGGTTCACGATGTGGTCATGCTGGGAAGAAGGCCTTATATGAAGTGGGGATTTACGGAGAAGGATCATCAGATCGTCCACAGCGCCATGGAGCGGCTGAATCTGGAATCCCTGCGGGGACGGTTTCTGAATCAGCTCTCCGGCGGTGAGCGGCAGAAGGTTATGCTGGCAAGAGCGCTGGCTCAGCAGCCGAAGCTGCTGCTTCTGGACGAGCCTACCAGCAGCCTGGACATTCACAACCAGTATCAGGTGCTGGAAATTGTGCGGGAGCTTTGCCATCAGGACGGCCTGACTGCCGTTGTCGTGATTCATGACCTGAATCTGGCGCTCCGGTTCTGCGACCGGTTCCTGCTGCTTCGTCAGGGTCAGGTGTACGCCAACGGCGACTACAGGGTTCTGACCCCGGAGGCGCTGAAGGCTGTGTATCAGATTGACGGCCGGGTGGTAGAGGTAGAAAATCAAAGAATGGTTCTGGTGGAATCGTGAGCCACCCGGAAGAGAAAGGACGGATGATTATGGACGAGAACAAAGGGTTGTGGAAAAAATGTGTGGAGTTTCACGGGCACGAATGCGGCGGCCTGACCATTGGCTACAAGGCCTCGCTGTATGCCATCGAGCTTCTGAAGCTGGGGCTGGGCGGCGGCGGAAACGCGGGATGCCTGTCGGCGGATGAAGAAATTGTATGCATCAGCGAAAACGATGCCTGCGGTGTCGATGCCATCCAGGTGATTCTGGGGTGCAGCATCGGCAAAGGCAATCTGCTGTTCCATATGCGGGGCAAGCAGGCGTTTACCTTCTTCGACCGGAAAAACGGGAAATCCCTTCGGCTGGTTCTGAAACCGAAGCCGGAGGGGATGAGCCGGCAGGAATCCTTTGCCTATTACCAGAGCTGCGCCCCGGAGGATATGTTCCAGGTAATGGAGGCGAAGCTTCATCTGCCGGAGGCGGCGCGGATTTTTGATTCCTATCCCTGCGCGTGCTGCGGCGAAAGCACCGGAGCCAATTGGATCCGGCTTGCGGGGGGAAAGAAGCTTTGCCTGGATTGTTACGAAGCCTACGACCGATTTGATGTATAGTGAAAAACAGGGGCATCCGGCAGCCGCCGAATGCCCCTGCTCAGCGTGTCAAAAAAGTCCGAAAGATACGTTGTCATTCCGAACCAGTCCGCAGACTGGTGTGGGAATCTCCCGGTTGAACGTAAGAACCGATGATTTAGGAACGAAAATGTTTGAAAATCAGGGGGATTGCCACGCCAGTGTGAGCACTGGCTCGCAATGACACGGTTTTTCGACAGCCTCAAGCAGGGGCATCCGGCGGTTGCCGGATGCCCCTGCTTTTCCCTTGCTGAGGAAAAAACACCCCGAAAGCAGCACTTGGAAGGTTTCCAAGGCTGCTTTCGGGGGATTGCCGGATTTACAGAACGTGAACGTTTTCCGGGTCGAAGGTCAGGCAGCAGCTTTCGCCCACCTGATAGATCCGCTTGTTCTTGGGGTTGGGGTCGGTGAGCTTGACCAGGGTATCGCCTACCTGCACATGGTAGTTCTGATAGGAGCCCATGAAGCAGGACAGCACCACCTTGCAGGGCAGACCGCCGGTTTCCGCCAGCGCCGCCGCTTCCGGCCGCAGGACGATGGTGTAGTCCTTACCCACCTCCATGCCGGGCACGGCAGCGGCGTGGCAGATGTCGCCGGAGACGTTCAGCCGGGCACGGCCGTTTTCCAGGGCTTCCAGCTTGCCCTTCAGGAAGTTGGCCTCGCCGATGAAGTCGGCCACGAACTCGTTGACGGGATGGTAGTAGATTTCCTGGGGAGAGCCGATCTGCTCCACCACGCCGGAGCGCATAATGATGATCCGGTCGGACAGAGCCATGGCCTCGCTCTGGTCGTGGGTGACGTAAATGGCGGTGATGCCCACTTCCTGCTGAATCCGGCGGATTTCCGTCCGCATGGTCACGCGCAGCTTGGCGTCCAGGTTGGAAAGAGGCTCGTCGAAAAGCAGCACGCTGGGCTCAATGACCAGGGCTCTTGCCAGCGCCACACGCTGCTGCTGGCCGCCGGACAGCTGGTTGGTCATCCGGCCTTCCATGCCGGACAGCTCCACCAGGTCAAGAATCTTCATGACCCGCTCCTTGATCTCCGCCTGGGGCACCTTCCGGAGCTTCAGGCCGTAGGCCACGTTGTCAAAAACATTGTAGTGGGGAAGCAGCGCGTAGCTCTGGAACACCATGGCGGTGTCCCGCTTGTTGGGGGTCAGAGCGTTGATGGGCTCGTCTCCCAGATAAATTTCGCCCTCGTCCGGGCTTTCAAAGCCGGCGATCATCCGGAGCGTTGTGGTTTTGCCGCAGCCGGAGGGGCCCAGCAGCGTCACAAACTCGCCGGGGGCGATGGTCAGGGAGTTATCCTTGACGGCGTAGAAATCCTTGCCGGTTTTGGGATCCTGGTAAATTTTGGAAATGTGCTCCAGGCGCACACCTTTTTTCACTTTCTCCATGGCTTACTTGCCCTCCTTGATCTTTCTGCTGGTGCCGAAGTATTTGGTGACCAGGTTCATGAGCAGCACGCTGCCGTAGGTAATGCCAATCAGGATGGTCGCGAAGGCGCAGGCCAGGCTGAAGGAGCCCTTCTCGGCAAACTCGTTGATCTGCACGGTGATGAGCAGGAACTGGGGGGTCACCAGCAGAATAATGGCGGAAATTGCGGTGATGCTTCGCACAAAGGCGGTGACGAGGCCGCTGAGGAAGGAATCCTTGATCAGCGGCAGGGTCACGGTCATGAACACCCGGAAGCTGTCCGCGCCCATGTCATAGGCGGATTCCTCGATGGACTTGTCGATCTGCCGCAGGGCGGAAATGCCGCTGCGGGTGCCGGTGGGCAGGGAGCGAACCACGAAGACAATAATCAGAATGGCGCCGGTGCCGTAGAGCCCCTGCATGAGTCCCGTGTGGAACAGGCCGCCGGAGAAGCCCCGGATGTAGCCCACGCCCAGTACCGTGCCGGGCACGGCCATGGCCAGCATGGACACCGCCTCGATAAAGCCCTTGGCCTTGAAGTTCCGCTTGACCACGAGATAGGAGATGATCATGCTCAGAAGCGCCGTAATGGGGGAAGCGATCAGGCTCAGCACGAAGGAATCCCGGAAGGCCTGGAAGCCGTGGTACCGGGAGAACACCAGCTTGAACCACTTGCCGGTGAGGGGGAAGAACTTGTAGCCCCAGGTGGGGAAGCAGGCGCCGATGGGCACGCAGATGTACATCAGAATGACGAAGAGGGCAACCAGGGCGCACAGCACGGTGAGCGGAATCTTCACGCTTCTATCCGTAATGAGCATCCGACCCCGGGAGGCCTTGCCCGTCAGGGTGGCGGCGGTCTTGCGCTCCAAGTAATACTTCTGCACCGCGAACATGCCTAGGGTGATGCACAGCAGCACCACGGCCATGGCGGCGGCACCGGCCTTGTCGTAGGCACCGGTGATCTGTAAGTAGATGGTGGTGGCCAGGGTGTCATAGGAGCCGCCGATGATCATAGGGTTGGCGAAGTCGGCGATGGACTCAATGAAGGTCACGAGGAAGGCGTTGCCAAGACCCGGCAGCATCAGAGGCAAGGTCACGCTGGTGAACACCTTCCAACGGGAGGCACCCATGTCCCGGGCGGCTTCCTCCAGAGAGGGGTCGATGTTCTTGAGCAGACCTTTCAGCATCATGTAGCAAACCGGGAAGAAGGTGAGGGTCTGGACGATGGCGATGCCCCAGAAGCCATAGACGCTGTTGTCGTAAATGCCCAGCAGGAACCGGGTGATGATGCCTGCCTTGCCGAAGAGCATAATCATGGAAAGGCTCAGCACGAAGGGTGGGGACACCACGGGCAGCATGGAAACCACCTTGAACAGACCGCCAACGAACTTGTCCATGCGGACGTAGACCTCCACATAGGCAAAGAGCAGGCCCACCAGGGTGGAAAGGATTCCCACCAGGAAGCCAACCTTCAGCGTGTTGGTGATGGCCCGGGTGAAGGTGGGCATGTCAAAGATTCGCCGGAATACATCCAGGCTGAAGCCTCCGTCGCCCACAAAGCTGTCCACCAGGAGGATTGCCAGGGGGTAGAGAATAAAAAGCGTGAGGAATGTAATCAGCACGACAATGGTGGTCACCAGAATGGGGTCACCCATCAGTTTCTTTCGATCCAGAGCCGCACTTTGGGTAGTAGCCATAGGCCTTCTCCCTCCTTGTTGAAATAGGGAACCTCTGAATAAATCGTCTGCGGCTGGATAGCGGATCTTTTTCTCTATCCGTGCAGGTTCAAAAGCGGGAAATATAGCGCAGCCGTTGCCAGCGTAAGCTGGCTTACGGATGCGGCATACCCCTTGCGGGTACACAAAGTATTCCTCCACTTTTGAACCCTTCGGCTAGAGAAAAATCTCTCGCTCCCAGCTCTTGCCGATTTAATCAGAGCTTCCATGGCTTTCGGAAGCACGGATGAAATCCGCGGATGGAATTTCATCCGTGCTTCCGAATAAAGTAACCGGTGATGAAATCGGCAAGAGTCAGCGGCGAGAGATTTTGGCACGAATGAAAGTTTGAAAAGCGCAGGAATACTGTATGTCTTTCAAGCTTTTCAAACTGCACAGTCGGGGCAAAAGATCCGCCCGATAACCGCAGCCGATTTCATCGGCGGTTACGAAAAAGGGCGGCGGCAGAAGCCGCCGCCCTGGGGGTTCGGTAGAAAATTACTCGGTCTTGAAGCGATCCGCACCGGTGTCAGCGCCGCCGGCATTCAGAGCAGCCATGACCTCTTCGATGTAGGTGCCGATGTTGTTCTTGGCATCCTCGAAGTCATAGTCCATGACGTTGTCGGGATCCAGGCCGAACTGCATGGCAACCTCGGGCTGAGTGGCGTTGTCGATGACCAGGAACTGGTAAGAACCGTTCTGGGCAGCCAGGTTCACGCACTCAGGAGACAGAGCGTACTCAATCCACAGCTTGGCGGCATTGGGATGGGCAGCGCCCTTGAAGATGGCGGTAGCGCCGACCTCGAAGGAGGTGCCGCTGGAGGGGATGACCAGCTGGACGTTGTCGTAGCCGTTGTCCACGATCTGGGTGATGCCGTCATGCAGGAAGCCGATGCCGATGACGCACTCGCCGGTGCCCACGTTCTTGGAGGGGCCGGAGCCGGACTTGGTGTAAACCTCGATGTTCTTGTCCAGGTCAACCAGGTACTGGATGCCCTCGTCGTGGCCGTACTTCTGAATCATGGTGTTGATGACCAGCTTGGCGGTGCCGGCGGTGTTGTAGTTGGACAGCCAGACGAGACCCTTGTACTCGGGCTTCAGCAGATCCTGCCAGTCGGCGGGAGCTTCCAGGTTCATACGGGTCAGCTCATCGGTGTTGACCATGAAGCCCAGGATGCCCTTGTAGATGCCGTACCACTTGCCGTCCGGATCCTTGTACATATCGCTGAGCAGGTGGGAAGCGTTCTGAGCGGCGTAGGGCTCCAGCAGGTCTTCCTTCGCCAGCACGTTGTAGGGATCGGTGGTGCCGCCAAACCAGACGTCGGCGGAAGGATTGCCCTTCTCTTCCTCGATCTTGGCCTGAACCTCACCGGTGGACAAACGCTGATAGTTGACCTTGATGCCGTAGAGCTCCTGGAAGTGCTCACAGGCAGCGGCCAGGTACTCCTCCTCGCAGGAGCCGTAAACGGTCAGCTCGCCCTCGGCCTGCGCCGCGGCAACCAGATCCTTCATGGGATCGGCCTCGGCCGCCTCGGTAGCGGCCGGAGCATCGGCCTTGGGAGCCTCGGTAGCGGCGGGAGCCTCGGTCTTGCCGCCGCAGGCGGCCAGAGACAGAACCATCACCACTGCCAGAAGCAGTGCCAAATACTTTTTCATAGAAGTTTTCCTCCGTTCCTCAAAATTCCGATGCCGATTCAGGTATCGGATTGAACAGACATTATTATAAACACAAACGGGATAATTGTCAATCCTAAACAGAAAAAGTTTTTATCTGCTTCGGTATTTGTGAATTATGGACAGTTTTTTCAAATTCCGGCGGAAAATGAAACCTTTCCACGGGTTTCTGCCGGAAGAATCTTTAGCCTGAGGCCGATTCCCGGCACGCCGGGCTTCCGCTGCCCCTTTTCGACGCGATTGAAAAATCAGTGCATTTCCTCAATATGGTAAATGTAATCCAGGGAGGACAGAGCCTGGATGATTTCCACATGGGTCTTGTACTTTTTCAGCTCCGGAGAGCAGATGGTCAGGCAGATGGAATACACGCTGAGGCCGGAACCGGCGTAGGCCTGGTTGGCCTCAATGTCGTCGATGCGCAGCCCCAGGCGGCGGCTGACCGTGACGAAATCCCGGAGATATGCGCTGCTTTTCAGCTCCATGTGAACCTCAAAATGGTTGGAGCGGTTTTTCAGATAGGTTTCAAAGGAGGGAAGCCCGGCCAGAATGGCCAGCAGGAACAGATACACGATCAGGGTCAGGGCGTACAGCCCTGCACCGGCGGTGAATCCAAGAATGCAGCAGCTTACAAGTCCGGCGGAGGTGGTCAGTCCCTTGATCTGCCCCCGGGAGGAGTAGAGAATGGAGTTGGCGCTGACGGAGGTAACGGCCAGCAGGGTGGCGGCGGACAGAACAGGCACCTTGCAGCCCAAAAGCAGGTACAGATATTGATCCAGCAGCATGGACACCGTGGCGGAGAAGGCCACAAGCACAAAGGTTCGCAGACCGGCACTGTGCCGCTTGCTGGATCGCTCACAGCCGATGGAGGCCGCCAGACATACGATCAGCGTGAGCCGCAGCAGCAGGGAGCCGAGATTGATTTCCTCGCTCCAGGCGCCCAGCAGATGGGCGATGGGATCGCCCATGGACATCCATTGCTTCATTTTTTATTCCCCCTTGTCATAACCGGGTTGGCTCTTCCGGATGCGGTGAAGAACGATTCCATCTGGGCGGAGTGCTCCGCGGCGGCCTCGGTGAAGGCCTCCTCGTCCTCATAGTAGGGATTGTTGTGCCGGGGCAGCTCCTGCTGGATGGCCTGGATCCGCTCAATCAGCAGCTCCACCTCGGATTTGGACGGCTGGCCGGGCTCCGGGGCGGGAATGGGTGCTAAATCCTCCAGCTTTGTGGAGTAGGAGCCGGACAGATACAGCGACAGCTTGGCGCAGGCGGGGCCGATCAGCTCATAGAGCACGCTGGAGGCCAGAATGATGGTTTCCAGGGCGTTGCCCATTTCGCCGCCCAGCGTCCGGGCGCCGGTGGCGGCCAGACCGATGGCCACACCGGCCTGAGGAATCAGGGCAAGGCCCAGGTAATTGCGAACCTTTCCGTCCTTTTTCGTTGCCAGACAGCCCAGGAACGCGCCGATATACTTTCCGACGATGCGCACCAGAAAATAGAGAATTCCCACCACCACCAGAGGGGTGGCACCGATGCTGTCGGAGGTATTCACGAGAGAGCCCAGGTCAAAGTTCACCCCAGAGCGCACGAAGAACAGCAGCAGGATGGGCGGATTGAAATAATTGAGCTGCTGGAAAAGCCGCTTGTCGCCCGTGAGATTGATGTAGACCGTGCCCATGGACATGCAGCCCAGCAGCGGGGAAACATCCAGCATGGCGCAGATGCCGCAGAAGGCAAACAGCAGGGCAATGGAGACAATGAGCCGGTTGTCCGTGGAACGCTTGTGGAGCAGCAGCTTCAGGAAGAAGCCGAAGGCTCCGCCCAGCAGGAGCACCAGAATGTTCACGGCAATGGGCTTCAGAATGGAATCCATCTGAAAGGTGCCGGTGCCGGAGGCCAGAGCCACGGAGATGGCAATGCTGTAGGCCACCAGCCCCACCACATCGTCCAGGGCGACTACCTGCAACAGGGTGTCCACGAAATCGCCCTTGGCGTGGGTCTGCCGGATGGTCATGACGGTGGAGGCGGGGGCGGTGGCGGAGGCCAGGGCGGCCAGAACGATGGAGAAGCTCAGCTCCAGTCCCAGCACAAAATAGGTGACGATAAATACCAGAACGGAGGCCAGAACCGCTTCCAAAACGGTGATCACCGTCACCTTCGCCCCGCTTTTTTTCAGGGTGTCGAGCTTGAAAAACTCGCCGGTGCTGAAGGCGATAAAGGCCAGGGCAATATCGGCGATGAAATCCATGCCGCCAATTACGTTTCCGGGTATCAGATTCAGGCAGTAAGGGCCGATGAGAATGCCTGCGACGATGTAGGCCGTCACATTGGGCAGCCGCAGACGTTTGGTGACACGGGTGGCGGCAAAGCCGCAGATCAGCATCAGGGCAATGGAGATGATAATTACGGAGACGGTATCCGTAATGTGCAGCTTTTCGTAAAATGGGGTAAGCAAAGGACAACGCTCCCTTCTGAAGTATGATATTCGGAGGGCCAGCAAAGCCCTCTCATAGAATCTTTATATAATACACACAAAGCTCTAAAAAATCAACCCTGAATTTTTGGGATAAATGATAAAACAAGTCGAAATCAACCTCCTGGAATCCCGATGGGGATGGGGGAAAAGAAACCGGTTGGCGAACGGGCATGGGTATGCTATAATAGGGGTATTCGATATGGAAGGGGGGCTTTGTATGCCCGGGGAGACCAAAACCGAAAAACGCCCCCTGAATGTGGGGCTTCTTGCCCATGTGGACGCGGGAAAGACCACCCTATCCGAGGCGTTGCTTTTTGAAAGCGGCGCCCGGCGGGTATTGGGTCGGGTAGATCACCAGGATGCCTTTCTGGACACCTACGCCTTAGAGCGCAGCCGGGGCATTACCATCTTCTCCAAGCAGGCTCGGCTGGAAACGGAAGGCCGGAAAATCACCCTGGTGGACACCCCAGGCCATGTGGATTTTGCCCCGGAGGCCGAGCGAACCATGCCCATTCTGGACTGCGCCGTGCTGGTCATCAGCGGCACCGACGGAGTCCAGGCTCATACCCTGACATTGTGGCGGCTGCTGGAACGTTACGGCGTGCCTACCTTTCTGTTCCTCAACAAAATGGATTTGCCGGGCAGCGACCGGGAAAAGCGCATGGCGCAGCTTCACCGGCAGCTGTCCCCTGCCTGCGTGGATTTCGGAGAATCCTCCGAGAAAATCGCGGAAAACGCCGCCATGTGCGACGAGGCGCTGCTGGAAAGCTACCTGGAAACCGGCAGCGTGACGGCAGGGAATCTGCGGGGGCTCATCGCCGGACGGAAGCTGTTCCCCTGCTGCTTCGGCTCTGCCCTGAAGCTGGAGGGCGTGGATAAATTACTGGAAATTCTGGATAGATATGCCCCGGAAAGAGAATATCCAGCAGAATTTGCCGCCCGGGTGTACAAAATCTCCCGGGACGTCCAGGGAAACCGGCTGACCTGGCTGAAGGTCACCGGCGGCAGCCTGAAGCCTAGAACCCAGCTGAGCTATCTCAATGCCAAGGGAGAGCCGGTGCAGGAGAAAATTGTCCAGCTGCGGCTGTACTCCGGGGAGAAATTCACCGCGCCGGAGGAAATACCCGCAGGCACGCTGGCGGCGGTGACCGGCCTGACCCAGACCTGGGCGGGACAAGCCCTGGGGGCGGAGCCGGCGGGAAAGCCCAATCTGTTGGAGCCGGTGATGACCTATCGGGTGGCACTGCCTGCCGGAGCCGACCCGGCGGTGGCGCTGCCCAAGCTGCGCCAGCTGGAAGAGGAGGAGCCCCAGCTGCATCTCCTGTGGCAGGAGGGTCAGATTCATGTGCAGATCATGGGCAAGGTGCAGCTGGAAATTTTCCGGGCACTGGTGAAGGAACGGTTCGACCTGGATGTGACCTTGGAGGATCCGCGGATTTTCTACAAGGAGACCATCGCCGATACCGTGGAGGGCGTGGGGCATTTTGAGCCTCTGCGCCACTATGCCGAGGTGCATCTGCTGCTGGAGCCCCTTGCCCGGGGCGCCGGGCTGGTTTTCGACACGGTATGCCCCACGGACGTGCTGGACGGCAATTTCCAAAAGCTGATTCTGACCCATCTGGGGGAGAAAACCCACCGGGGCGTCCTCACCGGCGCACCCATTACGGACATGAAAATCACCCTTTTGGTGGGGAAAGCCCACCTGAAGCACACGGAAGGCGGCGACTTCCGGCAGGCCACCTATCGGGCGGTGCGCCAGGGACTTATGCAGGCGAAATCCCTTCTGCTGGAACCCTGGTACGATTTTGAACTGACCCTGCCTACGGAGCAGATCGGACGGGGGATTACGGATATCCGAACCATGGGCGGTCAGGTGGAGCCGCCGGAGACGGTGGAAGATCTCTGCGTCCTCCGGGGCCAGGTTCCGGCGGCGGAAATTCGGGATTATGCCGAGACGGTGGCGGCCTATACCCAGGGGTTGGGTCGGCTTCAGCTGACGCTGCGGGGCTACGAGACCTGCCACAATGCGGAAGCGGTGATTGCCCAAGAGGGCTACGATCCGGAGGCGGATGTGGAAAATACCCCGGATTCCGTGTTCTGCGCCCACGGGGCGGGCTTCAATGTGCCCTGGAACCAGGTGAAGGAGTACATGCACCTGGAAAGCGGCCTGAAGGAGGAGAAGCCCCCGGAGCTTCTGACCCGGAATTTGCAGCTGGAAGACAAGGAGCTGGAGGCCATTATGCGCCGGGAGTTTGGGGAAATCCGCCGACCTCAGTATGGGGTGCGTACCGGCAACCGGCCGGCTACCGAGGAGATTACCATTACCCCGCCCCGGGAAAAGTGCCTGATTGTGGACGGGTATAACGTGATTTTCGCCTGGGATGAGCTGGCAAACCAGGCGAAAACCGACCTGGACGCCGCCCGGCGGCAGCTGTGCGACACCCTCAGCAGCTACGCGGGCTTTACCAAGTGCCGGACGATTCTGGTATTCGACGGTTACAAGCAGAAGGGAAATCCCGGAGAAAAGAGCCGTTTTCACAACATCCAGGTGGTGTACACCCGGGAGGGGGAGACGGCGGACGCCTACATTGAGGCGCTGGCCGACCAGATCGGCGGCAACTACGCCGTCCGGGTAGCCTCCTCCGACGGCCTGGTGCAGCTGTCCAGCTTCCGCAGCGGCGTACTGCGGATGTCCGCTAGGGAGCTGAAGCTGGAGGTAGAGCAGACCCGGCAGAATATGCAGGAACATTTTCGGAAATAACGGGAATCGGATTGACAACCCCATACATTTCCCGTTATAATAGGGTCTATCTGAAAACCGGGAATATGACCAACGGCGAGGGATTTTCCGCCTGATGAAGCCATTTTTTTGCAGGAATACTCTGGGTATTGCAAGAAAAAATGGTGCCCAGCAGGTGGAAAAGACCCGCTGTTTGGGCGTGTTGACGGTTTTCAGATAGACCCTAAAACAAAAACCCATAAGGAGGCATCCCTATGAGCGACCCGATCCCCCACTCCGATGACCCC
>CAKTXO010000004.1 GCA_934630985.1 uncultured Oscillospiraceae bacterium | reverse complement strand
GCTCTGGTGAAGGTTCTCAAGTCCGACGAGATCAAGCAGTTCATCACCGATACCTACGACGGCGCGGTCGTGCCCTTCAAAGACTGACATTTCCCTGGCGGGCAGCCGCATTTTGCGGCTGCCCTCAGCGTGTCAAAAAAGCCCCCAATATACGTTGTCATTCCGAACCAGTCCGCTTAAGTGGTGTGGGAATCCCCCGGATAGAAGTAAAAGCCACTGGTTTAGGATCTAAAATGTTTGAAAATTAGGGGGATTGCCACGGCAGTGTGCGCACTGCCTCGCAATGACATGGTTTTTCGACAGTCTGCGGGCAGCCGCAGAATGCGGCTGCCCTGCTGTGCTATCAAGAAGACGAGGTGAAAACATGGCACAATCCTATCTGGAAGTGCATAATCTGTGCAAAACCTTCTCCGCCAAAAACGGCAGCGTGGAGGCGCTGAGGGGTGTTTCCCTTTCCATCGGCAAGGGAGAAATTTTCGGCGTGATCGGTCTGTCCGGCGCGGGCAAAAGCACATTGGTGCGATGTATGAATCTGTTGGAGCGTCCCGACAGCGGGGACGTTCTGTTAAACGGCGAGAGCCTTCTGAAGCTGGACAAGGAGCAGCTGCGGCTGCGCCGTCAGAAAATCGGCATGATTTTCCAGCATTTTAACCTGCTGGAGCAGCAGACGGTGCTGGAAAACGTCTGCTTTCCTATGGAAATCCGGGGGATCCCCAAGAAGGAACGGCGGGAAAAGGCCCTGGAACTGCTGAAAAAGGTAGGGCTGGCGGAAAAGGCCAAGGCCTACCCTGCCCAGCTGTCCGGCGGTCAGAAGCAGCGGGTGGCCATCGCCCGGGTGCTTGCCAACGAGCCGGAAATTCTGCTGTGCGACGAGGCGACCTCCGCCCTGGATCCGGAAACCACCCAGACCATTCTGCGGCTGCTGAAGACCATCCGGGATACCCTGGGCATCACCATCGTGGTCATCACCCACGAAATGCGGGTGATTCAGCAGGTTTGCACCCGGGTAGCGGTGCTGGACGGCGGTCTGGTGCAGGAGGAGGGCTCGGTTTCCGAGGTCTTCGCAGCACCGAAATCCAAGGCAGCCAAACGGCTGCTGCTGATGGCAGACGAGGAGGAAGAAAGCTATGCTGGATAAAGCCATGATGGAAATGATGGCTCAGGGCATCTGGGACACCTGCTATATGACGATCGTCGCCACCTTCTTCGGCTATGTCATCGGCCTGCCTCTGGGCATCGCCCTGACCCTGACGGACGAAAACGGCATCACCCCAAACCGGGCGGTGTACCGGATTCTGGATATTATCATCAACATTACCCGGAGCATCCCCTTCCTGATTCTGCTGATTCTGGTTATGCCCCTGACGAAGCTTTTGGTCGGCAAAACCTACGGCTCCACCGCCACCATCGTTCCCCTGACCCTGGCCGCCGCCCCGCTGATTGGCCGGATGGTGGAGTCTTCCCTGAAAGAAGTTCCCGCCGGGGTCATTGAGGCGGCGCTCAGCATGGGCGCGAAAACCGGCACCATTGTCCGGAAGGTGCTCATCGGCGAGGCCAGAACCTCCCTGCTGGTAGGCGGCACCATCGTGCTGGGCACGGTGCTGGGCTACTCCGCCATGGCAGGCGTCATCGGCGGCGGCGGTCTGGGTGACATTGCCATCCGCTACGGCTACTACCGCTACGACACCGCCGTGATGCTGGTGACTCTGGTGTTCATTGTGGCCATTGTGCAGCTGTTGCAGGGTCTTGGCAATCTGGCCGCCCGGAAAATCGATCACAGAAAATAAGGCGGAATACTTATGGATTTTACGGTTATAAAAGCCTACCTGCCCCGATACTGGGAGGCACTGCTGCTGACCCTCCGCATCGGCTGGCAGGGCGTAGCCCTTGCCCTGGTGCTGGGCATTGCCTGCGCCGTGGCGGTGCACTGGAAAATACCGGTGCTCCGACAAATCGTAGGCGGCTATATTGAGCTGTTTCGCAATACGCCCCTGCTGGTGCAGCTGTTTTTCCTGTACTTTGCCCTGCCGAAGATCGGCCTGCGCATTTCGGCGGAAACCTGCGGTGTTCTGGGTCTGGGGCTTCTGGGCGGCGCCTACATGGCAGAGACCTTCCGCAGCGGCCTGGAGAACATCCCCGCCATTCAGACGGAAAGTGCCCAGAGCCTTGGCATGAACCCGGCTCAGGTTTTTGGCCTCGTGATTCTTCCTCAGGCCATTACCTCCAGCGTCCCGGGATTGCTGGCGAATCTCATCTTTCTTCTGAAAGAGACCAGCGTCTTTTCCACCATCAGCCTGATGGATCTGATGTTCACCGCCAAAGACCTGATCGGAATGTACGCAAAAACCATTGAGTGCCTGACCCTGCTGGTAGGCTTCTATCTCATCATGCTGCTGCCTGTATCGATTTTGGGCAGCTGGCTGGAAAGGAGGCTGCGCTATGCAGAGTTTGGGGATTGACGTGCTCTTCAAGGGCACGAACTTCCTGCGCTTACTGGGCGGTCTGTGGGTGGCCATCCGCATCAGCCTGATCTCCGTGGCCATCAGCATCGTGCTGGGCATTTGCATGGGTATGCTCATGACCTCCAAAAGCAAGGTCCTGAAGGTGATTTTCCGGATTTACCTGGAAATCGTTCGAATCATGCCGCAAATGGTGCTGCTGTTCGTGGTGTATTTCGGCACCACCCGGGTCTTCGGCTGGAATCTGGAGGCAGAGGCCGCGGCCATCATTGTCTTCAGCTTCTGGGGCACGGCGGAAATGGGCGACCTGGTGCGGGGCGCTTTGCAAAGCATTCCCGTGATTCAGTGGGAAAGCGCCCAGGCTCTGGGCATGAGCCCCTTGCAGGTCTACACCCTGGTGATTCTGCCCCAGACCTTCCGGCGGCTGATCCCCCTGTCCATCAACCTCATCACCCGGATGGTGAAGACCACCAGCCTCGTGATGATGATCGGTATTGTGGAGGTGCTGAAGGTGGCTCAGCAGATCATCGAGGCCAACCGGCGCGTCTCCCCCAACGCCGCCTTCGGGGTTTTCGGCGTGGTATTTTTGCTGTATTTCCTGATTTGCTGGCCCATCAGCCGACTGGCGGGGTATTTGGAGAAAAGGTGGTCATAACCGTGGAAAATGTACTTCTGAGCGTGCGGCATCTGAAAAAAGCCTTCGGCGAGCACGCGATTTTTGAGGATTTTAATCTGGACGTTCACAAAGGAGAGGTTGTAGTCATCATCGGCCCCTCCGGCTGCGGCAAAAGCACGCTGCTGCGCTGCCTGAACGGCCTGGAGCCTATCCAGGCCGGCGAAATTCTCCTGGACGGAGAGCCTGTCCTTCGGGACAACCCCTCCATCACCCGGATGCGCCAGAAAATCGGCATGGTTTTCCAGAGCTATGAGCTATTCCCCCACAAGACCATTCTGGAAAACATTCTGCTTGCCCCCAGGAAGGTGCAGAAGCGGCCTCGTGCCGAGGTTGAAAAGGAAGCCCTGGAGCTTCTGCAAAAGGTGGGCCTTGCCGACCGGAAGGACGACTACCCCCGGCAGCTGTCCGGCGGTCAGAAGCAGCGGGTGGCCATCGTCCGGGCTCTGTGTATGCACCCGGAAATCCTGCTTCTCGATGAGATCACCGCCGCCCTCGACCCGGAAATGGTTCGGGAGGTGCTGGAGGTGGTGCTGTCTCTGGCAAGAGCCGGCAGCACCATGGTCATTGTCACCCATGAGATGAATTTTGCCCGAGCCATTGCCAACCGGATTCTCTTCATCGAAAACGGCGCGGTGGTGGAGCAGTCCGACGACCCCAAGGCCTTCTTCGCCAGTCCCAAAACCGACCGGGCCAAGGCCTTCCTCAAGTCCTTCGACTACGACGAATAAGCAAAGCCCCCGGCATCGCCGGGGGCTCAGACTGTCGAAAAACCATGTCATTGCGAGGCAGTGCGCACACTGCCGTGGCAATCCCCCGAGTTTTCAAACATTTTAGATCCTAAACCAGTGGTTTTTACTTCTATCCGGGGGATTCCCACACCAGTCTTCGGACTGGTTCGGAATGACAACGTATATTGGGGGCTTTCCCTATTTAACCCATAATCTTTGCCAGCTTTTGCAGCACCCGGCCGTTGACCTCCAGATAATAGGCCGCCTCCGCGGTGCTCATATCCGCGTCGTCCCACTTTTCAAAGGCCGCGTCAATTTCCGTCATTTTCGTCATCATCTGTCCGTATTTTCCCAGCAGAGAAAGATTCGACGGGTTCTTGGTGTACAGGGGGTGTAAATTTTGCGAGGCTGCTGTCATAGGATTTCTCGATAAAATGGCTTTTATATCAGAAGCTGGGCACTGGCGCAAAAACTTTTCTCATTTTCCTACTTGACAGATGGGCAAACTTCGTGTATGATAACGGCGGTTAGCAAATGCTAACCGTTTCAAAACCCGTCGGTTAGCGTTTGCTAACCTTGGAAAGGAGCCTTCCTTGACTGTCTCCGGCTTTTTCTCCACCGGCAGTGCCCTGGTCGGACTTGTCATGCTGCTCACGCTCCTTTTCCGCCTAAAAAAGCATTTAAGGCAGCTGGCAAAGCAGCCGGGAAGGAGCCAATGATATGTCCGAGGATTACCTGATCCGCAACTGCGCCCCCACCCTGGCAGGCATCAAAACCGCAAATCTGTTCAGCTGCCCTTGCCCGGATCGGGCGGAGCTGGTGGCCTCTCTGTGCCGGCTGAACGGTCGGCTCTGCCGGAAGGGGCTTCGGGTGGTTCCCCTCCGGTTTTCGGAGAAGAAGGCGCTGATCTACCTGTACCGACCCCGGCAGTTGGCGGAGGATTTGCGCCATGGGGAGGCCATGCGGATTTTGAATCCGCTGGGCTATGATTGCGCCAAAAGCGAGCAATGCCTGGTGCGCCTAGCCCGAAAACTCCGTGCCCGGGAGGAGTTTCCCCACGAAATCGGCCTGTTTCTGGGCTATCCTCCGGCAGATGTGTGCGGCTTCATCGAAAATAAGCCCTGCACCTGCAAGTGCGTGGGCTGCTGGAAGGTCTACACCGACGAGGCAGGAGCCAGGCAGAAGTTTGCCCAGTACCGCAAATGTACCGAAATCTACTGCGATGCCTGGGCGAAGGGAATTGATATTGAACGGCTGACCGTAGCCGGTTGATATACCATTATAAATGGAAAGGTTGAAAATACGATGCGTAAAGTTGCTGTTGTTTATTGGAGCGGTACCGGTAATACCGAGGAAATGGCCAATGCCGTGGCCGAAGGCGCCAAAAGCGCAGGCTGTGAGGTTTGTCTGGCTCCCGTGGCTGAGTTCTCCGCCGAGCGTATGGACGAATTTGATGCCGTTGCCTTCGGCTGCCCCGCCATGGGTGCGGAGGAACTGGAGGACAGCGAATTTGATCCTCTGTTCCAGGACTGCCGCAGTAAGCTCTCCGGCAAAAAGATCGCCCTGTTCGGCTCCTACGGCTGGGGCGACGGCGAGTGGATGCGCACCTGGGAGGAAACCTGTCAGGCAGACGGCGCGAAGCTGGCCTGTGACAGCGTGATCTGCCAGGAAGCCCCCGACGATGAGGCCCAGGAGGCCTGTCGGAACCTGGGTGCCGCACTGGCATAAGCCAAAACCGAAATACCTCCTAAAATACCTCCTAATGGATTTCCCCTAATCGTGTACGGGCAATGCCGAATGGCATTGCCCGTATGCGTTTTTTGGGAAAGAGGATGACATTCAAAGAAAAACGCCCCCGGTAGGGCATATGTCATTGCGAACCAGTGCTCACACTGGCGTGGCAATCCCCCGGATATTCCGAGAACCATCGATAAACGCACTGGTGCGGGAGCACCCACAGCTCCCTTGTGTAAAGGGAGCTGGCTCGCGCGTCCCACGCAAGCGCGAGACTGAGGGATTGTCAAAAAGGGAAAGTTCTGATCCCCTCAGCCCCAGTGTGCGCACTGGGGCAGCTCCCCCTTGGTCAGCAAGGGGAGCCTTTGCGCTTCGCCGATAGTTTCCGGATATTGAGAGCGGATTGCCACACCAGTCTGCGGACTAGTTCGCAATGACACCTTCTATTCAAACGCACGCCAGTGGCAACATAAGCATATCAAAGCCCCCGGAGGGATATCCCTCCGGGGGCAGACGTTTTCGCTCAGTGAATCTCCGTAACCCGGTAGCCCTGCTTCTCCACAATCTCCTTCAGGGTATCGTCGGAAACCGGCTGACTGTAGGTTACCGTTGCCGTCTTCTTGTGCAGGTTGGTCTTGCAGACCACTCCGTCCAGACGGTCGACGGCCTTCTCAATCCGCGCCTGGCAGTTCTCGCAGTGCATTCCTTCCACGCTCAGCACCCGCTGACCGATGGCGGGCTCCTCCAGCTTCTTGTGGGGGCGTTCCTCCCCGCCGCCGCAGCAGCAGCCGCCGCTGCCCTTAAAATGCTTCCTGCCGCTGTTCACGGCCAGCACAACTATCACCAGCAGGATTGCAAGAATGATCACGTTTCCCATTGACAGTTCCTTCTTTCATCATTCTATGAAGAGTTAGCATTCTCTAACCGGAATGATAATCCATATTACCCCAGTTGTCAAGTGCCAATGAAAAGTTTTGAAAGGGGCTTGACAAATGGGGCAAATTCCGCTATGATATCCACGAGGTTAGCAGTTGCTAACTGCTCCTATTGTCAAATTTTGCGACAGGATTCCTTTGATTCTTCCCTTTTTCAAATATCCATTTTCCCCGCAGCAATTTCCCCGTGGAGCCGAAAGCCCCACGGGGAAATTGTTTTATCCCACTGTCAGGCTCCACACCGTCAGCGCGGACTGCCGGAACGGTTCCAGATCAAAGTTCCGTTCCGCGCCCACCAGCAGGCTGCCGTAATAGGGCAGGGCTTCGCTGTCCGCCGTGCCCAGAAGGGTACCGTTGAAGGTGACCGAGTAGCTGTCGCCGGTCTTTTCGATATCCAGGATATTGTGAGCGCCGTCAAAGACCAGGGTGCTGAATACGGCTCCCTCCCCCACCTGGACAGACAGCATGTTCCCGGCCTTTCGCACCAGAAGTCCCCGGTAAGCTCCCTCTTCCTCGTTGAAGCAGGAGAGGTAAGTGCCGTCCCGGTCATCCAGCAGCAAATCCGCCGTCAGATGCCAGTCTGCCGCCGGGTCAGCATACAGCCGCACACCGGTATCCACCCAAGTCTCCCCGTCACCCCGGAAAGGCCCATCCAGGGTATAAGCTTCGATTCCGGCATAGGCTGCCTTCCAGCTTTCCAAAATCTGCTCCCGGCTGGGGTTCACCCGGTTTTCTTCCGTCCAGGAAAGGCACTCTGCCGGAGATTTGGCGTTGTCGTAGAGCTCAAACCGGTCAATTTCCACGGTGCTGAGCCGTCCCAGGGTGTTGTTCGCCATCCGCTCACAACCCAGAAGAAGGGTTCCGGAATAATTTTCACAGGAACTTTGGGCAGAGCCTGCCTGGGCTCCTTCCAGATAGAAGGTATACTGATCGCCCTGCTTGGTGATGGCCAGGGTGACCCACTCCTTCTCCGGCAGAGCCAGCTTGGTATAGTAGTTGCCGCCAACCACCACATCCAGCTGATTGTCCTCCGCCAGCCGAACCAGCAGCCCCCGGTAAGGCTCGGCCTCGCTGAAGCAGGAGAAGAGCACCTTCTCGCTGCTGTCACACCGGGTGGCAAACCGGGTGAAAATGGTATAATCCTGACTGCCGCTATAGAGCTTTTTCCCGGTATCCAGAAATTCGGTCTGGCCGTCGCCGGTAAAGGTCTTGCCCAGAATAAATTCTGCATCCTGAGGGGTGGCGTAGGTGAAGAGAGGATCGCCGGTGCGGTCAGGCAGGTCGTAATTGTCCTTGAGATACTGTCCCAGAATGGCAGTCAGCTTGGCGCAGCCGGTGCTGTTCAGGTGACCGGCGGTATCGCCAAAGTCCGTGGCGTAGTCAAAGCCGTACTCCCGGAAATTCGTCAGACAGTCCAGTACCGGAATTCCCTCCTCTTTCAGGTAGTCATTGACGGTGTTGAGTCTTGCCTTTTCCGTCTCCGGGGCAGAGTAAGGAGCCTTCACGACCAGAAGGGGAATGTTGTTCTTCTTGCACAGGTAGAGAATCTTCTTCAGATAGGTCATCTGCTTCTCCCCTACCGGCTGGCGGTCGGCAGTTTCCGAAGGCTCAGGCATGGGGCACACCGCGTTCCAGTCCCGGGTGTTGTGCTCGGAGAGTCGATTGTCCCAGAAATAGCTGTGAAAATCCGCCTGCGTCAGCTCGGCGTACCGGCTGTGATACTGGGATAGGGGGAAGAAGGCATTGAGCCGGTCGCCCGGTTCATAGGAGGCAAAAATCGCCTCCACCTTGTTCCGGGACCAGCGCAGACCCATGGTATTTTTCACCGCATTGGCATACTCATAATACTCCGCATTGTGGCTCAGGCACAGCTCTTCCAGCACCACCACCTTGGGATGCTGGGTTTTCAGAGCCTCCACCAGATTGTAATAGGAATTCCACACCGGCTGGGTGGAGCCCCAGAGCTTATAGGCTCCGATGCCGTAGTCGTTGCACAAAATGGTAGTGTCCACGTTCACCCCCAGGTGGGAGCTGCCCAGCAGAATCACGTCGATGCTGTCCTCCGGGTAGCGGTAAAAGTCCGACATGGGGGTCACGCCGTCGTCATACTTGAATTCCAGGGTGGCGTCCACCACATAAAAGCAGCCGCAAAAAAGCGTCAGAGCCAGGAGAATCCGGAGAAAAATTTCGATTTTTCGTCTCATATTCGCCCTCCTAGAACTGCATGTAAATGAAGCTGGCGGCATTGTAAGCCGGGCCGTAGATGCCGAAAATCAGCACCGTGAAGATTCCCACCAGAGCCACCACATCCTGCACCAGGAACCCCTGACGACCCAGTACATCCCGCAGAACAATTCCCCGGTAATTGCACAGGCTGACGGCGAACTGGGCAACCAGCGCCACAAAGAGGATGTGCATTTCCACGCTGGAAAGCCCCAGCTGGAACAGCGCCCCGCCAAAGAGATTTCCCAGAGACAGGGTGCTCACCATCCGGGCCAGGAAGCCGAAGGCCGTGCGCACATCGGCGGCGTTGAAGAAAATCCAGGTGATGTCCACCAGGCAGAAGGTCACGAGCATCTGAAAAACCGTATAGCCCAAAGAATCCTCCCGGATGCGCAGAAGCTGCCGAAGCCGCTTCCGGGAGTCCCGGCTCTGGGCGCCCACCACCTGAAACAGGCCGTTCAGCCCGCCCCAGATCAGAAACGTCCACCCGGCTCCGTGCCACAGGCCGCTGACAAAAAACACGATCATCAGATTCCGGTAGTGCTTGGCCTGACTGCACCGGCTGCCTCCCAGGGGAAAATAGAGGTAATCCCGGAACCAGGTGGACAGGGAAATATGCCATCTGCGCCAGAATTCCCCGATGGAGCGGGAAAAATAGGGGGTGTTGAAATTGTCCGCCACCCGGAAGCCCATGACCTCCGCCGCGCCGATGGCGAGATTGGAGTAGCCGGCGAAGTCCCCGTAGATCTGGAAGGCGAAGAGCACCGCCGCCGTCACCAGCTGGAACCCGGCGTAGGCTTCATAGTTGCCGAAAACCTGGCTCACCGCAATGGCGCACCGGTCGGAGATCACCAGCTTCTGGAAATACCCCCAGAGCATCCGGTACAGCCCCCGCTTCATCCGGTGGGCACTGGGCTTCGCCGGTGCAGCCAGCTGGGGAAGCATCCGTCCCGCCCGCTCGATAGGCCCGGCGCACAGCAGGGGAAAGAAGGACACGAAGGCCGCATACCGGAAGAAATTCCGCTCCGCTTCCAGCTTGCCGCTATAAACGTCAAAGACATAGCCAAGAGATTGGAAGGTAAAGAAGGAAATTCCCACAGGCAGAGCCAGCTTCAGCGCCGGGCTGGTCACACCCCACTCCGGGAACACCGCCTGAATCCCCCGGAGTACATCCCCCACGAAAAAGGAATAATATTTGAATACGAACAGGCATCCCAGGCACAGCACCAGTCCCAACACCAGCCAGAGTAGACCCGGATGCTTTCCGGCATTGTCCCTCTGCCGACGTTTGCCGATGGCAAGTCCCGCCAGGTAGGTCACAAGCGTTACCCCGAAAAGCAGCAGGGCGTACACAGGCCGAAAGCACATGTAAAAGCCGTAGCTGATGAGCCCCAGCATGAGATATCGCCCCTTCGCCGGGGTCAGATAGTACACCAGCACCGCCGCCGGGAAGAACAGCAGAAATTGCAAGGAATTGTAGAGCATAGGCTTCTCCTTTATGTGTCCTGAGAATTCATTCCGGCGTAGAGCACCAGAGCCAGGCACTGGTCGAAGGCATTCACATCCTCCAGGCTGTCGGCAAAGGCACCGTTCAGGGGGCTGTCCGCCTGGAAACACCGGAATGCCTCCATCCGGCTCACCGCCTGGGTCAGAAGCAGGTCGTCCCCCACCTCCTGGGCAATCAGACCCACAATGGCATAGACGGCGGCGGACCCATAGTCGCCTCCGGGCACCACATTGCCCTGGGTGTCATACCGGGCATAAATTCCATCCCCTGCCATCTGGGCTTGGAGCCAGCCCAGGGAGGCTGGCTTCAGATGCCCGGCCTGTGCCTGGTGAAGCAGGGTCAGCATGGCCTCTGCCATATTCAGGGAGCCGTCGTCATAGGTCTTTGTTTCATAGTCATAGTAGTTGGCGTAGAAGGGAAAATCGTCCCCTAGATAAGCCCCCTCCAGAACTTCCTCTGCCTTGGTCAGGCTGTCGCCGAAGCCGGGAACCAATGGGCGGATAATTTCCAAAGCCTGCCAGTCGCAGTAGCACATGGTCAGCCGGTTTGCCCGGCTTCCATCGGAAAAGCTGTAAAAATCCACCAGATTTCCGTCTTCATCCCGGTTTCCCGCGGCAATGGCAATGGCTCGGGACATAACATCCTGGTCATAGTCTCCCATGGCCTTCAGGCTTTTCAGCACCCGCAGATCGTCCAGCAGGGCATTGACCTGCCCCCTTTCCTCGCCGGATGCGTACCAGGCCAGCAGGCCTCCCTGATCCAGGTGGGCTTTGGCATAGCCATAGGCCTGCCGAAACAGCTCCCGGTTTCCGGTTTTGGCGGCGTAGGCCATCAGAAGCCCCTGGCTCTCGGCCAGCACATCCTGACCGTCGGGAGAAGCCCCGCCGCTTTCATAGACGTGCATCTGCAGGCCGCCCTCGGCATTCAGAAGATTCTGCCGGAGGAAGCTTTCCGTTCCGGCGGCAGCGCCGTTTTTCAGGTAATCCAGCTGAGCCTCCAGCTCCGCTTCGGAGCCGATGGTTCCCGGCCGGCACAGCCGTACCCGTCCGGTGCTGTCTAAAAAGTAGGTGGTGGGAATGATGTGCATCCCCAACTCCCGGTACACCGACAAATCTGAATCGATGATCCAGTCGAAGGAAACTTCCTTTTCGGAAAGGGCGGCTTTCGCCGCTTCCAGGCTCTCCTTCTCCGGATCCATTTTATCGATGAGCAGCACCTTCACGCCCCGGTCTTCCAACTTTTGGGTCAGAGGGAGCAGCAGCTCTACCTGCTTTTCGCAGTAGCCGCACCAGCTGCCCCAATACATACAGAGGGTTCCCTGCTCCCCCAAATAAGGAGAAAGATCGGTGGTCTGCCCCTCCGGTGTGGTGAACGTCCGGCTTGCCAGGGCTTCCCCCAGCCGAAGATTGTCCGGATACCGCCAAAGGGACTGGGTCAGGGTTTGCTGAGGCTGGGTTTCCGCCGCCGCGGCCTCAGGCTCCGGCCGGAGAAGCAGAATCAGTGCCGCCGCTCCCAGCAGGAAGAAGAACACCATGGCTCCGATGAGAATCTTTTGCAGCTTTTCCATAGACTCTCCTTATCCCACGTTTTCCGGCTCTTTGTCCGGAAGGGTCTCCGCCTGCTTCTCCGGCTTCTTTTCCACCGCTTCGGAGACGGACACCCGGACATGACCGGATTTCAGTGCGGAATCCATGTCGAACTGACCCTCCATTTTCTGCTGCTGAAGCTGGGCGCAATACTGCTGGGCTTCCTCAATCCGCGCCATGGCCGCGGCCTCCGCCTGCTTTTCCTCCAAAGCCCGGGTTCTGGCCGCCCGCCCCCGAACCAGGTAGTCGTCGCATTCCTCGTAGAGTAGGTGCAGTCCCACCGCCGCCAGCAGGGCGAAGAGATACAGAGCGTGGAAATGATATCGGTTCTGGTTTTCCACCAGCAGGTGCATGGCAACCGTCCCCAGAAACAGGGTTACGGGCACATAAGCCCAAGTGCCCCGGCGGTGGATGGTGAGAAACACCCCCAGTGCGGAGAAGGCCACCGCCGTCAGATAGACGTAGTTGTTGAGGTTCCGGGCAGCATACAGGAAGGTCTGCCTTGCCTGGGTCAGAGTGCCCTGCTGATCCATGAACAGCAAATTCCAGGTAGAGCCATAGTCGTCGTTGGCCCAGAGGACGCTGTACTTATGGAAAAACAGATTCAGAAGGCTGGGCAGCGGGGCTTTCAGCCGCTGCATGGCCAGATCCCGACAGGCGGCCTGAGCCAGCTGGGCACTGCCGGTCTGCGCCAGCGCATCGTACAGATAATCCGCGTCCGCCTGGTTCCAGCCGCCGAAGGACTCCTGATTCAGTCCCACCAGCAGGTTGTAGCCGAAGGAGGCGCTGCCTCCCGCCAGCTGCCGGTCTACCAGGAAGGATACGGATTTCGTCATCAGGGCAGAGGCAAACAGGTAGGCTCCCAAGATCACCGCCCCCCGAATCCAGCCCCGGCTCATGGCACGGGCGGACACCGGCAGATCGTTTGCCGGCCGCAGAGGCAGCTTTGCCTGGCTGGGAATCAGGTACAGCAAAATGGAAATCAACAGCAGCATGGCCATCGGTCGGATGGCGGAGGTCATGGCCAGTGCAATGCCCAGGAACATATGTCCCAGCAGCAGGCCGACCTGGGATTCCCCGTCGGAGATATCCGCCTTTACCAGCACCAGAAACAGCCACAGGCAGAACAGGAGCATGGCGGAAAACAGGTACTCTGCCGCCAGAAAATTGTTGTAGAGAATCTGAGAAGGCCAGAAGGCCGCAAGTGCCAGAGCTGCCAGAGCCGAGGCTCTGCCCGCCAGCATGGCCGCGCTGCGCCAGAGGAAAAAGCAGGCCGCAACCGCGCAGGCGATATTGAATACCTGTCCCACCCAGACGGAGTCGCCGAACACGCCCATCACCAGCGCCAGGACGCTGCTATAGCCGTAGACATGGGGGAACATGGACACATAGTCGCAGTAGCCCGCGCCGTCCTCCAGAAGAGTGCCCCGGTTGATGAGCTGGGCAATCTCATAGTAGGTTTTATAGTCCGACTCCGGCGCCATGGGAAAATGGCGAATGTACACCATCCGCACCCCGAAGGATGCCAGCAGCACCGCCGCCCCCAGTCCCCACTCCAGAGCCGAGGCCACCAGAGGACGGGTCGACAGCTTTTCGGCAAATCGGAACCGGGCACACAGGGTGCACACCACCACCGCTCCAAAGAAAGCGGCGCACATCAGCACAATCAGCCCAGCCGGGTAAAGGTAAGGGTATTCCCGCCCCTCTCCCAGAGTGGACAAGCCGCTGAGCAGGGTGTAGACGCTGCCGCAGAGATAGAGAAATACGCACAGTCCCGCGAACCATGTTTTTCGTGCCTGCATGATATCGTGCCTTTCTTGAATGAAGTTATACGAGTTTTTAGGGTCTATCTAAAAACCGGGAATATGACCAACGGCGAGGGATTTTCCGCCTGATGAAGCCATTTTTTTGCAGGAATACTCTGGGTATTGCAAGAAAAAATGGTGCCCAGCAGGTGGAAAAGACCCGCTGTTTGGGCGTGTTGACGGTTTTCAGATAGACCCTAACAAAACGCTTAAAAGCGTTTTATGAGGCCGCAGGATTGCGGCCAGTGGCCACTGCCGCTAAAAACGAAGTCAATACATTTCTTACCGCCGCCCAGGCGGTCTGCCGTTTCACGGCAGAATAAAATGATGAAATCATTTTATTAAGAAATAGTATTATGGCGTCTTGTCATCCGGGCGGAAACCCAGGTCAGCAGGAACAGATAGGTAAAATCCGTAATTTCCCGGAAGAAATACAGCTGCTTTACCGGATCCGAGTGACCGTTGCCCACCATGGGCAGAGGATACTGGATGGCTCCCAGAAGCGTAATCACGATGAGCAGAGCTCCGTAAAGCCGCTTCTTCCCGCCGCTTTTCTTAGAGAAAATCGTCCACAGGCTTCCGCAGACCAGGCCGCCGAAAAGGAGCACATAGCCGAGAAAATACCTGGGAATCAGGCTGGGGCGAATCTCAGCCCAGAGATTCCATTTGTTCACCTGCCTGTGAGGCTGGTTGTTGAACTCGCCGACGTACAGATTCAGGTCGGGCATAGGATCGGCGGAGTACCCGGCGGTGTCGTTGAGCAGCCGCCAGAAGGCCTTGGGGTGGGTCAGATACCAGCGCAGATAGTCTGTGGAGCTGACCTTGCTGTAGATCAGTTCCTCCGCCATTTCCGTTCTGGGCGGGCAGTAGTAATCCTCCTTGGGAAGATAGGGGTGCTTGCCTTTATCGGCAATCAGTCCGGAATCCAGACCCAGCTCCGCCAGGGCGGTTTCCGGGTCGTCGGCGTAGAGAAGAATGCCGTTCAGCAGGCCGCTGTAGAGGGTGTCCTGAGAGGAAATGGATTCGTTGTTCCGGTAGACGCTCACCGCCGAGGCTCCCAGCAGGAAGGTAATCAGCAGAGCCGCTGCCGCCGTACCTGCCCGGGCGGTCCGGTTCTTTGCCGTGGCAAAGGCCAGAATTCCCCACCACACAAGCAGCACCGGGGCAAACAAGGCGTACTGGGCCTTGGCGCAGGCAAGATATACGCTGGCCGCTGCCAGGGTCAGAAGTCCCAGCCCCCGTCTGCCCTCAATGGTCATCGCGCTGGCCGCCAGCACCAGCATCAGCCCGATGTAGGCAATGCCCTCACCATAGAGGGAGTTGAACCAGCCCATATTGGAGCTGCCACAGAACAGGAGCCCATAGCCCAGGCCGAAAACCAGGGCACTTTTCTTCCCCAGATGCCGGTGCACCGCCAGAACCAGAGCGTACAGACACAAAGCCAGGGTTCCCAGGTGGAATATCCCCAGCACCGCCGTGGAGAAGGGCACCCCCGCCAGATCATAGAGCACCCGCATAAGGGCGGAAATCCAGCTCTGGGTCAGCTCCACCCGGTCAGGCCGAATTCGCGTCCAGTCGTAGGGTTCCAGATAGTCATACCGTTCGATGACCTTCTGATACTGCGCCTCCGGATGAAAATAGTTCTCCGGGGTGTGTACCAGACCCATGGCGTCCATCATCCGACCGAAATCGCCGTTGCTGTAAGCGCCGAACCGGGGCACATACAGCACCAGCACCATAAGAATCAGGCACAAAAGCGCCATCCATCGGGAGAAAGCCTTGGGATTCTCCCAGATGGCGTTTGCTTTGACTTTGCCCTTCGTCAACCAGGCCGGTGCCCGGAAGGGCGCATAAGCCTCTGCCGGAAAAACCGGCTCCGGAGCCTTTCTGGCACTCAGGGGAGAATAGACCAGGGTACGGAAGAGGCTGGTGATTCCCAACCCCAGCAGGGTCAGAAGGTAGACAAGCTGCCCGTCAAACAGCATCTGAAAGCCCATCCGGTTCCGCTCTCCTTCTGCCAGACCGGATCCCAGAATGGCCGCCAGCAGCCAAAGCCAGCTGCCCAGGGGCAGCAGCAGTCCGGGAAGTCCCCAGCAGCTTTTCTTTTTCAGACAGACACCCAGCCCCACCAGGCCGCAGAGCACCGATACCGCCAGGAAGCTTCCCGATTTTCCAAACAGCAAATTCCGAAGCAAGTCCCAGTAGTCCCCCCGGGGCACCGGGGTTCCCTCTTGGGATACGCACAGCCCCACGTCCACATGGCCGCCGGCGTTCAGAAGCTTTTCCGCCATGGCGGCAATCCGCTCCGGTCGGCGCAGATAGCAGGCGGCAATCCGGCTGTAGCTGAGATGATCGTAAATCTCCGCGCTTTTCTCCCCGTTGGGGGAAATATAGTAGTCCTCTTCAGGCAAATATGCGGATTTTCCCACATCCTGAAGAAGGTTTTCGTCCAAATCAAAATCCCGGAGAGTCTGCTCCGGATCCGAAGAAACGGTCATCAGCCCCTCAAAGAAGCTGTGATACAAATTGGTTCGGTTGAAAATCTGGCCGTTTTCCAGGGCAAAACGGCCGGCGCACAGAGCCAGCAGCACCGCCGCCAGCACCGCCATGGCCTTTCCCCGGCGGGCTTTCTCGGCGGAAAGGCTCTGCCAGAGAAGCAATCCTAGGACGGGCGCAACCCAGGCGACGCAAAGCTCACTGACCGTGAGAAGCAGCAGTCCCGTCAGCCACAGGGGCAGCCAAACGGTTTTGCCCCGGACTCCCTGCCAGAGAAGAGCCACCCCACGGAAAGCAAAGGCCGCAAATGCCGTCGCCGCCACAAGCAGCCACCCCCAGCAGTAGAAGGAGGGAAAATAGAGCACATAGTTTCCGCAGATTCCCGCAAACGCCCACAGGCTCGATGCCAGCACTCCCCAACTTCCAAACAGGGCGCACAGGGCTTTGCACAGGAAAAACAGAGCCAGGGCGTACAGCACCGCCAGAATTCCCGCCAGAAAGGACAGGGACACTTCCCCACCGAAGGCCAGCACTTGTGTCAGGGCGGCGGGATACACCAGGCTGGAACCGGCGTTCCATTGCAGCAAGCCGCCCCAGGGGATGCCCGTTCCGGCAAAAACTCCCTGGGTGCTTCCCTGGGTCAGCCCCAGCTGGGGCAAAACCCGGCTATAGAACCCCGTGTCGCCCATGGTCGGTCGGGGCGGCAGGAACAAAATCATCAGGCACCCCAGCAGCGCCACGGCTCCCAGGGCAAAGGCAGCCAAATTCTGCTGCCGAAGGGTTTGCTTCTCTTTCATGTCAGCCCAGCTCCCGGGTCAAAGCATCGGCAATCCGGCGGCTGGCTCTGCCGTCGCCGTAGGGGTTGGAGGCGGTGCTCATGCGCCGGTATTCCGCCTCATTTTCCAGCAGCTCCTTGAACTGCCGGTACACATTTTCCTGGCTTGTGCCCACCAGCTTCAAGGTACCTGCCGCCAGACCCTCCGGCCGCTCGGTGGTGTTCCTCAGCACCAGGACGGGCTTGCCCAGTGAGGGAGCCTCCTCCTGGATGCCCCCGCTGTCCGTGAGAATCAGATCCGCCTTCGCCATAAAGTTGTGAAAATCCAGCACATCCAGCGGCTCAATAAGCCGCAGACGGTCTTCCCCGGCGAAGACCTGCTCCGCCGCCTGGCGAACCAGGGGATTTTTGTGAATGGGGTAGAGCACCCGCACCTCCGGGTGCTCGTCCAGAACACGGCGAATGCCCCGGAAAATATGCAGCATGGGCTCTCCCAGATTTTCCCGCCGGTGAGCGGTGAGCAGTACGAACCGGGAGCCCTTCTCCTGCGCCCAGGCAAGCTCCGGATGGGTATAGTCCTGCCGGACAGTCCTTTGCAGAGCGTCAATGGCGGTGTTGCCGGTAACGTAGATTTTGTCCGGGTTCTTGCTCTCCCGGAGAAGGGCTTCCTTCGCCCCTTCCGTTGGGGCGAAGTACCAGGTGGACAGGCTGTCCACTGCCTGTCGGTTGAATTCCTCCGGGAAGGGGGCGGCAATGTCGTAGGTACGCAGCCCCGCCTCCACATGTCCTACCGGCACTCCTAAGTAGAAAGCGGCCAGTCCCGCGGCAAAAGCCGTGGAGGTATCGCCGTGAACCAGCACCGCCTGAGGCCGCTCCCCTTCCAGAATGGGCTTCATCCCGTCAAGAATCTTCCGGGTAATGTCAAAGAGGGTCTGCCCCGGCTCCATGATGGCAAGATCATAGTCCGGCTTCACCTGAAAGCATTCCAGCACCTGTTCCAGCATCTCCCGGTGCTGACCGGTGACGCAGACCAGGGTTTCAAAGTCGGCTCTTCCCTTCAGCTCCCGCACCAGCGGGCACATTTTGATTGCCTCCGGCCGGGTACCGAAGACCAGCATGACTTTTTTCTTTCTCATCCTTGATCCTTTCGGCGGTTCAGATAGATACGCACCAGCACCAGGATCACCGCCAGCAGGAACAGGGCCATAGCGGAAACCGCCGCCACGGCAAAGAGCACGGTGTCCTTGTTGTTCTTCACGAATTCCTTCAGATCCGGAGTCTGCATAGCCGTCTCCTGAAGGAAGCGGTAGGTGTGAATCTCCCCATTGGGGTCGAAAATTACCGCATCCTCCTTCAGCTTCCAGGTGTTCTCGTCCTTCTGAAGATATTCCCCAATCCGGCTCATCGCCTCATCGCCTGCGGCGCATACCGCCAGAATGGAGCGATCCTCCCCATAGGGCGAGGGCAGCAGCTGCATGATTCCAATCCGGCGGGCATAATCCTGGGACAGAATCTGGCTTTCGTTGCTGGCAAAGCCGGTGCCGTCCTGGGTATATTGGAAGGACAGCCGGTCATTGAGGGTTCTGAGCAGAGCGTTGTCCTGATAAGTGCCCAGCACGATCAGGTTCCGATCGGTGTTTTCATCGAAATTCCCTGCCCGGACGGCCTGAATGTCGCCGTAGGCGCTGATGTTCACGCCATACAGGGCTGTGACCTGACCCAGGGTATTCAGCTCTGCCTGGGTCATGGTTTCGGGAACCACCACCGTCAGAGCATTGAACCGGTTGCTCAGCTCAAAGGGGGCAGGCTGGTTATCAAAGGACAGCCGTCCGGTTTTGCCCACAGGCAGATAGAAGGTGGAGGTTTCCGCCACATAGGCCCAGGGCATTTCGTCCATCCGGGGGGTGCAGAACAGGTCGGGCAGCTCCAGGTCAAAGGTGACCTGAATGCTTCCGGCAGTGGCGCCCACCACATCTGCGGGCAGGGAGAAGCTCAGGCTGTCCCCGCCGGCGTTCTCCCGGCTCAGCTTCTTGCTGGTCACCGGGATGCTGCCCCAGTAAACCGTCACCAGGGAGCGGGTAAAGTCCAGATTCTCGCTGTAGCGGAAGCTCAGATCGATCTTGCCGGTGCCGGAGAGCACATAGCCTCCGGAGAAGGGCAGGAAAATGGTCTTCTCCTGATGGAAGGGACCCACATAGCTCAGGCCGCCCCCGGCCAGACTTTGCAGGGTGTAAATCTGGCTGTCGTTTCCGTAATTCAGGGCATCCAGCATCAGCCGGCTTGCATCCCGCTGGACATAAGTCACCGTCTTCTTCTCCTGGAGCACCCGGCTCTCGTCCACCAGCAGTCGAGCCGCCTCCATCAGGCAGTCTCCGTCGGCGGAGGCCAGCAGCAGGGTTCGATCCTCCCCCTGACCGAAGCAGACAATGGCTGCCCGGTCGGTCAGGTTCTCCCCGCCGTTTTGCAGGTGGCTCTTCAGGGTCTCCGGCAGATTCTCCGCCAGGGACACAATGACCTTTTTGTCGCATTTTTCCGTCTGGGACAGGGTGGTCAGGGTGATTTCGTCCTCCCCGTCGGTTTCCGCGGACAGGTCGGCCCGCAGAAGCAGCGCCGCCGCCAGCTCGCTTTCGCTCATGGCATCGGACACCGCCACGGCAGTCCGGCTTCCGGTTTCATCGGTGGTGGACAGGAAGGGGTAGGGATACCACTGAATCTCGTTCCGGGAATCCACCACATCGTAGCCCACGGTGACGAAGGAGCTTTCCTCGATGCGCACCCAGTTGGCGCCCGTCAGATCGTCGATGCAGCCCTCGTCGTCATAAATGCGCACATAACCCGTGACGCCGAAGCTGTTGTAGCCAATGTTCAGCAAGTCTACCGGAATGGGTACATAGAGAATCTGCTGCTGGCCGTCGGTATAGGCCACCTTGCAGGAATACACAGGCTTGTTGTTCACCGAGAAGGTCAGGCTGGCAGGGCCGTCCCCAATCAGCTGGCTCAGGGTGAACTGGATCCGGGCATAGGCATACTGGGTGCCCCAGTAGGGCCGCACCCGGAAATAGAACTGGTTGGTATCGAAAATGCCGCTGAGAAGCACGTCCTCGGTGTAAGTAAATTCCTTGGTGTAGGGCGTCTGCGGATGCTCCGGCTCCTGAAGAATCGGCACCCCCGCATCCTCCGGATTCGTGTCCATCACCGCGTCCAGAAGCTCCTGACTGGTACCCTCCTGAATGTCCTGAACCTCCGTCGTGGCCGTCTGCTGGGTATCCGCCATGGCTCCCAGGGGCAGCAGGCACACCAGCAGCACTGCCGCCAGGCTCAGAGAAAGCACTTTTTGAAACCGGTTCATATCCCCCATCTCCTTTCACTTCTTATGCAGTCCGGTGCGGATCATTTCCTCCAGCACCGCGTCATCCACTTCGTCCGAGGCCTTTTCCTCGTAACGGACGGTTTTGTCCCAGACCACCTGCTTGCCCACCACCGCGTCGGACACGGACATCCACAGAGCCTTCACCACCACAAATACCCATAGTTTCGAGTAGGTGAAGAGCATCAGCAGCGCCAAAGTGGCAGATTCCAGGGTGAACTCATTTTTCTCCGTGACCAGGGTCAGCATGATGTTCACCACGAACACCAGAATGGCCATCACCCACAGCAGTGTGGAGAAGCCTCCCAGGGTTACATGGGTAAAGCCCAGAATGCCCGTGAAAAACACGGCGTCGGAAATCACCAGAGCCGACAGCATCAGGATGTAGACGATCAGGTAGTAAATCACATCCAGCCGCATTTTTCCCGCGTGGGGGTCAAAGGCATACTTGAAATTCTTGACCAGCACATAGAGATTGCCCTTTGCCCACCGGGTTCGCTGCCGGAACCAGACGGGCAGCAGATGAGGCTCCTGCTCCCAGGTCACGGCCAAGGGCATGTGCTGGATGTAGTAGCCCATCCGGTAGAGCCGGAAGCTGATCTCCGTGTCCTCGGACAGCGCCTTGGGATCCCAGCCGCCGATTTCCTCGATGATGCTCCGGCGGATAACGTAGTTGGTGCCGGGAATGGTGCAGAGCTTAAAATAGAAGTACCGTCCCGCCTGGTTCATGCACTGGTAGGCCAGAGTCTCGATGTTCACAAACCGGGTCAGAATGGTGGCATTCCGGTTTCTTGTACGGAATTTTCCAATCACCGCTCCCCGCTTGGGGTCAGCCATGAGATTTTCCACCAGAATGGTCAGTGCCTGGGGCTCCGGGGTATTGTCCGCGTCATAGATGGCAATGACGCTGCCCTTGCTCAGGGAAAAGCCAATATTCAGGGCGTTGGATTTTCCCGTGCCGCCCACCACGTTGTCCGTGGATACCACCATGAGCCGCCGGTCGGGAAACTCCCGCTGGATGGCCTGAAGCTTTTCCTCGGTGTCGTCGGTGGAGTTGTCGTTGATGACGATGATCTCGTATTTCTCCTTGGGGTAGTCAAAGCCCAGCAGCGCCCGAACCGTCCGGGAGATCACAATGCTCTCATTGTGAGCAGGCACCAGAATGCTCACCATGGGGTACTCCTTCAGGGGCACCCGTCCGCCGGTTTTTTCCAGGCGCATGTAGTGAAGGAATCCGCCGATGGACAGGATCACGTTGAGAATCATCAGCGACCAGATGGCGCAGATGGCATACAGGGACAGGCCGTCGATCCAGGACATCCGTCATTCCCTCCCTTTCTCCTCAGGATTGGTTTTCTTCCTTTCCGGGGGGTAAAAAAAGTGTTTTCTGCTCTGCCTCCGGGCATAGAGAATCATTCCCAGGAACAGCGCCGTCACCACCGCCACCAGGCCGATGAGGAAATGGCTCTCATTCTGAAGGCTGACGGTAAACCGTTTGAGTATGTTTCGCTGGTAATCGTAATTTTCCTCATAGGGTTCCGGGGTGTAGACCAGGCTTTGCAGCTCGTCGTTCAGGGTCACGGAGCCTCCATGATAGCTTAAATGCAGATTGTCCGCCCACAGAGACTGGTCGCTGTCCCAGAGGCTATAGTAGAAATTCCGGTTGTTTTTTACCCGGTCAAGGTTCGCTTCCAGCTCCCGCAAGGAAACGGAGGCAGAAATCCGCTGAGCCGCCGGGAACTGAAGCAGGGTGTTCTGACCGTCCTTCGCCAGATCCAGCACCGGAAAAATCAGATTGTTGTAGTTATCGTAGGCAATGTTCCGCCGGGTCTGCCGGGTGAAGTTCACCGGCTCCTCGTCCTCATAGAGAAAGACCGTCCGGCTTCGGCGCATCCAGGTCAGGGCATCTTCGTCCCACAGCCAGCTGTAGGGCACGTCGTAGCCCAGGGGATAGACCCCATGGTCTGTCAGGGCGGTCACCGCCTCGGTCATCCGGGCGCTGAAACCAGCCCAATCGGAAACCTGACTGCGCAGCTCCGGCACCCGTAGAATTACTGCGCCGCCTGCCGCCTGGGCATAGCGGAGCACCTGGCAGAACTGACCCATGGCGGGATAGTCCCCGTTCTGGAAGGTAGGGTAGACGCTGATGACAAAGGGAATTTTTGCCTCCGCCAGCCGCTCCACCCGCGCCAGCAGCTCTTGAGCCGGCATGTAGGCGTACACGTTATCCAGCACCCAGTACTGCCCCCGCTGGGGCGGCAGGCCGTTGTATTCCCACAGATATCCGGAAAGCTCCCACATCAGCGCTGCCCGGGTCAGGTCGGCGGACATATCCGTCAGGGGGATATAGCGCAGGGTATCGCTTCCGGCACAGAAGGACAGAGTATCCGTCAGGGTTTCCAGACTGCCGCTCTGATAGTCCCCCTCCAATCGGTACAGGCTCTCCGGCAGGGTGACAATGGTGCCGTAGCCGTCTCCGCCGGAAAAATCAAATCGGAGCACGCCGTTGTCTCCGGCGTTGGAAATCACCTGGGCCCGGCCAAGATCGCAAATCAGCTCGCCGCCCAGAACCAGCAGCTTCGTCTGGCTGTCCAGCAGCCGTCTTGCCAGGATTGGGTCTGCCTTCAGGTCGTAACAGATCACCAGCTTGTAGTCCGTCAGATGGGCGATGGCCTCCCCCGGCTCCGCCAGATCCAGGCTTCTGCCCAGGGCAGTGGCTCCATCGGCAATCTGCCGCAGATTGGCCAGATCCCCGTCATCCAGGGTCTGACCGTGAAGCAGCAGGATGTCGCCGCCGGAGAGGGTGCTTTCCGCAGAAGCCGCCCCCGCCGGAAGGCTCAGGCTTAAAATCAAGGCCAGGATGATCAGGAGCTTACACGTCGTACTGAAGCTCGCTGTCCACTTTCCGCTTAAATTCAATGGCATTTGGGATCCCCTCTTCGTACTGCACGCAGGCAATCCGCAGATCCACCCGGATCGCCTTATCCATAATCCCGGCGAATGCGTCCTTCTGGGCGCAGGCGTTCTCAATGCGGCGGCGCACCAGCCCCGCCCCCGACTTGTCGCAGGTCAGCAGAATGGCAAATTCTCCCGTCTGGTTGTCGATGCTGTAGCACCGATCCTCCAGCCGGACGCAGCCGGAGAGTATCTCTCCCAACGTCTGGATCAGCCGCTCGAACCGGCGGCGGTTCACAATGGCGTGAAGCTCCTCAGCATGGCGCAAGCGAATGACCATCAGGCTGATGGGCATCTGGTTCCGGGCGGCAAAGCGCATCTGCCGTTCCAGATCGATATACAGAGCCCGCATATTGTACAGCCCCGTCAAAGAATCCAGCAGCACCACCGACTCCATCTGCTCGCCCAGCAGCTCATTGGCCCGCTCAATGCGGTAAATGCTGCCGGTGAACAGCTGCATTCCGGCGTTGGCCGCCAGGGGCAGGAAGAGCCACATATAATCCAGCCACACCACGGAAATTCCCTGGGTCAGGGAGCGAAACAGGGTGTAGGCCGCGAAGGTCAGCACCTGCAAGCCTGTCAGACCCACAGCCAGATACCGGAACCGGTAGGTCGTCAGCAGCGCTCCCGCCCCGGCCAGGGCGAACATGACAAGATACGTTGCCTGCCGATCCCCCGCCAAGGCGATGGTCGCTGCCGCCCCGCCGACGGTGCTCAGGAAGAGCAGAAGCCCCAGATCCTGTATCAGGCTGCTTTTCCGCCGTTCGGACAGATTGCCATATATCTGCCGGATGGGAACCATGGATTTGCTCATGATTGATTCACCTGCGCTTCCTCCAGAATATTCAGCCGGTGCAGCAGCTCCGACAGGGTAAAGAGCATAAGAATGTCGATGCTGAAGCCCGAAATCAGATTGTACTGCGTCAGCTGGGCGTCTCCGCCCCAGAGAATGATTTCCGTCAAATGAGCCCCAATGACCAGGAAAGCCGTTAAAGTGGTGCAGAAATACACATAGTAAAACCGATCCGGCTCCTTCTTCCGCCACCAGCCCTGCCGGGAAAGCACGGCGCAGACGATCATCAAAAGCACCGGATACGCCGCCGTATGGGGCAGGGATCGGGCTTTGAACACGCCGTAGGCTCCCATGAAAACGCTTCTGGCTCTGGCCGGCATTCCGGCGGAGCGGAGGTAGTTTCCGCAGTAGTCCCGGGTGGTGTTCATGGCTGAGCGAATGCCCAGATCCAGCATGGAGAGCATAGCTCCTGGGTGGCGCAGATAGTACAGACCGATGTCCAGGGTGCTGTATCGATCCAGGAAGCCGTTTTGCATATAGTATTCCGCTTCCTCCGCGGCCGGGTACTGGTCGTAGAGAGAGATATCCGTCAGCATGGCGTAGGAGCCGTCAATGCCGAATTCCGAAAGGGTCTTCTCCGGGTTGGCCGACTGGAGCAGCACCCCTCGGGTCATGGCGTGAATCCGGCTGGTGTCGTCAAAGTCGGTTTCCGCGAAGGCGAAGCTCCACAGCCCCACCAGCAGCGCCGCCCCGGCGGCTAAGGCAATGGCCGTCCGCTCCAGGGTGCTTTCGCTGAGCCGGAGCTGGGTCACGCAGAACAGCGCCGCCCCAAAGCCGAAGATCCAGCAGTGCCGCCGGGTCAGGCACAGCACCGCCGCGCCTGCCAGAATTGCCAGCCAGGAGCCCAGGCTCTTTTTGCCCTTCCGCTGCAAGCTCATGGCGCCGCCAAAAAAGCAGCTCAGACCGATGAGGTAAATGGCCTCCGGGTACAGGGAGTTGAAGTAGGTCACATAGGAAACGTCCCCCAGAATCAGCACGCACAGTCCTGCCAGCACGCACTTTTCCACAAAGGCGTCGGCTCTGCCCACCACCGCGTAAATCAGCAGTCCCCAGCCGGGGATGGCCAGCAGCAGGTACAGCCCTGCCAGAAACCGCACGTCAAACAGCTGGTCGCCGGTAAAAAGGTCATCCGCCGCCTTCGCCGCGCCCAGCAGACTCAGCTGGATGGAGCGGTCGGTGGGGTCGGCATGACGGAGGGCATAAACTGCCGTGAAATAGTCGTTGGCATTTTCCCGGTCTGCCTCCAGATAGCTGAGCCCTGCGTTCTGCATGGTTCTCGTCACCGTGCCGTCGTTGGCTACGCCCAGCTGATTGGGAAGCCACAGCATCACCGCCGACACCAGCACGATCACCGCCAGAGCCGCCGCCGTGAACCGTCCGTCGCTCCACCGACCCGCGAAACGCCGGTTGCCCCGCCGGTGGAGACTGCCCAGACTCGTAAGCAGCTTTGCCGTGGTCTGCCACAGCTTTTTTCTGCGCTGACGCTGGCGCAGACGTCTGTCCTTGGGTTCCAAACAGTCCATCCCCCTTTCGGTGTCGGGTTTCCGCCGTTAATTTATTTCATTGTACCATCCAAACCTTTGAATTGCAAGCCAAAGTTCTGAATCTGTAAGAAAAAACAGGCATTTCCACGGGCTTCGCCCCTTTTCTCCCAAAAAAGTTCTCTGCCTCCGGGTTCACCCCATTATTCTATTACCGGATTCGGTTGTTGATTCCTGCTTTCTGATACTATTTCCTGATTAAAATCTTAATTTTAATCAGGAAGGCATCGCCTGACGGCGCTGCCTGTTTTGTGATTTATAAGGAAAGAAATCACAAAACAAGTCTCATATGAACTCCATGCCCTTCAGGCAATTAAAATCTTTTTTAAAGATTTTAGGGTCTATCTGAAAACCGTCAACACGCCCAAACAGCGGGTCTTTTCCACCTGCTGGGCACCATTTTTTCTTGCAATACGCAGAGTATTCCTGCTAAAAAATGGCTTCATCAGGCGGAAAATCCCTCGCCGTTGGTCATATTGACGGTTTTCAGATAGACCCTAATTGGAGTTCAGTATGAAACGGGTAATTTACGCAAAAAGAGGTACCCCAACGGGGTACCCCTTTTGTATGGCAGCGTTGCCCAATTGTGCGGATACCGCCTCAGGAAATTCTGAGTCCCAGGAAGGACACCAGCAGTCCGATGGCCAGCAGCGGCACCGCCAGATAGACCATTCCCGCGAAAAACAGGGCAATCAGAATCAGCGGGACTCCCACCGTAAACAGGACGCACTTTGTAATGCTCCATGCGGCATGGAACGCAAAGACCATCAGCCGCCAGGCAAACAGCAGAATTCCGATCCAAAACAATACCATCATCATTTTCGGTTTCCTCCCGATGCTTTTTTCTTCGGCGCGGGCAGCTGCTCATACATGGCCCGGAACAGCTCCGTCAGAAATTCCCGGTCGTCCAGCCGGTCAACCAGCAGCATTTCCCTGGCGCCGGGATAGGGAATTTCATAAATCGGATTCTCAAATTGAGCCACTGCCGCCGCCACGGGCTTGATGAGCAGCCGGTTGTCGTAAATGCCGCCCGCCACCTTTCCCCGATAGTAGAGGATGTACTCCCCCATCATTGCCCGGGTGGAAATCTCCTCCAACCCGGACAGCTGCTCCAGCACATAGCGCACATATTCCTTGTCCGATGCCATTGTCCCGCCTCCTTAGGGTTTTCGCCTATTCTATCATACACCTGCCCCTTTGGGTAGGTTCTTTTTTGTCGGGTAGGCGCCGATTTTTCAGGAATTGCAATCCGGGGAAAAATGTGGTATGCTGATGAAAAACGCTTTCCCATAAGGAGAATTGTCATGATTCAGGATATCGCGCCCCACAGGCTGGGCAATCAATATGACCCTGCCGCCGCACCGGAAGCCGAGGACTATGTGCTCTTTTTCGACGGCGGCAAAGTGCTGCTGACGGAAAAAGGCCTGCCCAAAGTGAAGGACTTTCCGGCGGGCAGCCCCTTTGTCTATCTGTTCACCCTGGACAGCAGCCGTTTTTTCCGGGCGGCGGGTGATGTTCCCCTGCCCCAGGGGGAATTTGCGGACGTCCGTGCCCTGCGGGGCAGTGATCGCTTTCCCCGGGAAATGATGTTTGCCATGCTCACGGGCAAGCATCTGTCCGACTGGTACCGGGACAACCGGTTCTGCGGCCGGTGCGGCAAGGCCATGACCCATTCAGACCGGGAACGAGCCATGGTCTGCGCCTGCGGCAACACCGTGTATCCCCGGATTATGCCGGCGGTCATCGTAGGCGTGCGGAACGGGGAAAAGCTGCTTCTGACCAAGTACCGGAAGGGCTTTGCCCACAACGCCCTGATCGCCGGGTTCACGGAAATCGGCGAAACCGCCGAGGAAACCGTGGCGCGGGAAGTTATGGAGGAAGCCGGTATCCGGGTGAAGAACATCACCTATTATAAATCCCAGCCCTGGGGCATTGCCAACGATCTGCTGCTGGGCTTCTACTGCGACTTGGACGGCAGCGGGGAGATCACCATGGATCCGGGCGAGCTGAAATACGCTGCCTGGGTACGCCGGGAGGAAATCGTACTTCAACCCGACGACTACAGTCTGACCAACGAGATGATGGCTCAGTTCAAAAATGGGAATATCCGATAAACCCGAAAAGGCTCCCTTTGTACAAAGGGAGCCTTTTGCGTTTTGCCATTGGTTTCCGACTTACGCCAGTTCCAGCACAACCACCTCGCTTGGGGCGAGGGTCATGGCAGAGCCGGTGTTCTCCCGGCCGGAATTGGTCAGAAGGGTCTTCTTCACGGTTCCGGGCAAATGCAGATGCTGCTTCTCCCGGCCGAAATTCGCCGCCACCAGCACTCGCTGATTGTCCTTTTCCCGGTAATAGGCCAGAATCCGGTGGGAATTTTCAAAAGCCGGATGGAATTTGCCATAGGTGAACAGCTGCCGGTATTCCGGGGATTTCCGCAGCGCCGTCAGGCGGCGGTAGTAGTTCAGCACGGAATCCGGGTCGTTCTCCTGGGCGGCCACATTGATGTCCCGGTAGTTGTCGTTGACCTTGAGCCAGGGGGTGCCGGTGGTGAAGCCGGCGTTGGGGGAAGAATCCCACTGCATGGGCGTTCTGGCGTTGTCCCGGCTCATTTTCTCGCAGGCGGCCAGCGCCTGCTGTTCGGTCAGTCCCGCGTCCAGTGCCACCCGGTACTGATCCTTAGTGTTGATATCGTTGAATTCACCGATGCTGCCCCAGTGGGCATTGGTCATGCCGATTTCCTGACCCTGGTAAAGAAAGGGAATGCCCCGCAGGAGCAAGCTCACCGTACCCAGCATTTTCTTGCCCATGGGATTGCGGGCATAGTCCGGCAGGAACCGGGAGACTCCCCGCGGCTCGTCGTGGTTTTCGATGATGTTCGCCTTGAAGCCGATTTCCTGGGTTTCCTCCTGAGACCGGAAAATCACATCCCGCCACTGGGTAAAATCGATATCTGGAGCTTCGTACCAGCCGTGGGCTCCGTTGCTGAGAATGTGGGCGCTGAAATCGAACATGGTGGAAAAATATCCGTCGTCACCAATAAAGCACTTCAGTTCCTCCGGCTTCATGTTGAATACCTCCGCCACGGTGAAGGCATCGTGCCTGGCAAAGGTATGGGTTTTCAGATCTGCCAGGAAATCTCCCACGCCCTCCACGCTGTCCACCATTTGGGTGCACATGGCCAGGCCGTCCGGGCCGTCCGCCGGATAGTCCGGGAAGGACAGATCCTTTTTGATATTGATGATGGCGTCGATCCGGAAGCCCGCAAGGCCCTTGTCCAGCCACCAGTTCACCATGTCGTAGAGCTTTTGCCGCACCACCGGATTTTCCCAGTTCAGATCCGGCTGCTCCTTGGCAAACATATGGAAATAGTATTTGTCCGTGCCGGGCACCGGCTCCCAGCAGCTGCCGCCGAAATAGGAGCGCAGATTGCTGGGAGGATTGCCGTTTTTGCCCCGGCGGAAATAGAAGTAGTCCGCGTACTCTCCCTCCGGGTCGGCCAGAGCCTTTCGGAACCATTCGTGCTCATTGGAGCAGTGGTTGATGACCAGATCCATGATGATGTGCATATCCCGCTTTTTCGCCTGGGTCAGCAGCTCGTCAAACTGCTCCATGGTGCCGAACTGCCGGGCAATGCCGTAATAGTCGGCGATGTCATAGCCCTGATCGGCAAAGGGCGAGGGATAGATGGGAGACAGCCAGAGAAAGTCAATGCCCAGGCCTTTCAGATAATCCAGCTTGGACAGAATCCCCGCCAGATCGCCGATGCCGTCACCGTTGGTGTCGAGAAAGCTCTTGGGATAAATCTGATAGGCAACCTTATCATGCCACCACTTTTTTTCCATGGAGAATGCCCCTTTCTGTTGCGTTCTTTTGATAAATGTATTATACTGCGATTATCATCTAAATTCTTGCATTCTTTTTGCATTTTATAACACAATCCTGCTCTATTGGAGGTGCTGTCCATGGCAAAGTCCCTTTCCCCCGCCCAAAAGGAAAACACCAGGCACGGCGAACGCTTCTTCCCGGTGCAGCGGTACCGGGCCGTCCTTGACCCGGCTCACCCCTGCGTCACCCTCCACTGGCACGAAGAGGCAGAGCTGACCCTGATTACCGGCGGCCGCTGCGTCTACCAAATCGACCTGACGGACTACGAGGCAAAGGAAGGAGATCTGATTTTCGTAGCGCCTCAGCTGCTTCACGGAGTCACCCTGAAAAGCGAACGCTTCACCTCGGAAACCTATGTTTTCCACCTGAGTTTTCTGGGCGGCAACGCCACCGATCTTTGCGCCACCCGGTATCTGGCGCCCCTTGCCAATCAGGAGCTGTCCGTACCCTGCCGGATCCCTCCGACGCACCCGAGCTACTGTGCCCTTCTGGACTGCTTCCGTCAGGCAGCCGACTGCTATGCGGCTCAGAAATTCGGCTATGAGCTGGAGGTAAAGGCCGCCCTGCTGAATGCTCTGTTTCTTCTGCTTCAGGATTCCGGAGAGCCTGCCCCGGGAAACACCTCCTCGGATAAGCTGAAAGGCGTGCTGGATTATCTGGAGCTGCACTACGCCGAGCCCGTCACCGTGGCTCAGCTGGCGCAGCTGTGCTATTTCAGCCCCTACCACTTCATGCGCTTTTTCAAAAAGCACATGAACATGACCTGTACGGAATATATCAACGCCCTGCGCCTGGAAAAAGCAGTGGCGCAATTTGAGGAAGGGAACACTTCCATTCTGGAAGTGTCCACCGCCGTTGGATTTCACAATCTGTCCTATTTCCACAAGCTGTTCAAGAAAAAATACCGGATGACTCCTTTGAGCTTCATTCGCGCTCTGTCGTCACCAGCTCCCGGAATTTCCGAGCCGCCGGGCTAAGAGGCCGGGTTCGCTGCTCCAGCAGGCAGATGGTTCTGGCAGGCAGTGCCCGGGTCAGTTCCAACTGCCGCACCGCCCCCGTCTCCCGTGCCACAAAATCCTCCGGCACAAAGCCGATGCCCAGATCGTTTTTCACCAGAGGCAGAATCTGATCCGCCGTTGCCGCCTCAATGTCCGGGTGAAAGGGCAAGCCATCCACCCGGAACCATTTCTCGTAGAGGCCATAGGTCATGGTGTCCCGGCTCAGACTGATCAGAGGATATTCCGACAGCTCCTTGGGGGTAATGGGTCGGGCGGGAAACAGCCCCAGCCCCGGGCTGCACACCGCCACCTCCTGCACCTTCCGCAGCGGGAACTGGCTCAGGTTTTTTCTGGGCTCCACCGGAGTGGTGACCACCGCCAGATCTACCATTTCCTCCTCCAGAGCCCGGACTGCCTGGGGGGTGGAATAGTTGTTCACCCGAATCTGAATGCCCGGATAGGCAGAGCGGAACCGGCGCAGAATCGGCAGCAGGAAGCAGTGCAGCGCCACCTCGCTGGCTCCGATGGAAATGCTTCCCATCCGCAGCCGGGTGGTCAGCTTCAGCTCCTCCTCCGCCCGGCGCAGGTGCTCCATGGCAGGCGCCACATGGGAATAGAGCAGCTCTCCCTCCGGGGTCAGCTGAACCCCCTTGTTCGTCCGAAGAAACAGCTGGCAGCCCAGTTCTCCCTCCAGCAGCTTCACCGCATGGGTCACATTGGGCTGGCTGCTGTAAAGAGCCGCTGCCGCCTGGGTGATATTGCCGCACCGGGCCACCTGGTAGAATACCCGATAATGCTCCATGGAAACTGCCATATGTGGTCCTCCATAAATCCAATTGATGTCCAGTATATCAAATATCTATTTTACATATTGTTCTTCGGGGATTATACTATAGCCGTTTTCAGGTGTCAATGACCCAAACCCAAGGAGGACAGAGAAAATGGAAAAGAAATATACCGTCTGCATCGGCCGTCAATACGGCAGCGGTGGCCGGGAGGTCGGCGAGCTGGTTGCCAGAAAGCTGGGCGTTACCTGCTATGACAAGCTGCTCATTCAGGAGGCCGCCAAGAAAAGCGGCATGGATACCCAGTTCCTTGCCACCCATGAGGAAACCATGAAGGACATGCTGCTGCCCATCAGCGGCAACCCCTTTGCCGACACGGCGGATATGTCCGGCATCTTCTACTTTGCCGGTGATCACGCCTATAATGCGGAAAAGCAGGCCATCCAGGACATTGCCGGCCGGGAATCCTCGGTGATGATCGGAAGATGCGCTTCCTCCATTCTGGCAAGCCAGGGAAATGTGCTGTCCGTATTCCTGTATGGCAACGAGGGCGACTGTATTGACCGAATCGCCGCCCGGAACGGTCTGAACAAGAAGGAAGCCCGGGAGCGGATGGAGAAGATCAACCGGATGCGCCGCCGGTACTTCAATTTCTACGCCATGACCGAGTGGGGCAAGCCGGAAAGCTACGACGCCATGCTCTCCACAAGCTCCCTGGGCACCCGGGGCTGCGCGGACATCATCGTTCGCCTGCTGGAGCAGAAGCTGGGGGTGAAATGCCATGAATAAGGACTTGACCGTAGGCCGCCCGGAAACGGTTCTTTGGAAATTCTGCCTGCCCCTTTTCGGCAGCATCATCTTCCAGCAGCTGTACAATCTGGCCGACAGCTTTGTCGCCGGCAAATTCGTAGGCGAGAACGCCCTGGCCGCCGTGGGCAACAGCTACGAGATCACCCTGATTTTCATTGCCTTCGCCTTCGGCTGCAACATCGGCTGCTCGGTGGTCGTGTCCCAGCTCTTCGGCGCGAAGAAGCTTTCGGAGCTGAAAACCGCCGTGTACACCACCCTGATTTCCAGCGGCGCGGTGTGTCTGGTGCTGATGGTCTTCGGCACCGTGTTCTGCACCGACCTTCTGGAACTGATCCACACGCCCCAGGACATTCTGGCCGACTCCAAGCTGTACCTGGATATCTACATCTGGGGGCTGCCCTTCGTGTTCTATTATAATGTAGCCACGGGCATTTTCTCCGCCCTGGGCGACTCCAAAACCCCCTTCTATTTCCTGGCGGCTTCCTCCCTGTCCAACATCGCGGTGGACATTCTCTTCGTCACCGCCTTCAAAATGGGCGTAGCCGGTGTGGCCTGGGCCACCTTCCTGTGCCAGGGTGTCAGCTGTGTGCTGGCGGTGATCGTGGTATTCCGCCGGTTCCGCACCATTGAGACCAGGGAAAAGCCCAAGCTTTTCTCCCTGCCCCTGCTGAAAAAAATTGCCATTGTGGCAGTACCCAGCATTTTGCAGCAGAGCTTCATCTCCGTGGGCAATATCATCATTCAGAGTGTTATCAACACCTTCGGCGCCAGCGTCATTGCGGGCTACTCCGCTTCCGTGAAGCTCAATAACCTGGTCATCACCTCCTTCACCACCCTGGGCAACGGCATTTCCAACTACACCGCTCAGAATGTGGGGGCGGACAAGCCCCTGCGGGTCTGCCAGGGCTTCCGAGCCGGGCTGAAGCTGGTATGGATGCTGTGCGTGCCGCTGACGGTGCTTTACTTCCTGGCGGGTCAATACCTGCTGTACCTCTTCCTGGACAATCCCACAGGCACCGCCATGCAGGTGGGCATTCAGTTCCTGCGGATTCTGTCGCCATTCTACTTTGTCGTCTCCGCCAAGCTGGTTTCCGACGGCATTCTCCGGGGCGCGGGGCAGATGAAGCCCTTTATGATCGGCACCTTCACCGATCTGATTCTCCGGGTGGTGCTGGCCAAGGTGCTGTCCATCCCCTTTGGCCCTCTGGGCATCTGGTATGCCTGGCCCATCGGTTGGAGTATTTCCGCGGTTATGTCCGTATACTTCTACGAGAAAGGCCCCTGGAAGAAGGCGCAGACAGAGCCGGAAGTGCTCACCGCCTGCGCCGCCCAGAAGTAACCGGCAGTCGTTGCCCTGACCGTCAGCCGCGGTCAGGGCAGCGCTTTCGTCCGAACAAAAAACAGAGCTTCCTCAAAATGATTTGGTTCCAAAATCATTTTGAGGAAGCTCCTTTATTTTTCAGACCCGGGGCAGAAGTTTTTTATCTTCTGTGCTGCTCCAGGAAGTCGCCCAACTGGGTCATGGCCTGGGTGATGACTTGCGGCTCGGGAAGCATGACGATTCGGAAGCGCAGATCCTCGAACCAGTCAAAGCCGTGGCCGGGAATCACCAGCACATGCTTCTCGTGGAGGAACCGCATGGCAAAATCCTCGTCGCTTTCAAAATCGAACACGTCTTTTTCCAGCCCGGGGAACAGATAGAAGGCCGCCCGGTTGGGAACCTGGGTCACTCCGGGAATCTTCGCCAAAGCCTCCACCGTGGCCTTGCTCTGCTCGTAAAGCCGACCGCCGGGAACCATCATGGCCCGGGTGCTGTCCCGGTCAGAAAGAGCCGCCGGAATTACCAGCTGGGTCAGGGCGTTGCCGCACAGCCGCATGGCCGCCAGCTGCATAACCCCCTGCTCAATGCCCGCCAGCTCTTCCTTCGGGCCGGAGAACACCATCCAGCCGCAACGGAAGCCGCAGATAATATGGGACTTGGACAGGCCGTTGAAGGTGACGCAGGGTACATCCGGTGCCAGGGCCGCCAGGGAATAGGTAGGCAGGTTCTCCAGCACCAGCCGGTCGTAAATTTCGTCGGCCAGCAGCAGAAGGTGATGCTCCCGGGCAAGCTGGGCAATGGCCAGCAGAGTCTCTCTGCTGTACACCGCGCCGGTGGGGTTATTGGGGTTGATGACCAGGATGGCCTTGGTTCTGGAGGTGATTTTGCGGCGGATATCCTCCAAATCCGGATTCCAGTCATTTTCCGGGGCGCAACGGTAATATACCGGCCTGCCGCCGCCCAGATAGGTATTGTTGCTCCACAGGGAGTAGCAGGGAGAGGGCACCAGCACCTCGTCCCCGGTGCCGACCAACGCCGTCATCAGCATGGACACCGCCTCGCTGACGCCGTTGCAGATATAAACGTCTTCCAGACCGATATCCCGCAGACCCCGGCCGATATGATAATCCAGAATTGCCTGGCGAGCCTGCGCCATACCCCGGACATCGCAGTAGGGCACTGCCTTGTCCACCTGCTCCAGAAGGGCATTGCGGACACTGTCCGGCAGCCGGAATCCGAAGTTGCCGGGATTGCCGGTATTCAGCCTCAGCACCGGGGTTCCGGCAGCCTGCATCCGCAGGGCTTCCACATATAATGGCCCCCGAATGTCCGAGTGGACATGGGTCAGCCGATCGGATTGTGCAATCATGGTATTTCCTCTCTTTATCCAATGAGTAAAACTCTGGTTATTATATCATGCTTTTTCCCAAAAAACAACCATAAAAACCGTGAAAAAACCGGGGTACATAGAGCGTACCCCGGCATTTCGAAAATCAGCCTAATTCTTGGCCTTGTTCTTCCGGAGCAGAACCACGCTCTGCACCAGCAGGAACAGACAGATCATGGCCGCCACGGTGATGTTCGTCCACCAGGCCTCGTCCAGGCCCAGGGAGGAAACGATGTTTTTGATGGTATTTAAGGAAAGCACACCAAAGAAGGTACCCAGGATGTTGCCAACGCCGCCGGTGAGCATGGTGCCGCCGATGATGGAGGAGGCAATGGCATTCATTTCCGCGCCGCTGGCGTGGCTGGGAGAGCCGGAGCCTACATGCATAAAGTACACGAAGCCGCCGATACCGGCCAGGGTGCTGCACAGCAGATGGGCCAGGAACTTTGTGCGCTTGACGTTGATGCCCAGCATATTGGCAGAGGCCGTGTTGCCGCCCACGGCGTAGAAGCTGCGCCCCAGCTTGCCCCACTTCAGGAGGATAAACAGCAGCAGCACGATCAGCAGTGCCACAATCACGCCGGGCTCCACATAGGCAGGCACATAAACGCCCCGCTTGTTGACGCTGCCCATGCCGGGAACGTAGACCCGGATGGCTTTGAGCGCCTGGAAGGCCTCGTTGGTCACATTGAACTGGGTGGAATTTACAATGGTCGTCATGCCCTTGGCGAAGAACATACCGGCAAGGGACACGATAAAGGGCTGAATCTCCAGATAGGCCACCAGATAGCCCTGCACCAGTCCGAAGGCAACGCCGATGCCCAGGGCAATCAGCATGGCCGAGCCCACGGTGCCGCCCTGATAGTCCAGATGGACGGCGCAGCTCATGCACACCAGAGCGGTCAGGGTGCCTACGGAAATATCGATGCCGCCGGTGATCATGACAATGCTCATGCCGCAGGACAGAATGATCAGCGCCGCGTTTTCATTGAGGATGTTGAAGAAGGCCTGGGGCTTCCGGAAGCCGGAGCCCAGCACCACCACCGCCAGAGCGTACATAAGGAGAAACACCGCAATGGTAATAGCCAGCAGCAGATTGGTATCGGACAGATTGCTCAGGCGGGTAGAAAGGCGCCCGTTTTTCACCGTAACCTTCGGTGCCATATCACTTCGCCTCCTTTACAGCTTTCACAGCTCCATGCTGTTTCCACAGCTTAGCCGCCCGCTCCCGCACCACCGGTGCGCTCATGACCACCAGAAGGATGACCACCACCGCCTTATAGGCAGGCAGAGCATCGGAGGCCACGTTGAACTTATACAGGGTGGTAGTCAAAAACTGGATCACATAGGCGCCCAGAATGGAGCCCCACATATTGAACTTGCCGCCGCCCAGTGCGTTGCCGCCCAGAGCCACCGCCAGGATGGCATCCATTTCGATGTCCTTGGCGATGACGGAATAGTTGATGGAGGAAATCCGGCTGACCTTGATAAGGCCTGCCACCGCCACGCACAGTCCCAGAATCACATAGGTCAGGAACTTGACGAAGGCCGGGTCAATGCCGTTGAGCCGGGAGGAATGGGAATTGATGCCCACGGACTGGGTAAGCAGTCCCAGCGTGGTGAATTTCAGCACCAAAGCAATCACGATCATGCAGGCAATGGCGATGAACACCGGGGTGGGCACGGGGATGCCGGGGATAAAGTTTCCGAAATAGCCGAACTGGGGATCACTGATAATCGGCAGCTCGTTGTTGTTGATCCAGGCGGCAATGGAGCGTCCGGCAGTAAACAGAATCAGGGTGGCAACCATGGGCTGAATCTTGAAATAGGCCACCAGGGTTCCGTTGAAGGCGCCGAAGAGCATACTCACCAGGCAGGCAGCCAGGAAGGCCACGATGATGGGCGCCTGCATGGTCTCGGGTCTGGCGCCCTGACTGCCGCACAGCACCCGCAGGATCACGGAGCCCGCAATGGCAATGTTGGCGCCTACGGAAATATCCTGTCCGCCGGAAGCGGAGGTAACCAGGGTCATACCGATGGCAAGAATCACCAGCTCCGAAGCGTTGTTGAGAATGGTGATCAGATAGCCGGACAGAACCGGGTCGCCGTTGCTGTTCTGTCCCATGGTAATTTTGAAAAAGCCGGGATCGGCAATGAGGTTAAAGAGAACCAGCAGCACAAGCGCGGCCAGCGGAATGAAGATCTGCTGCCGCACCAGGCTTTTCAGCCAATTGCCGGGCTTTACGGATGTTTCCAGTTTTTCCATATCAGTTCTCCCCTCCGGCAATGGTCGCCATGATTTTTGTCTGGTTCAGATCGTCGCCGGACAGCTCGCCTACGGCCTTCCGGTCACGCATGACCACCAGCCGGGAGCAGGTACGCAGCATCTCGTCAATTTCCGAGGAAATGAAGGTCACGCTCTTACCCTCGGAGGCCAGCTGGAGTACCAGCTTCTGGATTTCAATCTTGGTGCCCACGTCGATACCCCGGGTAGGCTCGTCCAGAATCAGATATTTGGGATGGGTCAGCAGCCACCGAGCCAGAATGACCTTCTGCTGATTGCCGCCGGACAGCTGCTTGATGGGGGTGTCGGCGGAAGCGGTCTTGATTTCGAGCAAGCGGATATATTCGTCGGCATAGGCCTCGGCCTGGGCTCGGGAAATAGGCTTTCCGAAGCCCTTCATCACCTGCAAAGCCAGGATGATATTCTCCCGGACGGACAGGTCGCCTACAATGCCGTCCTGTTTCCGATCCTCGGGCAGGTAGCCGATGCCCAGCTTCATGGCATCCAGAGGCTTGCTGACCTTGACCTTTTTGCCCTCCACAAACACCTGGCCGCCGGTTTTCTTGTCCGCGCCGAAAATCGCCCGGACGCATTCGCTTCGGCCGGAGCCCAGAAGGCCGGTAAAGCCGTTGACCTCCCCCTTGTGGATGGCAAAATCGAAGGGCTTGATGCCCTCGGTGCTTGACAGCCCCTTCACCTCCAGAACGGGGGTGCCCATGTCGGCCTTGACCCCTTCGCCGTCATTCTTGATGGAGGCCATGTCGTCCAGCTCCTTGCCCAGCATTTTGGACACCAGCTTTACCCGGGGCAGATCCTCGATAACATACTCGCCTACCAGCTGACCGTCCCGCAGGACGGTGATCCGGTCGCAGACCTCATAAACCTGATCCAGGAAGTGAGTGACGAAAATAATTCCCACGCCCTTGGCCTTCAGATCCCGCATAAGCCCGAAGAGCTTTTCCACCTCCTGCTCGTCCAGAGAGGAAGTTGGCTCGTCCAGAATCAGAACCTTGCACTCCATATCCACCGCCCGGGCAATGGCCACCATCTGCTGCACGGCGATGGAACAGCTGCCCAGCTGCTGGGTAGGGCTGGCCGGGATGTCCAGCGCTTCCAGCATTCTGGCCGCCCCGGCGTTCATTTTTTTCCAGTTGGTAAAGCCGCCCTTGGTGCGGCCGATATACATATTCTCCGCCACCGTCAGGTTGGGGCAGAGGGTAATTTCCTGATAAACGGTGCTGATGCCCGCGTTCTGGGCATCCTGGGGGGAGCGGATGGACACCGGGCCGCCCTGTCCTTTGATATAGATTTCGCCGCCGTCCTTTTCGTAGACGCCGGTCAGAACCTTGATAAGGGTGGACTTGCCTGCGCCGTTTTCTCCCATCAGCGCATGGATTTCCCCCTCCCGCAGCGTAAAGTCCACATTTTGCAGCGCCTTGACGCCGGGAAAATATTTGCAAATGCCGTGCATTTGCAGCACTGCTTCTTCCGCCATGGTCATCCTCCTTCGTGTTCTTGAGAGCCTCTGAGGAAATCGACAAGTGCTGGAAGCAAGAGATCCGCTTTCCAGCCGCAGGCGGTTCATTCAGAGATTTCTGGGATATTTGAGGCAGCCGCGCACAGCTTGGCAAGTCTGCCTTTCTTCTAAGAGAAAGGCACGCGGTGCGGCAGGATCCGCCGAACCGCGTGCCCGGAATTCACTTGACTTTCTTGGGATCCCCGGTCAATCAGATGCCGTAGGTATCCACGTCTGCCTGGGTGATGGTGGAAGCGTCGAAGCCCTTCTCATTCATGATGATGGTCTTCTCGGCGGGAGCGTTGCCGGCTTCCAGGGTCTTGATGATGTCGGTGATGTAGGAAGCCTGGAAGGGGTTGCACTGGCCGTCGTAGTTCCATGCGCCCTTCAGCAGCTCTTCCAGAGCCCACTTGTTGCAGTCAAAGCCCATGACGATCACGTCGCCGTCCACACCGTGGGTGATACCGGCAGCGTCCAGAGCGGCAACGGCGCCCTTAGCCATGTCGTCGTTCTCCGCGTAGATGACGTTGAAGTCCTTGCCGGAGTCGATGACGGCCTGCACGATCTGCTGAGCGTTCTCAGCGTTCCACTCGGCGGTCTGCTGGGTGACGATGTTCCAGTTGTCGTTAGCGGCAACCTTCTCGTCCAGGGCGCCGGAACGGCCGATCTGAGCGGCGGAGCCCATAACGCCCTGAATGTGGATCACATTGTAAACGTCCTTATTCTGGGAAGCCAGCCAGTCAACGGCGGTCTGGCCTTCCTTGGCCATGTCGGAGACGATGGAAGCGGCGTACAGGCTGGGATCGGCATCGATGGTACGGTCAAAGAGAATGACCTGGATACCGGCGTCCTGGGCGTCCTTCAGAACGGTGTCCCAACCGGAGGTGCCGGCGGCGGACAGCAGCAGGTAGTCTACCTCGTCCTGGATGAACTTCTGAGCGGCGGCGATCTGCTCCTCGTTCTTCAGGGAGTAAGCGAAGGAGGCGTCATAGCCGTTCTCCTTGGTGAAGGTGGCCTTCATGTCCTTGTCGTTTGCGGTGCGGTAGCCGGACTCGTTGGGGTCGTTGTTGATGATGCCGACCTTGATCAGGCCGTCACCGGCGGGAGCGGCGGGAGCGGCGGGAGCGTCCGCCTTGGGAGCTTCGGTGGCAGCGGGAGCGGCGGAGCCGCCGCAGGCAGCCAGAGCCAGAACCATGGACAGAACCAACAGGATGCTCAAGATCTTTTTCATAAGATTTTCCTCAACTTTCTTGATTCATATTTTGGGCTGCTTGTTCAACCCTTCTGCCAGCATTTAAGCACACTTTTTTCTCCGTGTCAATACTCTGTCGTGCATATTGCTCAAGTTTGTATCCTTAAATAATACAAGTTTTGTGCATATTTTCCATAGATGATACAAATTTTTAGGGAACCTTCCTTTTTCGGCAATTTGGTTTGTTATCTTACGATTTGCAGGCCTGGTTTGTACGTTTTTTTATGATTCCTTCCCAAAGCGCCGCTGGCGCAAGTCTCCGGCAACTTGCACACATCCGCCGAAAAGCCCAGACGGTTCCGGGAAAAAGTTGGTTTTTTTACACACCCGCTTTCTTTTTCCCTGGGGCTTTCGGCTTCCAATCGGCTTTTATCTTCCGAAGGCGGCGAAAAAAGGCATAAGAATTTCAACAAATTGACTGGTCATTTTCCTGGTATCTCTGCTATAATAAACACAACTTACGGAACTTGTCCCCGGGGGAGGAAGAAAGATGTCCAAAAAATACGAACAACTTGCAGGCATCCTGCGAAGTGAGCTGCAGCAGCTGGTGCGTCAGGGGGGAAGCCGTCTGGCGACGGAGGCCGCGCTGGCCGAGCGGTATCACATGAGCCGTCAGACCGTCCGCCACGCTCTGAAGCTATTGGAGGAAGAGGGACTCATTGTCCGCCGCCAGGGCAGCGGCTCCTATGTCCGCTCTGAGTCTGCCGAGCCGGGAACCCGCCAGGTGGCCGTGGTGACCACCTTCCTGGACGACTATATTTTCCCCTCCATCCTGCATGATGTTCAGGGAATCCTGTCTCGGGAGGGATACTCCACCCTGGTCTTCGCCACGGAGAATCTGGTCAGCCGGGAGCGGGAGATCCTGACCCGGCTTCTGGATATGCCGCTGAGCGCCGTGCTGATGGAGGGGGTGAAAACCGCCCTGCCCACGGTCAACGCCGATCTTTACCGGCTTTTGCAGGCTCAGGGCGTGCCGGTGCTGTTCCTCCACGGCACCTACTGCAATCTCAGCGGCATTCCCTCCATTCAGGACGACAACTACAGCGGCGGCTATCAGCTGACCCGGTATCTGCTGTCCAAGGGGCATACCCGAATCGCCGGAATCTTCAAAAGCGACGATGTCCAGGGCCCTCAGCGGTATCACGGAATGCTCACCGCCCTCCGGGACGCCGAGATTCCCATCCGGGACGAGGCCGTAATCTGGTTCGGCACCCGGGAACGGTCGGCGCTGGTGGATTCCGGCGCGGAAAGCCAGATGGCAGAATTCCTGGGCAGCCGTCTGGACGACAGCACCGCCGTGGTCTGCTACAACGACGAAATTGCCTATCTGGTCATCCGCCATCTTCTGCACACCGGCAGGCGGGTGCCGGAGGATGTGGCAGTGGTCAGCTTTGACAACAGCTTCTACAGTCAGATCGGTCAGGTTCCCATCACCTCTCTGGGGCACAAGGCCAGTCACACCGGCAAGGCGGCGGGAGATGCCCTGCTGCAAATTCTTTCCGGCAGCCAGCCGGAGGAGGTGCGTCTGGAATGGGAGCTGTTCGTCCGTGCCAGCGGCTAGCGGCGTATCGCCGCGGACAATGTGTGCACCAGCTGGTCTGTATTCGCTTTTCTCCTGGGTACCGCTCGGTATCGTTCTTGCTGAGCACCTGAATAAAAGCTGTCATTGCGAACCAGCGTCGCAACGCTGGTGTGGCAATCCGTGTTCCCCTTGGTATGCACCTGAATAGAAGTATGTCATTGCGACCCAGTGCTCACACTGGCGTGGCAATCCCCCGGTACTTCCGAGAACTATCGAAAAATGATTAGCGACCTCATCCGCCCTCCGGGCACCTTCCCCTCCCAGGGGAAGGCTTAAGGGTACGGATTGCCACACCAGTCTGCGGACTGGTTCGCAATGACAAGCGTTATACGACAGTTCGTCAAAAATGTGGAACCGCATCCATGGCATTTCTATTATCATCCAGATATCTTACACCCAAATTACAACAACAAATAACCAGGCGCGCTGCAAATATTGCAGTGCGCCTGGTTTTGGCTTTTTCTCAATATTCCCTGTTTGCGATGATCTCCTCGGTCAGGGTTTCCGGGGTGAACTGCTGCTCTGGGATATACTGCCGCTTTTGGGGCACTTTCCCCGATTCCAGGGTGCGGACAATTTCTTCTGCCATAGGGCCCAGCAGCGGATTGCACTCCACCGCCAGGGAAATCTTCCCCGCCATACACAGCCTCAGGGCGTTCCGGGTGGCGTCGAAGCAAATCACATCCACATCCCGGCCGCAGACGTAGCCCCGCTCCTCCAGTGCCTGGATGGCGCCGAAGGCCTCGTTGTCATTTTCGCAGTAAACCACGTCAATGTTCTGACCCTCAGGAAGCCCCTCCAGGTATCTGCCCATAACCTCATAGGTTTTCGCCTGGGTGAAATCCCCGTCCAGCCGGGTCAGCAGGCTCCAATTTTCGTGCCGGGCCATTCCGTCCTCCAGGGCGGTGGTACGCCCCAGCTGAGCGGTTGAGCCCAGGGTGCCCTGAATGTGGACGATCTTCACGGTCTTCTCCGGGTTGGTAAACTTGCCCTCCATCCAGGCTACCGCTTTTTCCCCCTGGGCGTAGAAATCCGAGCCTACATGGGCGGCATACAAAGACTCGTCCTCCACGTCCGCCATGCGGTCAACCAGAATCACCGGAATCTGGGCATCTTTGGCCTCCTGCAAAACCGAGTCCCAGCCGGTTTCGCTCAGCGGCATCAGCACAATGTAGTCCACCCGCTGCTGAATGAACTTCCGCAGCGCCATAATCTGGTTTTCCTGCATCTGCCGGGCATCGTCGAAGAGCATCCGATAGCCCCGTTCTTCGGAGAAGGCTGCCTTGATGGACTCGGAATTGGCCACCCGCCAGTCGGATTCCGCCCCCACCTGGGAAATGCCCACCACGATCGGCGCTTCCTGCGCCGGCTCTTTTTCCGTCCGGGCACAGCCCGCAAGCAAAAGCAGCATCAGAACAAGAAACGTCAGCCGCTTCATATACCCAGCGCCTCCTTCCGCACATAGGGAATCCGGGCAGTGACCCGGGTGCCTACTCCCTCCCGGCTTTCCATGGTCAGCCCGTATTGGGCTCCGAATTGCAGCTGTAGCCGCTGGTTCACCGCAGACAGGCCGAAGCCCACAGGCTTCTTGCTCTGCATTCCCCGGCGCAGCTCTTCCAGCCGTGCCTCCGACATTCCCACGCCGTTGTCCTCCACCCGCAGAATCACGTCGTCCCCCTGACGGGTGCCGAGAATGCGGATGGTACCCTTGGCTCGCTTGAGCTTGATGCCGTGATACAAGGCATTTTCCACCAGCGGCTGCAAAGTCAGCTTAGGAATCATGGCATCCGCCAGAAGCGGATCGATTTCCAGCGTGTAGGTCATAATGTCCTGGTACCGAGCCTGCTGGATTTGCAGATAGCTCTGCACATGGCACTCCTCTTCAGACAGGGTAATCACGTCCTGTCCCTTGCTCAAAGAATGCCGGAAGAAGCAGGAAAGGTTGGAGATCATCTCCACCGCCTCCTGCTGCTTGTCCGCCTCGATGAGCCAGATGATGGTATCCATGGTGTTGTAGAGAAAATGGGGATTGATCTGCGCCTGCAAAAGCGCCAGCTCCGTCCGGCGAAGGCTCTCCTGCCGCTGGCGGCTTTCCTGCATCTGCTCATCCAGCCGGGCAATCATCTGCTCCAGGCCGGCAGACAGGGTGCGGATTTCCCGGATTTCCGACTGCACCGGCATCCGAGCCGTCAGGTCGCCTCCGGTGACCGCCTCCATCCGTCCGGACAGCGCCTCCAGAGGCCGGGTAATGGAGTGGCTCAGCCGGATGCTGTAGCGCAGGGTAAAGCCCATGGTCAGCGCCGCCGCCAGAATAATCAGCGCGATCTCTCCGCTCATCTGCCGGGTCGCCGCCTGCTGCACCGCGTTCAGCTCCGACGCCTCATAGTAAAGATAGGTATACATATACTCCTCCACCAGGGAGGTAAGGATATAGACATTGTTTTCCAGCTGGCTCTGCCGCTGGTCGTAGTCTGTCGTCTTTTCAATCTGATAGATTTTCCGCTCCAGATTCTCGCACAGATCCAGCACGCTGGCAATGGCCTGCCGGCTGTCCTTCTGGGTAGTCGTCTCCTGGAGGGACTTTGCCAGGGTCTGGGCAGAGCGAACCTCCTCAATGGGCAGGCCCTGGGAATACTGACTTTCAATGACATAATAGTACATCTTCTGGTCAATGGAATTTTTGAACTCCCGGTTGAATTCCGAGGCGGTGGTCACATTGTGCAGGAGCCGGGCATAGTGCCGGTTGTAGCTGACCAGCATCAGCAGAGCTGCCGCCGTCAGCACACCCAGCAGCACGCCGATGGCATTCACCAGATGCCGGAGCCGTCCCTTGATGGAATCGGTCATTTCTTTCCCCTGCCTCCCCGGTAATCCCGGGGCGTGCAGCCCTGGGTCTTCTTGAACAGGAAGCTGAAATAGTGGGAATCCTTATAGCCCACCGCCGCGGCGATTTCCCCGGAGCGCAGGTCGGAATTCCGCAGAAGCTCTCTTGCCTTCTCCATCCGCTTGCCTGTCAGATACTCCACGAAGGTGGTGCCCATTTCCTGGCTGAACACCGCGGACAGGTAGTTGGGGCTGATATTGACCTCCTTGGCCACCCGGTTCAGGGAGATGTCCTCCCGCTGGAAATTCCGGTCGATGTAGTCCACCGCCTGCTTCAGAAGGCTCTTGTACTGGCTTCCCGTCAGATTATCCCGGAGCTCGATGGCTCGCAGGAGAATGTCCGACAGATAGCGCTTCAGGTCATCGGTACTCACCCGCTGACCCACCATATTCAGGCAGCTCAGGCTGGACAAAAATTCCTTCTGTCCGATGCCCAGAGATTCCACAAACTGGGTGGCCGTGAACCGGGCGCTGAGCATCAGATACTGGCAGAAGGGCATGGATTCCAGGCCGTCCGCCAGGCTGTGGATATACTCGTCCACAAAGCTGGAGATTTCCTGGGCGCTGGCACTGTGCAGCACGCCGGTGAGCACCGCCGGATTGACCTTAGCCATGTCAAGGCCGGACAGGTCGTGGTCGGCACCGGCGCCTGTCAGAATGCTTACCGTGTCGGCACTGAGCACATGCTGCTCCGGCAGAATGTGCCGATAGGCCCACAGCCGGGACACCTCCTCGAAGCATCCGGGCAGTGCGCTCAGCCGCTGGGTAGGCGTGCCCACCGCCACATACCACTTCTGCTCCGGGCCGTAGGTCTCGTAAAGGGAGCGAACCTTGTCCACGCACCGGCTGATGATTCTGTCCATGTCGCCCCGGTCGCCCAGCAGGAGCACCGCGTAGCTGGCCAGATTCCACCGGAACAGCACATATTCCGGGTGCTTGAGAAAATGAGCCACCAGCCCGTCCCGAATCCGGGCTCCGGGCTCGGAGTAAGCCTCCGTGCCGGTATCCCGTTCGGGCATGGAGGAAACCAGCACAATGTCATAGCACTGCGCCCGCAAATCCAGATCCAGCTTCTCCGCCTGCTCGTAAATCTGCTGAACGGACAGCTGCCCCGCCACGATCCGCTCGAAAAACCGGCGGCGGGCGTACTGCTCATAATCCTGAGCCTCCTGGTGGAACTGAGCCAGATAATTCTGCTGAGCCCGCTCCCCCTGGATTTTCTCCCGAACCTCCTCCAGCACCCCGATCAGGGTGCTTTTGGTAATGGGCTTCAGAAGATACCGCTCCACCCCCAGGCCGATGGCCTTCTGGGCGTATTCAAAATCATCGTAGCCGGAGAGGATGATGACCTTCATCTGGGGAAACTCCTGAAGCACCAGCTTGCTCAGAGCCAGGCCGTCCATAAAGGGCATCCGGATGTCGGTAATGAGCACATCCGGCCTCAGCTTCCGAATCAGGGGCAGCGCCATTTCCCCGTCGGCGGCTTCCCCGGCAAAGGTATAGCCGCACTGAGCCCAGGGCACTGTATCCCGGAGGGTCTCCCGGATGATGGTCTCGTCCTCTGCCAGAAAAACACGCAGCATAGGGGCTTCCTCCTTACGGATTCATACTATTTCCTGATTAAAATCTTAATTTTAATCAGGAAGGCATCGCCTGAAGGCGCTGCCAGTTTTGTGATTTATAAGGAAAGAAATCACAAAACAAGTCTCATATGAACTCCATGCCCTTCAGGCAATTAAAATCTTTTTTAAAGATTTTAATTGGAGTTCAGTATCAGATTTTTTTACTTTCCGGCAATGTCCCGGGCCACATGGACGCCGCTGGCGGAGGCATGGGACAAAGAGTGGGTG
>CAKTXO010000003.1 GCA_934630985.1 uncultured Oscillospiraceae bacterium | reverse complement strand
TATGCAATTTTTACTGCTCGAAGGAATCGAACAATCTGCCGCTTAGGAGGCGTGTGCTCTATCCAGCTGAGCTACTGAGACATTTTTAAAATTTATGCAATTTTTACTGCTCGAAGGAATCGAACAATCTGCCGCTTAGGAGGCGTGTGCTCTATCCAGCTGAGCTACTGGGACTTATGTCATTGACCCGACTATTTTACCCGAGAGATGGGGGAATGTCAAGCAAAACAGTACATTTTCTCCGGGCGACCTCATCCGCCCTCCGGGCACCTTCCCCTCTCAGGGGAAGGCTTTTTAGTTGTTCAAATCATGGTGAAAGGCCGGGCTGGACATATCCAGAGCCAGGAACCGGTAGCCGTTCTGGGTGCCGAATTTCAGGATTGTCTCCACCGCATCCACGCTGTAGCGGTGGATGTCGTGCTGGAGCACCAGAGATACGGGCTGCTCCTGAATGCCCTGGATCACGTTCCGCGCTACCTGGGCGGTGTCCGTGGTGGAGCCGGCGTCGCCGGAGTAGACGTTCCAGTCGAAATACTGGAAGCCGGCCGCCTGGACAGCGCCGGTCAGGTAGGTCATGATTCCCACGCAGGTACGGCGGCTGACCTCGTTGGAGCTGCCCCCGGGAAAGCGCATGAGCCAGGACTGGACGCCGGTGTTGTCGTAAATTGCTTTCTGGGTGGCCCAAAGGTCATCGAAATAGGCATCGGGATCGGCATAGACCTGGGCGTAATTGTGGGTGATGGAATGGGAACCGATACTGTGACCCCGGCGGACAATCTCCCGCATGGTTTCCCCGTCTTTGGTACCGATGACAAAAAAGGTCGCCTTGGCGTTGTACTTGTCCAGCACGTCCAGAAGCCGGGGGGTGTAGGCGCTGGGGCCGTCGTCAAAGGTCAGATAAATCACCTTTCCCTCAGGATACACCGTGTCCGGGGGCTGGTGAGCGGCCACCTCCACGCTCCTTATGACTTGCGTCTCGTTGCCCCGGGAGTCGGAAACGGTATAGGTGATGGGGTACACACCCAGATTGCGCCAGTCCACTTCTCCGGACACCGCCACCTGGGCGGTCAGGTCGCCGTCATCGTTGTCCAGAGCGGAAAAGCCCGGCTCAGAATATGGTCTTCCCAGGTATATGCGATAGTTTTCGCCGCCGGACAGGGTGATTTCCGGTGGAACGGAGTCCCAGTAGGGAATTTTTCGCTCCGCTTTCGCCGGATTTCCCGAAGAATCCACCACGGCGTAGGTTACAAGCTCCGGGGTTTCCTGCCGGATGACCTTGTCCGTAATATCCCCGTCGTAATTGTCCCAGGCCTGAAAGCCCGCCTCGGTATAGGGGGCATCTTCGGTAAGGGTTTCCGGGTTATCCGGAGTCAGGGTAATCACCGGCGGCCGGGTGTCTACCACCTGCACCCGCCGGGTCACTTCCCCGGAAGCAAACAAGGAACTGGCGCAATAAGTGATTTTATAGCAGCCCAGCCTGTCCTCTACCAGGTCAGAACGGGTATCATAGCGAATGTCTCCGGGAACAAATCCCTTTCGGAAGAAACGGCTGCCCCGGACAAGGGCAGTGACTCCGGGCTCCTGATAGTGTTCTCCATATTCCAAGGTGGTCTTCGGCTCCCCCGCCAGGGTCATCTCCATGGAAAACCGGTTGAACCGGAACAAAAGGAACCAGGCTGCCAAGGCCAGAACCAGCACCAGACCCAGAACCAAAAGTCCCAGCAGCCCCTTATTCTTTTTCATGCTTCTGCTTCCCTTCCGCACATTGCCATCAGCTCCGGCAGCACCGGCTCAAATTGGAGGCCGTACCAGTGGGTACGGTGAGCGGCAGTCCGGGCAATGGCCTTGCAGGTAAAGTTTGCCGCGCAAACCCCGGATTCATACACGTCTTTTCCGGAAGCAAGCAGACCGGCAAAGGCGGCGGCGAACAGGTCGCCGGTGCCGCTGAAGCTGCCGGACAGCCGGGGATGAGAATAGGCACGGAAGCGCTCCCCATCCTTCAGAAGAAAGCCGCAGGTCTGCTCCCCCACCCCGGTCAGCAGCACCCGGGGTAGATTCAGCCGCTTTAGAAGAAATTCCCCATAGGCCGCATCAGTTCTGTCCTCCCAGGGAAGCCCCGCCAGCAGAGCGGCCTCGGTCAGGTTGGGCAGAACGAAGTCCGCCCGGGCGCAAAGACCCTTCATTTTTTCCACATACGCTTCGTCAAAGCCGGAATAGAGCCTGCCGTTGTCCGCCATGGCCGGGTCAACGATGGCAAGACCGCCGGGGGCAAGCATGGTCTTTAAGACGGTTTCCGCTGTCTCGATTGCCGCCGGGCTTCCCAGGTAGCCTGTGAGCACGGCATCGAAGGTGATCTGGTTTTCCTTCCAGTGGGCAATGATCGGTGCCAGGTGATCGGAAAAGCGGACAATTTCCGGCCTTCCGAAGCCGCCGGTATGGGTGGAAAGGAGCATGGTTGGCAGCACACAGGTTTCGTGTCCGCAGGCAGACAGCACCGGCAGAGCCACGGTCATGGAGCACTGACCCAGGCAGGACACGTCCTGGATGGTCAGAATCCGCAACTGTCTCATAGGCACTCCACCGGATCCATATCCAGTCCCAGCTCCCGGGGCAGGAATCGGGGGCAGACCGCCTCCGTGGTGACGATGACGGAGGAGGCCAGCATGGCGCCAATCTGGCAGGCCTGCTTCATGCCCTTTCCGTAGGTCAGGCCGATGGCTGCCCCGGCGCAGAAGGAATCTCCCGCGCCGGTGGTATCCACCACATCCACCTTCCGGGCAGGGCACCAGCCCTTCTCCCCGGTAAGGCCGGCGTACACCGCTCCCTCGCCGCCCATGGTGACGATCATGCCGGGGATCTGGGCTGCCTGGGTCTTGTCAGCCAGAATATCCGCCATTTCCACGGGGGTTTTGCCGGAATAATCCTCGCAGAACAGCAGTCCCGCCTCCTGGACGTTGCACACCAGGCAGTCGGTGTTTTTCAGAAAGTCCCGCCGTTCCAGGGCAACGCTCATGTTGCCCACCACGGCGTAGACCTTTTTCCCATGCTTCTGGGCCAGCCGGAAGACCCGCTTGATGATCTCCTTGTCCAGATCGATTTCCACAATGATGCTGTCGGCACTGGCAAACATCTCGTCGCCCTGGGCATCCAGGATGTCAATGAGGGGCAGCATGTCCGGCCGGTTGGAAATGGAGGCCGCTACGTCCCCGGAATTATCGAACACCGCCAGCCAGGTGCCCAGGCCGTTGGGGGTCGTCCGGATATAGTCGGTGTTGACCTTATGGGCCCGAAGCTTGCGCAGCACATCCCGGCTGTCGCCGCTGTCGTCCACCAGGCTCAGGAAGGTGGGGCGCAGCTCGCAATTGGCGATATCCTCCGCCACATTCCGTCCGACCCCGCCGTGGACACGCTCCACCCGTCCTACGTTTCGGCCTGTGGGGATAAACGCCGCCTCCGGAAAGCCCTTGATGTCTACAAATATCATGCCGATGACCAAAATGCCCATATGCTCTGCCTCCCTGTGATTCTGGTAGTAGTATAGCATATTCCCGACAAAATGCAACCACAACCCCGTCCCTTCCCGTTTCTCCCGAAAAACAATTCCCAGGCTGTCATTGCGCCGGAAGGCCACAGGCGAATCTGCTGCCGGAGGCCGGGCAGTTTTCAAATCCGACCCCTTGCTATTTTCTGGCTTGTATGCCAAAATATTAGGGTCTATCTGAAAACCGGAAATATGACCAACGGCGAGGGATTTTCCGCCTGATGAAGCCATTTTTTTGCAGGAATACTCTGCGTATTGCAAGAAAAAATGGTGCCCAGCAGGTGGAAAAGACCCGCTGTTTGGGCGTGTTGACGGTTTTCAGATAGACCCTAAAAACAAGTGTGGGAGGCAAAAAATGGACAGCTTTGTACTGACCCTGGCAGAGGCACGGGTAATGTACCGGCGGTATCATTCTCTCCTGGAAAAAGGGAGAAAACGGCTGCCCGGCGGCGAATTCTGGAAGGAATTGGGCACTGCCTTCCGCGCCTCCGGAGCAAGCCCGGAGGCGGGACGTCGCCGGTTTTTCCTGGCACTCTCCCTTTATTTCCTGGGAAGGCGCGTTACGGACTGGCTTTTCCCCGTCCGGCCTTCCGCTCAGAATCTTATCTCACCGGGCGAAAATCTCACCCTGTACCACTGGTTTCCGGCAGAATGCCGAAAATCCGTCCGAAGGGAGGGGCTGCGGCCGAAGGCTGCGAATGGGCTGGTTTTTCTGACGGACAGGCCTAATTTTCCCCAGATATCTCCCTATTTTTGCCAGAAGGTACTGGAAGCAGGCCGGGACATAGAATTCTGCCCTGTGCGGATGGACGTCGGAAAGCTTTCCCAATATCAGGAAATTTACAGCACCCACCGCTCCTATGAGTTTGTGGTCAAGGCGGTTCCTCCGGCGTGCCTGGACTTTCCGGAAACCGAATAAACGCGCAGGGCCGGAGCTTCTGCCCTGGCACTGCGCGTTTTGCATACGCAGGGGAGCGGCGCATAGGCTAGAGGCAAAGGGGGGATTCCATGCTGATGAGCTGGATCTGGACGGGAATGGTAGGTATCAGCATTCTGTGCGCCCTTTGGAACGGGCAAGGTGCCCAGCTTGCCGGGGCGGTATTTCAGGGTGCCCAGTCCGGGGTGAGCCTGGTTCTTTCCATGGCCGGGGCGGTGTGTCTCTGGTCGGGCGTGGCCGCCGTCATGGAGTCCGCCGGGATTATGAGGATACTCTCCCGGCTTTTTCGTCCCCTGTTGCACCGGGTTTTCCCATCCACCCACCGGGATCCTCAGCTGGCAGGCTGCCTCAGCGGTAATTTCTGCGCAAATCTGCTGGGGCTTGGCAACGCCGCCACGCCTATGGGCATTCAGGCAGCCCGGCGGCTTGCGGGCGGGCAAACCGTTGCCAATGATGAGCTGTGCCGTCTGGTGGTGCTGAACACCGCCTCCATTCAGCTGATTCCGGCAAATGTGGCGGCGATACGCTCCGCATTGGGATGCGCCTCCCCCTTCGACATTCTCCCGGCGGTATGGTTCACCAGTCTTCTGTCTGCCGGGCTGGGGGTGGCCTGTGCCTGGGTGCTGGGAAAGGTCTGGAAGCCATGACGGATTATCTGGTGCCTCTGATCTTATTTTTCACCATGGCAGTGGCACTGGGGAAGCGGGAAAACGCCTATACCCGGATGCTGGGTGGGGCAAAGCAAGGCCTTTCTCTGATGTCCTCCATCGCTCCCTCCCTGATTTTGCTGCTGACGGCGGTAAAAATGATGCAGTCCTCCGGGGCGGCGGAAGCCGCGGGAGGACTGCTGAAACCGATATTTGCTTTTTTCGGCATTCCGCCGGAAACAGCCCTGCTGGTGCTGGTGCGCCCCTTCAGCGGAAGCGCGGCTCTGGCCGTAGGCGCGGAGCTGATGGCTCGATACGGGGTGGATTCCCAGATTGGCCGAACGGCGGCGGTAATGCTGGGCTCCACGGAAACCACCTTCTACACCATCAGCGTTTATTTCGGGGCGGCGGGCATTCAAAAGACCCGCTACACCCTGCCTGCCGCCCTGTTTGCGGACTTTGTGGGCTTCTGGGCGGCCTCCCTCACCACCAGGCTTTTTTTCAGCTGACGCTGACCTGAGGCAAAATCACCTTTCCCAGAATTTTCCCGGTGGCAATGGGGCCGTACTTTTCGCTGCGGCTGTCGGCGGAGTGGTTCCGGTTATCCCCCATAACAAACACCGTGCCCTCCGGTACTGTCAGGCTCACAACCGTCTGCCCATCCCTCGGTTCCATTGGGTCAGGTTCTTCCGGATTCAAATAGGGCTCGTCAATGGGAATTTCGTTGACGGTGACCGTATCGGTATCATAATCGATTTTCACCCGGTCGCCCTGGGTAGCGATCACCCGCTTGACGATATACGTCCGATCCAGAAGGCCGTCGCCTGTATGAATCACCACCACATCCCCACGCCGGGGCTGGGAACCCACCCGGAGCACCAGCAGCAGCTGCCTGTCGTGAAGGGTGGGATACATAGACCGGCCGTCCACGATTGCCAGCTTCACCACAAAGGTGTTCAGGAGCACCAGGACGATCATGACCGCGCAGAAAATCGTGAAGCCCCGGTCTTTTCTTTGGTTCTTCTTTTGTTCTTCCATGATACACACCTACAAAAAGGAAGCCTGCCGCGGCAAAAGCCGCGGCAGGCACTTGCTCCGCAAATTACTCTTCTTCGTCGTCTTCCAGGGAGAACTCCAGGGTCTCGCCGCAGTTGGGGCAGACGATGCTTCCCTTCTCCAGGGTCTCCTCGTCGAAGTCGATGATCTCACCGCAGGCGCACTCCACCTCGTAGATGGTGGTGTCCTCGTCGCCGAACTCGAAGCCCTCTTCGGACTCCTCGTCGTCCAGCTCGTCGGTGTCGTCCTCGTCCCAGTCCTCGTCGTCCCAGTCCTCGTCATCCTCATCGTCGAGAATGTAGTCCTCGATGGCGTCCAGGTCTTCCTCGATTTCATCCAGCTCATCGGAGATGGCAATGGTGGTCTCCTCGATGTCGCCGACCCGCTTGGTCACGTCACCCAGCAAATCCACAATGGCGGCGATCATCTTGCCCTCGTTGGACTCGGTGTTCAGCTTCAGGCCCTCCATCAGGCCCTTCAAATAGGCGGACTTTTCAGAAAGCGTCATAATCATTCTCCTTCAAGCGCGAATGGCTCAGGCCTTGGAGCGGCCCAGGTACTCGCCAGTACGGGTATCGATCTGAATCTTGTCGCCCTCGTTGACAAACAGGGGCACCTTCACCTCGGCACCGGTCTCCACGGTAGCGGGCTTGGTAACGTTGGTAGCGGTGTTGCCGGCAAAGCCGGGCTCAGTCTTGGTGACCACCAGGTCTACAAAGTTGGGCACTTCCACGCCGAAGACCTTGCCCTTGTAGCTCATGATGGTGCAGATGTCGTTCTCCTTGACGAACTTGAAGGAATCGTCCAGAACGGAGCCGTCAATGGGCTCCAGTTCGTAGGTCTCCTGATCCATGAAGTAGTACAGGGAGCCGTCGTTGTAGGAGTACTCCATCTTCTTTCTCTCAATGTATGCGGTGGGGAACTTGGCAGAGGGGTTCAGGCTGGTCTCGGTCACGCCGCCGGTGATGACGTTCTTCATCTTGACGCGGACGAAAGCAGCACCCTTGCCGGGCTTGACGTGCTGGAACTCGATGACCTGCATCACCTTGCCGTCCAGCTCAAAGGTAATACCGTTGCGAATATCGCCTGCAGAAATCATGTTCAATTGCCTCCTATAATGCCTTCCTCGGGAAAGCAAATATTATGTATTATATACGCAAAAGCTCAACGCCAGTATTATAGCCTAAAAAAGCCAATTTTTCAATAGGAAAATCCAATAAAAAATGCGCTCTGTCTGGTTTCTTCTTTGCCCGCTCTGTCACAGTCTAAATTTGCGAGCATATACTGTCGGTATAATTCCCGATTCCGGTTCTTATCCGTGCCGAGACTGGAGCCTCTCAAGAGATGGATTCAGCCGAATAAACAGTTCCGGATGAATTTTTACCAAAGTCCGTTTGAGTTTTGTGATTCTCCCCATATCATCGCCACAACCATCTGCGAGCGGTGCGGAAATTCTTCGAACCAAATCTTCATTCTGCGTTTTCCATTCCGGCAATTTCCAAGTCATGAACAGCAAGCTCATGCAAAGGGTGATGTATTGGTTGTATGCTGCCGGAACACAGGCGGGATAATTCTCCCGGTAGAACACAAGCCGTTCCTCAGTGCTGGTAATCCAGTCAAAGAAACGCGTAGAAAAATGTCCTCGTGTAACACTATTCTCCGATTGATACCAGTAATACATCGGCTGTGCCGTATAGGTTACCCGCTTTGCCTTTGCAATAAATAAATACTGCACAGCCAGGTCATCCAAATACACGCCGGTTTTCTGCCGCAAGCCATGGAATATTTCAGCAGCATATAGCTTATCCCACATGACATTGGTTATACGGCTATTGCGAATCAGTTCCAGCTGGGCATCGATACCGCCAACCGTAAATTGAACGTCCAAATTGGGGTTAAAGTATTCGCGAATCTCTTTTCCCTTAACAATGGCCGCCCCACAGCAAGAAATCTGCGCCTTTTCCTCCATCATTCTCTGGAGGAGGACTTCATACATTTCCGGTGCGATCCAATCGTCCGCGTCTACAAACCCAGCGTAATCGCCGTGCATTGCATCGATTCCAGCGTTTCTGGCCTAAGCGGCACCGCCATTCTCTTTATGAATTACGATAATTCTGGAATCCTCCAGTGCAAGCGCGTCGCACAGCTCTGCGCTTTTATCGCGAGAACCGTCGTCCACCAGAATAATTTCCAAATTCTGATAAGTCTGCTCGCGGATACTGGCAACACATTTTCTGAGATACTTTTCTGCGTTATACACAGGCACGATAACTGAAATCAATGGTTCCATCATTTTTCCCTCTCTCTTGTCTGCCTATATCACCCATCGAAAAACTTCGTATAATTTAGATAATCATTAGTTCCTTAGGGCTGGCAGTAATATCCTCGCAACCATTTTCGGTGATGACGGTCACGTCCTCAATGCGCACGCCGAATTTTCCGGGCAGATAGATTCCCGGCTCTGCCGAACACACCGCCCCGGCGGGGATAGGCTTTTCATACCGGGGGCTCAGGTTCGGACCCTCGTGGATTTCCAGCCCCAGGCCATGGCCGTAGCTGTGGCCGAAAAAGCCGCCGTAGCCCGCTCTGGCAATTACTCCCCGGGCAATGGCGTCAATTTCCGCGCCGGTAAGCCCCGCACGGGTTCCTTCGATGGCCGTCTGCTGGGCTTCCAGCACCACGGAATACACATAGCGCATTTCCGCAGACGCGGTGCCCACGGCCACAGTGCGGGTCATGTCCGAACAGTAGCCCTGCCAGGCCGCCCCGAAGTCCATGGTGATAAAATCCCCCGGCTGAATCACCCGCTCCCCGGCCACTCCGTGGGGCAGGCTGGTGTTGGGGCCGGAGACCACAATGGGGTCAAAGGCCAGGCCGGTGGCACCGTTTTTGTACATGGCGTAAATCAGCTCCGCCTGAAGCGCCAGCTCCGTCATGCCGGGTCGGATTTTTGTCAGAATCTCCCCAAAGGCCTTATCCGTGATTGCCTGGGCCTTTTGCATCCGCTCCAGCTCCCAGGGCTCCTTTACGTCCCGGAAGGCGTTGAGCTTTCCGCTGATGGGCAGAAGCGGGGCTTTCAGTTCCTCCTCAAAGCGCAGAAGCTCCTCTGCCGTCAGATATTTCTCCTCATAGCCCAGGCAGGTGATTCCGAAGTCGGAGATGGCCTCGTTGATTCGCCGGACATAGCCCCGACCGGTGCCCACATCCAGCACGGTAAAATCCCGGATGTTTTTCTGGGCGGATTCCAGGTAGCGGCTGTCGGTAAAATAGCGGCAGCCGACCTTGGATACGACGGCCATGCCCTCGGCGATGTCAAATTCCGCGCAGTAATGGCGGCTGCAGCGGCTGGTCAGCAGCAGGCCGTCCGCCTCGCAATCCAGCAGGGACAAGTATTTCTCCAGATTTTTCATTGGGAAAGCCTCCGATTTCCGGCCAAAAAGATAAAGGGCAGCTCCAGGACGTGCCGCGCCTTCAGCCAGAAGGTGTGATTGTCAATGGCCTTCACCAGGATGGAGGTCACGCCCATGCAGTTGGCTCCCAGGGTGTCGGTGTAGATCTGATCGCCCACCAGAGCCGCCTGACCTGCCGGGATTCCGTATTTTTCCAGGCACTGGCGGATGCCCCGGGAGAAGGGCTTTTTCGCGTGGGTGATGCAGTCCAGACCGTATTTTTCGCAGAAGGCGGGCACCCGGTCGTTGTGGCTGTTGGAAACGATGCACACCCGGATATCTTCCTGGGCATTCATGTTTTTCAGCCAGTGCTCCATGGCCTGCGTGGGAACGTCGGTGGTATAGGGCACAATGGTATTGTCAAAATCCAGCATCAGAAGGCGGATATTCCGGCACTTAAGCAGCTCCGGGGTGACATCCGTCAAAGCCTTCGTTATTAGTTTTGGAAGAAGAGAAAAGGGCATATTGTCCTCCGTATTTTCATAAATTACTTTCAGGAATTATATCACAGGGAGGGAGTTTTGTCCATGGCCATGGAACCTTATCTTGCCATGACGGCAGGAGAAATCCGGGGTGCTGCGGTTCTTCCCCGGCGGACGGGGTGGCTTTCCTGTCATTTCTCCCCCTCCGGTGCCGGGCTTTCCAATCTGCCCGTTGCGCTGCCTCCCGGCTCCCTGCTGATTCTGGATGACAGCACGCCTATGGACGGCCATGACCCGGAGCAGATCGCCGGGCAGCTGGAAAGCTGCGCAAAGCGTCTGGACTGCGCCGGGGTTCTGCTGGATTTTCAGCGACCCGGCCTGGCGGATGTCCAAATGCTGGTTTCCCGGCTGGGACAGGCGGTTTCCGTTCCCCTGATCGTTTCCGCGGCCTACGCAAAAAATACCGGGTGCGCCGTTTTTCTCCCGCCGGTTCCGGCGGATGTACCTCTGGCGGAATATTTATCCCCCTGGCGTGACCGGGAAATCTGGTTGGAGGCGGCCTTGGACGGTCTGGAAATCGCCCTGACAGAATCGGGAGCTGCTTGTGCGCCCCTGCCCCGCTGGGGGCAGCCGGAGGCGGAGGGCTTCCGGGATTCCAGACTTTCCTGCCATTATCGCTGTGAACTCCGGGAAAACGCGGCGGTTTTCACCCTCTGGCGCAGTCCGGAGGACTTAAAAGCGCTTCTTGACCAGGCCGAAAGCCTGGGTGTTGCCGCCGCCGTGGGGCTGTATCAGGAGTTATTTCCCGCTTTCGGCTGACCGGCGGCAATACAGAAGCATTTCGTAAGCAATGCCGTTTTCCTCCCCGGATTGGAGGGTCTGGGCGAAAACCCAGTCCGGGTCTTCGTCCAGATTGGGGAAAAAGGTGTCGGATTCCGGGGTGGTGTGCACCTTCGTCACATAGGCCCGGTCACAGTAAGGAAGCATCTGCCGATAGACGCTCCCCCCGCCGATGACAAAGGCTCGGGGGGCGTTTTTCGTCTGCGCCAGCACCTCTTCCGGGCTGTGGCACACCGTAAAGCCGGGGATTTCTGCTTCCGAACGGCTCATGGCCAGATTCACCCGGCCGGGCAGGGGCTTTTTCCCCGGAAAATCCTCGATAGTGCGCCGACCGGCAACGACCGTGGCTCCCCGGGTGGTCTCCCGGAAGAATTTCCGGTCGGCAGACAGGGCGATGGGCTGAGTCCCCTCCCGGCCGATGCCCCAGTCGTCATAAACCGCAACAATCAGTTCCATTGCTTCACCTCAGATGGCCATGGGAATTTCAAAATCAAAGGGATGATATCGGTAGTTTTCCAGAGTGAAGGAATCCTTGGTAAAGGCGTAGAAGTCCTTCACGGTCTCATCCACCCGGAAGGCGGGAGCCTCATAGCCATCCAGCTCCAGCATGGCCTTCACCGCCGGAATGTGCCGGTCGTAAATGTGGCAGTCGGCAATCACATGCACCAGCTCCCCCACCTGAAGGCCGGAAACCTGCGCCATCATGTGAGTCAGCACCGCGTACTGCACCACGTTCCAGTTGTTGGCGGTGAGCATATCCTGGGAACGCTGGTTCAGAATGGCGTTGAGCTTGTTGCCCGTAACGTTGAAGGTCATGGAATAGGCGCAGGGGTACAGGTTCATCTCATGCAAGTCCTGGAAATTATAGATATTCGTCAGAATCCGCCGGGAGGCCGGGTTGTGCTTCAGATCATAGAGCACCCGGTCAACCTGGTCAAAGTCCCCTTCTTTGTAGTGGTGCTGAATGCCCAGCTGGTAGCCGTAGGCCTTGCCGATGGTGCCGTCCTCCCCTGCCCACTCGTCCCAGACGTGGCTGCCCAGATCGGCTATCCGGTTGGACTTTTTCTGCCAGATCCACAGAAGCTCATCCACCGCGCTTTTCCAGTAGGTGCGCCGCAGGGTCATGATGGGAAATTCCTTGGAAAGATCATATCGGTTCACCACGCCGAAGGTTTTGACGGTGTGGGCGGGAGTGCCGTCAGCCCAGTGGGGGCGCACCTCCATGCCTTCATCGGAATAGCCCTCCTCCAGGATTTTCCGGCAGGTTGCCTTGTATACTTCGTCTGCGTAGCTCATTGGGTTTGCCTCCTAAAGTGTCTTTGGAACATCATACCACAGGCGGACGGAAAGCGCAATATGAAAGCCTGTGACAGCGGGCAAAAAGGCTCCCCTTGCTATTCAAGGGGAGCCTTTCAGCATATCAAAAAAGTCTAAAAGATACGTTGTCATTGCGAACCAGCGTCGCAACGCTGGTGTGGCAATCCCCCGGTTAGACGCATAAATGACTGGTTTAGGAACGAAAATATTTGAATATTAGGGGGATTGCCACGCCAGTGTGAGCACTGGCTCGCAATGACATACGTTATACGATAGTACTCGGAGCGATGGCAACTTCTATTTCGGTTGTTTACGCCAGAATGGGCTTGAGGGCAGCGGCAAGGGTCTCCTTCTGCGCCTCCGCCTCGGCAAGAGTCTTGCCCAGGGTGGTGAAATAGGTCTTGATCTTGGGCTCCGTGCCGGAGGGACGGACAATCACCGTAGCGCCGCCATCCAGGGCGTAGACCAGAACGTTGGCGGCGGGCAGGCCGGTTTCGGCGGTATTCTGATAGTCCGTGATCTTCTCGACCTTGTAGCCGCCGATTTCCGTGGGGGGATTCTGCCGCAGGCCGGACATGATGCCCGCCATTTTATCCATGCCGCTCAGCCCCGGGAACTCGAAGGAATCCACCTTGTTCAGGTACCGGCCATACTGGGCGTAGATTTCTTCCAGCCGCTCCTTGATGGAAGAACCCACAGAGCGGTAATAGGCGGCCATTTCGCAAATCAGCATGGAGCCGACAATGGCATCCTTATCCCGGACATAGGAACCGGCCAGATAGCCGTAGGATTCCTCAAAGCCCAGGATAAACCGGTCAACCTCTCCGGCCGCTTCCAGCCGGGCGATCTGATCGCCGATCCACTTGAAGCCCGTGAGGACATTGCGCATTTCCACGCCGTAGTGGGCGGCGACCTTGTCGGCCAGAGGGGTGGAAACCAAGGACTTGACGGCAACAGGATTCTCAGGCATAGTGCCCTTCTCGATTCTGCCCTGGCAGATGTAATCCAGCAGCAGAACGCCCACCTCGTTGCCGGAAACCAGCTCATAGGTGCCGTCCGGGCAGCGGATGGCAATGCCCACCCGGTCAGCGTCCGGGTCGGTAGCCAGCATCAGGTCGGCACCGGACTTTTCGGCCAGCTCCAGACCCAGGCGCAGAGCCTCAAAAATCTCCGGGTTGGGATAGGGGCAGGTGGGGAAATTGCCGTCGGGATACTCCTGCTCGGGGACAATGGTGATATCCGTAATGCCGATATCATGAAGCACCCGGGTGACAGGCACCAGGCCGGAGCCGTTTAGGGGAGAATACACCAGCTTCAGCCCCGCGGTTGCGCACAGGCCGGGACGGACAGAGCGGGACTTGATGGCATCGTACAGAGCTTCCTTGCAGTCCTCGCCCACATAGGCAATGAGCCCCTTGGCCTTCCCTTCCTCGAAGGGCATCCAGGCGGCGCCGGTGAGAATATCGGTTTTCTGAATCTGGGCGTACACCACCGCGGCGGCATCGTCCGTCATCTGGCAGCCATCGGGGCCATAGGCCTTGTAGCCGTTATATTTGGCAGGGTTGTGGGAAGCGGTAATCATGATACCGGCGTTGGCATGGTAATAGCGGGTGGCAAAGGACAGAGCGGGCACGGGCATCAGCGCGTCATAAATGCGCACTTTGATGCCGTTGGCGGCCAGAACGCAGGCGGCCTCCTTGGCGAACACGTCGGAATTGATCCGGCTGTCGTAGGAGATGGCAACCAGCTGACTGCCCCCCTGGGTTTTGACCCAGTTGGCAAGACCCTGGGTGGCCTGACGCACCACATAAATATTCATCCGGTTGGAGCCTGCGCCCAGGATTCCCCGGAGGCCTGCGGTGCCGAATTTCAGCGCCACGGCGAACCGCTCCTTGATCTGATCCTCCTGCCCAGCAATTTCCTTCAGTTCCCTGGTCAGAGCGGGATCCTCCAAAGAAGCGGAGCACCAACGCTGATAATCCTCCATGTACATTACAAATCACCTTTTCCTTGTTGTATTCAATGGGTTTGTGTCCTTTAACTGCCTACAATATATACGATTTGCCGGGGCTTGTCAATATTGGGGAATGGCAGAAAAAACAGCATACCCAAATAGAACACCTGTCATTGCGAACCAGCGCGCACGCTGGTGTGGCCCCCTCCGGGGATTCCCTCCGGTCACAATCCCCCGATTCTTCCGAGAACCTCCGTACAACGCATGTCATTGCGAACCAGCGCGCACGCTGGTGTGGCAATCCCCCGGTCATTCCAGAAGCCAACGTCGGAGCGCAAAGGCTCCCCTTGCGCTTCGCCGGAAGCATCCTGACACTCGGAGGGGATTGCCACACCAGTGACATCGGTCACTGGTTCGCAATGACATGCTTCTATCATAGTGCTCAGTAAGGCGGGGTTCTGATCCCCTCAGCCCCAGTGTGCGCACTGGGGTAGCTCCCCTTGGTCAGCAAGGGGAGCCTTGCCCTCATCCGGCTCTTCGAGCCACCTTCCCCGGAGGGGAAGGCTTTGGGGCAAAGGAAATCCCCGGCAGCGGGTGCTGCCGGGGATTGGGTTTCGATGCGCTTTCGTTCAGAACCGACCGAATTACTTGGTACCGCGCTTCTTCTTGGTCAGGTAGTAGATACCGGCCAGAGCCGCGCCGGAGACCACCAGGATCGCCACAGCGGCCATGATGATATCACCGGTCTTGGGGTTGGTCTTGTCGGCGGTCTTGTTGTTATTGTTGTACTTGTTGGAATCGGTGCCCTTGTCGATGAGCATGATATGCAGCTCCTGCAGATCCTTGGTCTCGGCCACGTTCCACAGCTCGTCGCAGACAGTGGAGGCGGGCTTGCCGGTGCAGTAGTTCTTCCACTGGGCGTCGGTGTACCAGCCGTAGGCCACATCCACGCCGTCGTCATACTTGGAGTAGTTGGGGAAGTACTTGTACAGGTTCAGGCTGTGCATATTGAAGGAGCCCTCGGCGGGGATGTCGTAGCAGCTGGTCTTCCAGGCGTAGGTGCTGGTCTTGCCGTCCACATGGAAGTACAGCTGAACAACCTTAGACACTACCCACTCGGCATCGAAGTGAGGATTGTATCTGGAGGAGTGAGCATCGGTGCTGACCAGGCCGGGGTAGAACTCAGGGTGCTTGGAGGTGTCCTTCAGATTCTCACGGGTAGAGATAACTTCGCCATCCTTGCCCACCCACTGGGTGAAGGTATAGCCGTCATACTCGTCGCTGTCCGCTGCCCAGGAAGCGGGTGCGGTCAGCGCGACCTTTTTGGTGCCGATCTTAGTGCCGATCTTAGTGCCGATCTCCACGGTGATCTCAGCATTAGCCAGGGTGTTCTTGGTGGGATGCTGGGCAATCAGCCAGACTTTGCGCTGAAGTTTCGGAACGATCTCAACCACATTGCCCTCGGCATTGGCCGCAATCACCTTGTCAGACAGAACAGTGCTGCCAGGCGTGAACTCGTTGCCGGTCTTCTTGAATTTCCAACCATTCAGGGTGTAATCGCCCAGATCCAGCGCTTTGATCTCACGGTCGGTGGGGAAAGTACCATCGGAGGTGCTCAGCTTATTGCCAGCAGGGATGTCCATTTCTTCATACTGAGCGGAGAAAGCCACCCACCCACTATCGTCTACACCGGAGGTCAGATCGTCATACCAGTCAACCTGAACTTTAATGTTCTCTCTCTGCCACACGGCGTAGGGTCTTGCGGTGGAGAAAACGATTTTGTCAGTGCTCAGGTCTCTCTTATCGGTGCTTCCGGTGTCGATCACTTCCCAGTGCAGGAAGGTATAACCGCTGCGGACGGGAGTGGGCAGCTCCGGATACTCCTCGCCAATCGTAACAGCAATGGTATCGCTGACACCGGGTTTCAGCTTGCCGCTCTTCAGATCCAGCTTCACATTGGTAGTAGCCTTCACTGTCTTAAAGACGGCGTAAACTTCCATCTTGTAAACCGTGTTGCCCTTGGCATCAGGAGATACAGGATTGCCCTTGGAATCATCGTGGTCAGTATCTTCTACCAGAGCGTTGCCGCCGACCTTCAGTCCATTGGTACTGACGATATCCGCAGAATCCACAGGATCATCAATCGCATATTCCTTCCAGCTCCAGCACTTGAACGCATAGCCGTTGGAAGTACCGTTGGTAGTGCCAAAGAACTTCAAGGCATCGCTGCCGCTGGGCAGGCTGGGGAAGCTGTCACCGACCTTGGCGGAAACCTTCTTCATGATGCTGCCGTCCACATTGAAGTAGATATTGACAGCGTCGCCGGGCTTACAACCGTCGGGCAGCGAAAACAGGGTAGCGGTGTTGGAGCCGGCATCGGAGTTGGATTCGGCATCACTATCGACTACAGGCCGCGCCTCATCGGCAGTCTGGGAAGTGGATGTATTTTTGTTGGTCGCGGGAGCCTCAAACTCCTCGCTGAAAACCATCTCGCCGTACTCATTGGTTGCGGCAAACGCCTGGAAAGGTGCTACGGAAAGCAGCAGCATAACCGCAAGCGTAAGGCTCAGCAGCTTTTTCATAGCGTTCTTCATTGTTCAAACCTCCTAATGATTTGTCGTTCAGAAACAGGTGCCGGGGAATCCCCTTTCGGGAGATCGGCGGGTATGTCTCCGTCCGGCATTTCTTTTCTTACCCAGATGATACCATAACCGGGAAAAGAAGTCAATAGGAAAATTACAATAAATTACAAAATTATTTACATTTCTTAACATATCAAAACGCTGTTTTGCAATTTTTTGCAGGTTTCATCCTGTTTTGATAGATTTTTCCTGCTTTTTCGGCCTGAATTGTTTACCGTTTTGTTAACACTCCAGAAAATCTTAAGAATTGGAGGGCGCAAATGATACCGTTTGGATAGTTTTCGGGCGCGGATTGCCACACCAGTGTGCGCACTGGTTCGCAATGACATGCGTTGTACGGAGGTTCTCGGAAGAACCGAGGGATTGTGACCGAAGGGAATCCCCGGAAGGGGTCTGCTCGCAATGATATCTTCTATTCACGTCCTCATTTTGCATTCTGCATTCTGCATTTTACATTAGGTTGCGGCAAGAAGCCCTCATCCGTCTCGCGCTTGCGGGGGACGCGCGAGCCACCTTCCCCCAAGGGAAGGCTTTGGGGAACGGATTGCCACACCAGTGACATCGGTCACTGGTTCGCAATGACATGCGTTGTACGAAGGTTCTCGGAAGAACCGGGGGATTGTGACCGAGGGGAATCCCTGAAAGAGGCCTGCTCGCAATGTCATCTCCTATCCGCATCCTCATTTTGCATTTTGCATTCTGCATTTTACATTATATTATATAGTGTTTTTCGGGTGTGAAAATTTCTTGCTATTTTCTGTCGGATGGAGTAGAATAACGGGGTATGATTTGAGAAAGAGGCGAAGCAAATGACGGCAGCAGCATTTGACAACGAGAAATATCTGCAAACCCAGTCCGAGCACATCCGCCAGCGGATCGCCCAGTTCGGCGGCAAGCTGTATCTGGAGTTCGGCGGCAAGCTCTACGACGACAACCACGCTTCCCGGGTGCTCCCCGGCTTCCAGCCGGACAGCAAGCTGCGGATGCTCCTGCAATTAAAGGAGCAGGTGGAAATGGTCATCGCCATCAACGCCGATGACATTGAGAAAAACAAGGTTCGGGGCGACCTGGGCATTACCTACGACCGGGACGTAATTCGTCTGATCGACGTGTTCCGCAGCTTCGGGCTCTACGTTTCCAGCGTGGTGCTCACCCGGTTCCACGACCAGCCTCTGGCTCTGGCTTTCCAGTCCCGGCTGGAAGGGCTGGGCATCCGGGTTTATCATCACTACGGTATCCCCGGCTACCCCGCCAATACCTCTCTGATCGTAAGCGACGAGGGCTTCGGCAAGAACGACTATATTGAAACCTCCCGTTCCCTGGTGGTGGTTACCGCCCCCGGCCCCGGCAGCGGCAAGCTTGCCACCTGCCTGAGCCAGCTGTACCACGAACACATCCGGGGTAATACCGCGGGCTACGCCAAGTTCGAGACCTTCCCCATCTGGAATCTGCCCCTGAATCACCCGGTGAACCTGGCCTATGAGGCCGCTACCGCCGACCTGAACGACGTGAATATGATCGACCCCTTCCATCTGGAAGCCTACGGAGTCACCACCGTCAACTACAACCGGGATGTAGAAGCCTTCCCCGTTCTCGTGGCAATTTTCGAGAAAATTCTGGGTCACTGTCCCTATAAGTCTCCCACGGACATGGGGGTCAACATGGCGGGCAACTGCATCGTGGATGACGAGGCAGTCTGCAAGGCCTCCCGGCAGGAAATCATCCGCCGGTACTACGAGGCTCTGTGCGACCAGAAGCGGGGCAAGCAGGTGGAGGACGCTCTGCGAAAGCTGGATTTGCTGATGAAGAAAGCCGGGGTCTCCCCTGCCGACCGGCGGGTTGTGGCTCCCGCTCTGAAGCGGGCCGAGGAAACCGGCGCCCCTGCCGCTGCCATGGAGCTGCCCGACGGCACCATCGTCACCGGCAAAACCTCTGCCCTGCTGGGCGCCTCCTCTGCCCTGCTTCTGAATGCCCTGAAGGCTCTGGGGGGAATGCACAGCGATCTGCACCTGATCTCCCCTGCCGCCCTGGATCCCATCCAGCATCTGAAGGTTGCCCACCTGGGCAACCGGAATCCCCGGCTGCATACCGACGAAACCCTGATTGCCCTGTCCATCAGCGCCGCCACCAATCCCATGGCGGAATGTGCCATGGAGCAGCTGGACAAGCTCCGGGGCTGCGAGGTGCATTCCTCGGTGATTCTGTCCCCGGTGGACGAGCGAACCTTCCGCCGACTGGGCGTGAATCTGACCTGCGAGCCCCAGTATAAGGGCTGAAATAAATCGAAGGGGGCTGTCTCAAAAAGACAAAGTGCCCAAATAGAAGAACTGTCATTGCGAACCAGTGGTGCTCCGCGCAGCGAATTAAAATAGTGATGATTGCCAGTGGCAATCATACCGCAATATATCGCAGACTGGTGTGGCAATCCCCCCGATTTTCGAACAATTACGTCCAAAAATCGGGGGTTTTACTCCTATCCGGGAGATTGCCACACCAGTGACGTCGGTCACTGGTTCGCAATGACAGCTTCTTTTTGACTATTTTGACCCACCTGAGTCCTTAGTGAGACAGCCCCCTTTTTACAGCACCGTCATCATATTATACATTTTCATCAGCCGGATGTCCTCTTTCATAACCTTGAGCTTCTGAATCAGGGCATCGTCCATATTCAGCCGTTTTTTGGAAAACAGCATTTTGATGGCCACAGGCATCATCGGCCGGACGGACAGGCCGGTGAACAGACCCCAGATGGTATCCTGGGTGGTCTGTGTGGCCAGAATCTGGCAGAACGCCCGCTCCATGGGGGTATCCTGGCTGGTCAGGGTGATGTTGGTGATGGCGTCGTAGTGCTCCATGTAGCCCCAGCAGGCGGTGCCGCAGTTCTGATAGCTGTCAAAATCCGTAAAGTTCATATACATCATGATCTTGTATCGGTGATCCTCCGAAAGAAGCAGCACCTCAAACACCGCCGGAACAATCCGGTTCACCCGCCCGTCATAGTAATAGCCGTAAAACTGAGTCAGTCCGGTGAAAAAATTCGTTTGGACGCCGGTGGTCTGAATGGGAACCCGGTCGGGGGTACAGTAGAGAAGCTGCTCCACATGAATGCCCAAAGCCCGGGAAATATCGTACATTGTCTCAATATCCAGAACAATTTCCCCGGTTTCGTATTTTGACAGCGTGGACTTGTTCTTGCAGAGAATCCGAGCCATTTCCTCCAGGGTCATATGCCGGGATTTCCGGAAGGCTCGGATACGTTTTCCGATCTCGTGACTGATCTGTGCCATAGTTCCCTCCAAAAGTTTCTTAATAATCAACTTTTTATCGGATTCCGTCGGTTTTCCCGCCGCTTTTCCTATCCTATCACATTTTTCCGGATTTGTCTATTATCAGGAAACTTTTTGGCAAAAAAGTTTCCTGAAAGGAAATCTCATCCCATTTGCAAATTTCCTCCTCATCCGATAAGATAACAGTTATCAAGAAGTGGAGGGGATTCTATGAAGCGAAATTTGACGCTGAAGGAAACTGTTGTGATCACCAGTATGCTGTTCGGCATGTTTTTCGGAGCCGGAAATCTGATTTTCCCGGCGAAGGTGGGTCTGGACGCGGGAAGCAATATGTGGAGCGCCTTTGCCGGTGTGTTCGTCACCGCCGTGGGCATTCCCATGCTGGCGGTGGTAGGCTTAGGCCTCAGCCGCAGCGAGGGCGTGGTGGAGCTGTCCCAGCGGGTGTCCCGGAAGTACAGTCTGTTTTTCTGCACGCTGCTGTATCTGACCATCGGGCCTCTGTTCGCCATTCCCCGGTGCGCCAGCACCGCCTTTTCCGTGGGGGCGGTAAACCTGCTGCCCCAGGAGGGAGAGCGGCTGTATCTGGCGCTGTTCTCCCTGGTCTTCTTTGCCGTGGTGCTCTATTTCTCCCTGAAGCCCGGCGGAATTATGACCTGGATCGGAAAATGGCTGAATCCGGTATTCCTGGTATTTCTGGCGGTGCTGGTCATTGCCGCCCTGGCAAGGCCCGTCAGCTCCATTTCCGCGGTGGCTCCGGCGGAAAACTACGCTTCCTCCGGCTCCGCCTTCTTCCGGGGCTTCCTGGAGGGCTATAACACCCTGGATGCCCTGGCCGGGCTGGCCTTCGGCATCGTGGTCATTGATGTTGTCCGGAAAAACGGCATTTCCCAACCGGAACGGGTGGCGGTGAACACCGCCAAGGCAGGTATTTTCAGCTGCCTGTTCATGGGGCTCATTTACCTGTTCATCACCCTGATCTGCGCCCAGAGCGCCCCCGTCTGCGCCGGTGCGGACAACGGCGGCACGGTGCTGGGCACCATCGCAAACCACTATTTCCGCTCCGCGGGTTCGGTGCTCATGACCCTGATTGTCACCTTCGCCTGCCTGAAGACCGCCATCGGTCTTGTTACCAGCTGCTCCAAGGCCTTTGTGGACATGTTTCCCAAGGGGCCGGGGTATACCGTCTGGGCAGTGGTGTTCAGTCTGGTGTCCTTCGGCATTGCCAATTTCGGCCTGACCACCATCGTGTCCTGGTGCGTGCCGGTGCTGATGTTCCTGTATCCTCTGGCCATTACACTGATTCTGCTGTCCCTGTCCGGAAAGTTCATCGGCGCCAATCCGACCGTCTATCGCACCACCACCGCCTTTACCCTGATTGCCGCGGTGTTTGACATGATCGGCACTGTTTCCGGCATGGTGCCCGGAAGCCGGGTGCTTGCCGGACTGAAAGCCTTCGCCGGGAACATCCTGCCCCTGTACGATCTGGGTCTGGGCTGGATTCTCCCCGCCGCCATCGGCTTTCTGGCAGGACTCCTGCTGACGAAAAGAAAGACCCGTTCCTAGGGAACCACTGAATAAATCGTCTGCGGCTGGATAGCGGATCTTTTTCCCTACCCGTGCAGCTTCAAAAGTGGGAAATACATACAGTATTCCTCCACTTTTGAACCCTTCGGCTAGAGAAAAATCTCTCGCTCCCAGCTCTTGCCGATTTAATCAGAGGTTCCCTGAACCCCGGTGTCCGGAAAGCACCCGGGCAGCAAAGAAATTTTCTTGTCCCATGCCGATTTCGGCATGGGACTTTTTCCGGGCAAAATTTCCGGCCAGGGCGGCGGCTTTTGCGCAATCCCTTGACATCTTCGGAAAAAGCGGTTTACTTTCCTGACTATTCATGGTAAAATGACACAATAAAAGGGAGAGTGCGGTTTCTCTTCCGGAAAAAGGAGACTACATATGAAGGGTATCATTCTGGCCGGCGGCTCCGGCACCCGGCTGTATCCACTGACAAAGGTCACCTCCAAGCAATTGCTCCCGGTTTACGACAAGCCCATGATCTACTATCCCCTATCCACATTGATGCTGGCGGGAATTCAGGACATTCTGATTATCTCCACCCCCACGGATACCCCCCGCTTCCGGGAGCTTCTGGGAGACGGCAGCCACTTCGGCATTCACCTGAGCTATGCCGTCCAGCCCAGCCCCGATGGTCTTGCTCAGGCCTTCCTCATCGGCGAGGAATTCATCGGCGACGAGCCCTGCGCTATGGTGCTGGGGGACAACATTTTCTATGGCAGCGGCTTCTCCGGCATTCTGCGCGATGCCCGGGCGAACGCGGAAAAGGGCCGGGCCACCATCTTCGGCTACTATGTCCCAGACCCGGAACGGTTCGGCGTGGTGGAATTCGACGAAAACAAGAAGGTCATCTCCCTGGAGGAAAAGCCCGCCCAGCCTAAGAGCAACTACGCCGTCACCGGTCTGTACTTCTACCCCTCCGGGGTCTCCGCAAAAGCCAAGGAAGTGAAGCCTTCCAAGCGGGGTGAGCTGGAGATCACCACGCTCAACGGCATGTACCTGGAGCAGGACATTCTGGATGTGAAGCTGCTGGGTCGGGGCTTTGCCTGGCTGGACACCGGCACCATGGAAAGCCTACTGGAGGCGGCGGAGTTCGTCCACATGGTGGAAAAGCGCCAGGGCGTGAAAATTTCCGCCCCGGAGGAAATCGCCTTCCGTTACGGCTGGATTTCCAAAGAGGAGCTTCTGGAATCCGCCCAGGCCTACGGCAAGTCTCCCTACGGGCATCATCTTCAGCAGGTCGCCAATGACAAGTTTATCAGCTTCCGGGAAAACAAAAAGAATTGAGGAAACCAATATGACGATTATTGTAACCGGCGGCGCCGGATTTATCGGCTCCAACTTTATTTTCCATATGCTGGGCAAATACCCGGATTACCGGATCATTTGCCTGGATAAGCTGACCTACGCGGGGAATCTGTCTACCCTGGCTCCCGTGATGGACAATCCCAATTTCCGGTTCGTGAAGCTGGACATCTGCGACCGGGAGGGGGTTTGCAAGCTCTTTGCGGAAGAGCACCCGGATATGGTGGTGAACTTCGCGGCGGAAAGTCATGTAGACCGCTCCATCGAAAATCCCGAAGTATTCCTGCAAACCAACATTCTGGGCACCCAGGTGCTGATGGATGCCTGCCGGAAGTTCGGCATCACCCGGTATCACCAGGTTTCCACCGATGAAGTTTACGGCGACCTGCCTCTTGACCGGCCTGACCTGTTCTTCACCGAGGAAACCCCCATCCACACCAGTTCCCCCTACTCCGCCTCCAAGGCCAGCGCGGATTTGCTGGTGCTGGCCTATCACCGAACCTACGGACTGCCCGTGACCATTTCCCGGTGCTCCAACAACTATGGCCCCTACCACTTCCCGGAAAAGCTCATCCCCCTGATGATTGCCAATGCCCTGAACGACAAGCCCCTGCCGGTTTACGGCCAGGGACTGAACGTCCGGGACTGGCTGTATGTGGAAGATCACTGCAAGGCCATCGACCTGATTCTCCACAAGGGTCGGGTAGGCGAGGTTTACAACATCGGCGGCCACAACGAAATGCGCAACATCGACATTGTGAAAATCATCTGCAAGGCGCTGGGCAAGCCGGAAAGCCTCATCACCTACGTCACCGACCGGAAGGGGCATGACATGCGCTATGCCATCGACCCGACGAAGATTCACAACGAGCTGGGCTGGCTGCCGGAGACCAAATTCGCCGACGGCATTCAGAAGACCATCGGGTGGTATCTGGACAACCGGGATTGGTGGGAAACCATTATTTCCGGAGAATATCAGAATTACTACGAGAAAATGTACGCAAATCGGTAAAGGCAGGCGTTCCCATGTATCAACTCAACGACAACTATCTGCGCCCGAAAAAGGCCCAGTGGCTGCGCCGGATGTACGCTACCCCCTTTGAAAAGCGGGAGAATCTGCGCGTCTGGCAGGGAGAACATGCCACGGTGCTGCCCCTGCGGCCCATACCCGGAGAGGGAGTACTCTTCGGCCGGGGCGGCGTCGTGGATAAGGACGGCCAGTATGTGGAGCTGTCCGGCATCCCCACCCGGATCTGGAACGGCTACTCCTTTGAAAAGCCGGAATATCGGGACGAACGGGTGGTTTTCTGCGGATATCTGGTGAACCACTGGGGACACTTTCTGGTGGAGGCTGTCACCCGGCTGTGGTATTTTTTAGAAAAGAGTTCCCTCCCTGCGGACAAGTATGTCTTCTTCCTGAAAGAGGGCGAAAACCGGGAAATCGGCGGAAATTACCGGGAATTTCTGAAATTACTTGGCATCTGGGACAAAGTAGAAATTGTCACCGTTCCCACCACCTATCGGGAAGTGATCGTGCCGGAAATTGCCTTCCGGTGCATGGAATTCTACAGCCCCAAGTTCCTGGATATTTTTGACACTGTGGCTTCCAATGTGGCTCCGGAACCGGACTGGAAGCCGGAACGCAGGATTTTCTTCACCCGCACCAGCTTCTACAAGGGAAATCACTTTGAGTTCGGCGGCGAGGCTCTGGACAATTTCTTCGAACGAAACGGCTACGCGGTGCTCCATCCGGAAAACCTCAGCCTTTCCCGGATGATTTACCTCATCCGGAATGCCGAAGTGGTGGCGACGCTCTCCGGCTCCGCCCAGCACAATATGCTCTTTGCCAAAAATGGTCAGAAGCACCTGATTCTGGAACGGTTTGTTATCAATGTGGACTATCAGGTGAGCATCAACCAGATGCGAAGCCTGGACGTGACCCCCATTGACGCCAACTTCCACCTGTACACCGTGGACACGGTGGGGCCGCTGATGCTGGGCTGCAACCACATTCTGGAAAAGTTTATTTCGGACAACGGCCTTCAGCCGCCGGATGAAATTTACCGGAGCAAGAAATACCGTGACCAGTGCTTCAAGGCCTACATGGCCTCCTACCAGGACAACTACCGCTATCGCTGGCACATGGAGCCCTGGTATCCCATCATCGCCGATTCCCTGTATGAGGCCTACGAGGACAATTACCCCTACTTCAAGGAATATCTGGACGGGAACCGGCCTTTTTTGAAGGAGCACTATTTCCAGATTCACTACTGGAAGCAGTTTGTCAAGCGGCTGCTTCATTACCATTCATAAGCTGAGAGGAGACATTGCCATGTACCAACTCGATTGCAGCTATCTGCGCCCCAGAAAGGGTGTAAAGCTGCAAAAAATGTATCAGGCACCCTTTGAGGAAAAGAGGGAGCTGCAAGTGTGGCAAGGAAGCAACGCCACCATTCTTCCTCTTCGCAAAACCGTCGGGGAAGGACTTCTCTTTGGTCGGGGCGGTGTTGTAGACCAGGATGGGACGTATGTTGAATTATCTGGCATTCCAGATCGCATCGGGAGACCCTATCCCTTTGAAAATCCCGAATATCGGGATGAAACCGTTGTATATTGCGGCTATCTGATTAACCACTGGGGTCATTTTCTGGTTGAGGCTGTGACACGGCTTTGGTACTTTCTAGAAAGCAGTACCCCCCCCCCGTGGACAAATTCGTGTTTTTTGTCCGTGAAAATCAAGAACCCAACATGAAAGGGAATTTTCTGGAATTTCTAAAACTGCTTGGTATCTGGGACAAGCTGGAAATCATCAATGTGCCCACCACTTATCGCAGCGTCATTGTTCCTGAAATTGCCCTCCAATGCTCCACCTTCTATTCCCCCAAGTTCTTAAAAGTATTCGATGCTGTCGCGCAGAATGTTTCTGTCGATCCGCAATGGAAGGCCGTCGATAAAGTCTTCTTTACCCGCAGCCGCTACGGAAAAGCCGCAACAACTGAGTTTGGTGGGGAATGCCTGGATAACTTATTCCAGCGCAATGGTTTTCTGGTAATCGCGCCAGAAACCGTCCCCCTATCTCAACTGATTTTTTATATACGGAATGCCACAGAGATCGCCACCTATTCCGGCACGGTTCATCACAATCTTTTATTTGCGAATCAGGGTCAAAATCTGACAATTCTGGAACGTTTTATCTGGAACGTAGATTATCAGGTCGATATCAATCGGATGCGAGAATTCACAGTCACACCAATCGATGTGAATTTTCCCATTTACAGCGTAGATTTGCTTGGCCCTGTAATTCTTGGCTATAACCATATTCTGGAACGCTATATTTCTGATAAAGGTCTATTACCTCCGGACAGCATTTATTGTACCAAAGCGTATCGAGATAAATGCTTTAAGCGTTATATGTCCTGTTATCAGGACAATTATCGCTTTCGCTGGCACATGGAGTTTTATTACCCTGAAATTCCCGAGGCCGCATATGAAGCTTATTTAGATAGCTACCCCTACTTTAAGGAATATCTGGACGGGAACCGGCCTTTTTTGAAGGAGCACTATTTCCAGATTCACTACTGGAAGCAGTTTGTCAAGCGGCTGCTTCACTATCACGCGTAACGCGGAGGTGCAAACATGGGTCAAATCAAGGTGACAAAAGCCCCCATTGAGGGACTGTATATCATTGAGCCCACTGTCCACGGGGACAGCCGGGGCTATTTTATGGAAACCTACAACCAGCAGGACATGACGGAAGCCGGTCTTCCCATGGTCTTCGTCCAGGACAACCAGAGCATGAGCACCAAGGGGGTTCTCCGGGGACTGCATGCCCAGAAAAAGTACCCCCAGGGCAAGCTGGTGCGGGTCATCCGGGGGGCGGTGTACGACGTGGCCGTGGATGTCCGGGAAGGCTCCCCTACCTACGGTCAATGGTTCGGCATTGAACTGAGTGAAGAAAACAAAAAGCAGTTCTACGTCTCTCCGGGCTTCGCCCACGGCTTTCTGGTGCTCTCGGACACCGCGGAATTCTGCTACAAGGTGACGGATTTCTACCATCCGGAGGATGAGCTGGGCTTTGCCTGGAATGACCCGGACATCGGCGTCCGCTGGCCTGGGGTGACGGGCATCTATTCCGGCACCGCCAGTGCCGAGGGCTACACCCTGCCGGACGGCACGCCTTTGAAACTCAGCGACAAGGATCAGCGTCTGCTGCCTCTAAAGCAGACGAAAAGGTGAGAAGCATGGACATTTCCTATCAGTATCTCCGGTCGGAAAAGGCCAAGGCTCTTCGAAAATGGGTCACGGATCCGGTGGAGGTTCGGGAAGAGCCTGCCGTTCTGGCTCTGGAAAACGCCGTCATCTATCCTCTGCGCCGGGGCTTCGGGCTGCTCTTCGGCAAGGGCGGCATTCTGGACGAAAATGGCAATTATGTTCCGGAATCCGGTATTCCCGGCCGGGTAGAAGGGACTTACTCTCTGGAAAATCCGGAATACCGGGATGAAAAGGTAGTCTACTGCGGGTATCTGGTGAATCACTGGGGGCATTTTCTCATTGAGGGCGTTACCCGGCTGTGGTATTTCCTGGAAAATGACCCAACCGTTGACAAATTCGTCTACTTCGTGGACGAAAACGAGGAGCGGGAAATCAAAGGAAATTTCCGCCGGTTTCTGGAACTGCTGGACATCTGGGACAAGCTGGAGATTCTTTCCAGGCCCGTTCGCTATCGGCAGGTGTTGATTCCGGAGCTGGGCATTCATATGCGCAGTGCCTACACTCCGAAGCTACTGAAAGTCTTCGACACCGTGGCGGAAAATATCACGGTAAACCCGGACTGGAAGGCCAATGAGAAGATTTATTTCAGCCGGAGCCGATTGAGAAAGGCCGGCTTTTTCGAGTGCGGCGGGGATTTGCTGGACGACTTTTTCGCCAAAAACGGCTATACCCTGCTCTACCCGGAGACGCTGCCATTGGATGAGATGATTTTCCGCATTCGCGGAGCAAACGTGGTGGCCTCTCTTTCCGGTTCCCTGCCCCACAACATGCTCTTTGCCAAAAGCGGACAGACTCTGGAAATTGTGGAGCGGCTGGTGCTGAACATCGACAACCAAGTGGACGTGAACCGGATTCGGGACTTGAACGTGACCTACATCGACGCTCACTACCCCATTTACCCGGTGGATTTCACCGGCCCCATTGTCATGGGCTACACCCCGGAGCTTACCCGGTTTGCCGAAGATCGGGGCTATCAGCCGCCGGACGGGAAATATCTGACGGACAAATACAAAAAGCAGTGCTTCGTCCACTATATGAAGGCATATTCCGACCTCTACCGGTACAACTGGTTCGAGGAGGACTGGTACGCTCCCTTCGCCGCCTCCCTCTACGAGGGCTTCCGGGCAGGGCACGCATTCTTCGATGAATACCTGGACGGAAAACGTCCCTTCCGCTGGCACCACTATCTGGAATTTCATTACTGGAAGCAGCTTGTGAAACGACTTCTAAAAAAGGCATGACCGGGTTCGGTCATGCCTTTTCCTTAGTATTTCTTTTGCAGCACCAGGTAGGAAATCCAGTAGAGCACCATCATACCGCAGACGCTGAAGGCCGCGGCCTGACACAAAAGGTCATAGCCCAGAAGCTTCAGGACAATGGAGGCCACCGCCGCGATCATCACATACAGATATCCCGCCCAGGCCCAGGCCTTGTTGGCCAGAAACCGGTTCCGCTCGTCCTTGGCTGCCATGTCCACTTTCTCCCGGTACTCCGCCGAGCGCAGATATCGGACGCTTCGGAGAATTTGCACCCCGCCGATGACCACAAACGCCACGCCCATGCTGCCCCAATATTCCTCCACCAGACCCGCCGCCCGGCATCCGACCAGCACAGCGCCCAGCAGAACCCAGAAAAAACTCAAAAGAAATCCGCGGTTTTTCATTTTCCTTCCTCCTCGTCAAACAAAAAGACTTCCTCAATGGTCATCCCGAAATACAGGGCAATTTTGTGGGCCAGAAAAATCGACGGATTATACCGACCGGTTTCCAGGGAGCTGATGGTCTGCCGGGAAACTCCCAGAGCCTTGGCAAATTCCTCCTGACGGATTCCCCGGCTCTTACGGATTTCCTCGATTCGATTCTTCAAAGCATCACGTCCTTTGTTTTGTAAAGCTAGCTTGACATTATAGTAGCACTGTCCGGCAGAAATGTCAAGTGTGTTTTACATTTTTACAAAAAGAAAGCTGTCATTGAGAGCCAGTGACGCACTGGTTCGCAATGACAGCGGTATTATGCTTCCGGATTTACTCCTGCCGGGAGGCGGCTCTTCTGCGGCGGCGGCGACGGGGTCTGGCTTCTTCAGGCTCCGCCTTCTCCGCCCGGCGGGCATAGGCCTCCGCCGCCTCGGAGGTGGCCTCATAGGTCAGGCGGCTGACACGGATGGTTCCGTCCTCCTGGGCGGACAGCCGAACCCGAATCAGGAATTTTCCGTGCTCCGGGCAGGCGGCCAGATCCATATACCGGTGGCCGGGCTGGGCAAACCACCGGGAACCCAGCATCCGGCTTCCGCAGACCGGGCACAGGTTTTCCTCCCCTGCCATGGCTCCTAACGCCGCGTACTTGTCCGGATAATCGTAAAACACCTTCCGGGCAATGCAGCCGGGAAGCTCGGCACCGTGGAAGCCGTTTTCGTGGCTTTTCAGAGCCTGGTCGTATTCCCGCATCCCCTTTTGCAGATCCAGCCGGGCGCAGATCAGAGCCGTGTGGTAGGCATCGCCCAGGGCATCGTGGGCAGGCCGGGTGGCCTCAATGTCCAGCATTTCCATGGCGGTTTTCAACGCCTTCTGAGAATTGGAGCCGTCGGTCTGGGCATTGAAAATCATCTGGGCGTTATACCACCGCTGGGTAAAGCCTGTGTCCAGGTCGAATAGCTGAAGATTCTCCCGGAGAATACCGATGTCGTCAAAACCCCAGGTCAGAAACACAATGTCCTCTCCGCACCAGGCACGGAACCGCTCCATGGCCTCCGGAAAGGGCACGCCCTCGTCCCGAAGGCGGTTTTCCTTGATGCCCGTCAGCTTGCTCACCCGACGGTTCAGGTGCCGATAGAACTTTGGGCGCACCATAATCTGGAATTCGTCGGCTACCTCTTCGTCCTCCGTCACCCGGACGGCACCAATCTGGATAATTTCTCCCCGAATCTGGACGGGAAGCACCTTCTTCGAAGAGGGAGAACCGGGCCAGGGCTGGTTCCACTCCATATCCAAAACGATATAATCCATGAAAAAACCTCTGTAACGCGTATTTTTTCTATCATACCACACCGGGCGGCTTCTGTAAACAGGAAAAACGCCCGGAGAATGTCTCCGGGCGTTTGGAAGGTTGTGTTACAGCAGATCCTTCACCAGGGACAGGGCAGCCTCGTCGGCAACCAGGGTGAAGTCCGGGTGCAGCTGCAAAATGGAGCCGGGGGCCTGGGGCTTGATGGGGCCGAAGAAGCAGTCCTTCACGGCCTGAGCCTTCCCCGCGCCGTTGCACACCAGCAGCACCCGCTTGGCCTTCATGATGGAGCCGATGCCCATGGTGTAGGCCTCCGTGGGAACGTCCTCCCGCTTGGCAAAGAAGCGCTGGTTGGCGTCGATGGTGGAATCGGTGAGCTTCACATGGTTGGTGCCCTTGGCGAAGGCATCGGCAGGCTCGTTGAAGCCGATGTGACCGTTGGGGCCCAGACCCAGCAGCTGCAGATCCGCGCCGCCAAAGCCGTCAATGACGGCATCGTACCGGGCGCACTCGGCGTCCGCATCCGGGTTCATGCCATTGGGGATGTTGCAGTTGGCCTGGTCGATATTCACATGATCGAACAGGTTCGCGCGCATAAAGTAGGCGTAGCTCTGGTCATGCTCCTTGGGAAGACCCACATACTCGTCCAGGTTCACGGTCTTCACCCGGGAGAAGTCCAGGTCGCCGGCCTCATACTTGGCGATCAGCTCCTTGTAGGTGCCCACCGGGCTGGAGCCGGTGGCAAGACCCAGCACGCAGTCGGGCTTCAGATAAATCTGGGCGGCGATGATATTGGCGGCTTTCCGGCTCACGTCGGCGTAATCCTTGGCAATAATCAGTCTCATCGGAAAAAACTCCTTTCAAATTTGCTTTTCTGCTTCGATTGTAGCATTTTTTCCAAGTGCTGTACAGAACTATTTCCCGGAATCGTCAATTTTGACAAATAATCGATTTCTTTGTGCAAACGCAAAATCTGGCCTTATTTTTTAGTCCTGTTTTGGCTCTGTAATTCATGCCAGAATCTGGTAGAATGAGCGCAACTTCACAAGGAGCTCTGAGAAAACCCACGGCATCATCGGAAGCAATGGATGCAAGGCTCCAGAAAACAAGGGGGAAACCAAAATGGAAAAGAAGCAAAAAATCTCGACCCGGAAAATCGTCTTTGTGGCACTGATGGCGGCTCTGACCGTAGTCGGCTCCGCTCTGCGCGTTCAGCTGCCCGTTGCCATCGGCAGCACCACCGCCTTCCACCTGGGCAACATCTTCTGCGCCCTCAGCGGCATTCTGCTGGGACCCTGGCTGGGCGGTCTGGCCGCCGGTCTCGGCTCCTTCCTCTATGATATTATGAGCAACTATATCAGCGAGTGCTGGATCACCTTCCTGACCAAGGGTGCTTACGGCCTGGTAGCCGGACTCATCGCCTGGGGCGGCGCCAAGAACTGGAACTACGTCAAGGCGTTGATCGCTACTGTCGCCGGTGCGCTGACCTACGCGGTGCTGTATCTGGCCAAGAGCTACTTCTACAACGGTCTGTTGGTTCACGGCTATACATCTTCTGCCGCTCTGGCCGATGTGGTGGCGAAGCTGCCCGCCACTACCTTCAATGCCGTGGTTGCCATCGTCTTCGCCCCGGTGCTGGCCGTGTCTATCCGGAAGGCTCTAGAGCATAACCATCTAACCTTGGAATAAAATAGGACAGCACCGCACAATTTGACAAGAAACCCCAGCCGAAGATTTTGGCTCAATTCAAGGTTTTGGGAATGGAGGAATACTTTGTGTATTTCCCATTTTCAAAACCGCAGAAGTGGGGCAAAAGATTGGCTGCGGTTCGCAGGCACAATTGTGCGGTGTTGTCCAGAATAAAAAAAAACCTCCGGGAGATACTGCTCCCGGAGGGTTTTTCTATGACGGAAAAGGAATACGCGAAGCTGATACAGGACACCGCCCCCAAGTCCCCCATGGGAAAGGACTGCCGGAACGCCTTTCTCATCGGCGGAGCCATCTGCCTGGTGGGGCAAATGCTGATGACGGGCTACACCGCCGCGGGACTGGACAAGGAGGCCGCAGGGACGGCGGTGTCCATGACGCTGGTTGCCATCTCTGCCCTGCTCACCGGACTGAGCCTGTATGACAATCTGGCAAAGTACGCCGGGGCGGGAACCCTGGTGCCCATCACCGGCTTTGCCAACGCCATCGCCGCCCCGGCGGTGGAGTTCAAGACAGAAGGGTTTATCTTGGGCGTGGGGGCGAAGCTTTTCACCATTGCCGGGCCGGTGATTGTCTATGGGCTGACCGCCTCGGTGGTTTACGGGGTTATTTATTGGCTGTGGTCGGTGGTGTTCTGAATGCTGACCGCAAAATGCGCAGAGGCCGATTAGAATGTGGTACAATTTTCCGGTTCTTTTGAGAACCATCGATAACCGCACTGGTGCGGGAGCACCCCGGCTCCCTTGTGTAAAGGGTGGTGCTCCGCGCAGCGAATCAAAATTACCATGACTGCCGGTGGCAGTCATACCACAATGTACTGCTGGCAAAAATCTTTGATTTTTGACTGAGGGATTGTCAAACCGTGCTTTATTGGAAGTGCTCAGAAAGGCGTAGTTCTGATCCCCTCAGTCATGGCCTTGCGGGAGACGGCCATGACAGCTCCCCTTGATCAGCAAGGGGAGCCTTTGCGCTTCGCCGCAGGTTCTCGGACACTTGGGGGGATTGCCACACCAGTGACATCGGTCACTGGTTCGCAATGACGTGCGTTATACGGTAGTACTCGGAATGTCAGGGGATTGCCACACCAGTGACATCAGTCACTGGCTCGCAATGACATGCGTTCATCCACATACTCAGAAAACGCAGCCCGGTGCGGGATGCACCGGGCCACGCAATTTCACTTACAGCACCGACTCGTAGACATTTTCAATGGCATCGCCGAAGCTCTTCTTATCAAAGGTGGAGGCGATCTCCTCGCTGCGCTTGGAGGCCTCGTCCCGCCACTTAGGGTCGTGCATCACATGGTCAATGGCATCCAGGAATTCCTCGGCGCTGGTATACTCATAGCCGTTCTTCCCTTCCTGCAACACATCGTTCAGGCACTCGTCCTGGCGGCAGAGCAGGGGCAGGCCGTTGGCCGCCGCCTCGATATAGGTCAGACCCTGGGTCTCGCTGGTGGAGGCACTGACAAACACATCCCCCAGCTGATAGTAGTTCTGCACCTCAGAGGGAGGCACCATGCCGGTGAAAATCACATAATCCCCAATGCCCAGCTTCTGCGCCCGGCGCTCCAGCTCTTCCCTGGCCGGGCCGTCGCCTACGATCAGGAATTTCAGATTATTATTCTCCTGCCGTGCCTCGGCAAAGAGGTTCAGCAGCTCGTCCAGATTTTTCTCTCCGCCCAGGCGCCCCAGGTTGATGAGCACCTGGTCATCGTCCGCAATGCCCAGAGCCCGACGGCGGCGCAGCCGCTCCTCATGGGACAGCCGCTTGTGGTGCTGCTCCAGGGAAATGCCGCTGGGAACCACGCTGATGGGGGCGTGAAGGCCATAGCCCTGAAGGGCATCCTCCACCTTCTGGGTGGGAGCCACCAGGGTTGTGACCTTGCGCAGACGCTGGCGGGAAAGTACCTTGGCCAGGAATTCTCCCAGCCGCTTGCTGGGGACAAAATAAGAGGTCAGGTACTGCTCATACAGGGTATGATAGGTGTGCACCAGGGGCGCACCGGTGATCCGGGCAATCCGGGAGGCAAACTGAAAGCTGAAAAACTCACACTGGCTGTGGACAATGTCCGGCTTCCAGTCAATGATTTCCTGAATCAGCCTATTCCGGTAGGAGGTAGGCATCCGCAGGTTGGGATACACCGCCCCCAGGGGGATGCTCTGGATATAGTACACATGCCCCTCCTTGTGGGAGTGGATGGTGCTGGAAATGGTGAGAATGCGCACATCGTGACCCTTCTGGGTCAGCTCGTCAAATAGATTCTGGACGCTTGTGACCACGCCGTTGGTATTGGTGGTATACAAATCCGTAGTAATTAAAATCTTCAGCTTTTTCTGCTCTGCCATGCTTTTCCTCCGATAAACCTTCTTCAGTGTCCATTATAACATATCATCCGAAAAAATCCACTGTCTTTTTCTTAAGATTGCTTTAGGATTGGTTTCGGGCATCACCGCACAATTCGGCAAGAAGTCTCAGCCAGAATTTTTGTTCCAATTCAAAGTTCCGAAAATGGAGGAATACTGTATGTATTTCCCATTTTTGGAACTGAAGAAGTGGGGCAAAAAGGCGGCTGAGACTCGAAGGCGCAATTGTGCGGTGTTGCCTTATTGCAAAAGCTGTCGAAGCGTGTTAGAATGATGTTAATACACTTTGGAGGCAGCACATGACAACCAAGCAGCAGCGGCTGGTGCCGCTTGTATTTCTGATCATCATATTAGGCTCCCTGATCGGGGGGCTTGTTTGGCATGCGCAAAACACCGACCACAGCGGCTGGCAGGAAAAGGACGGCATCCGCTACTACCAGGATTTCCACGGGGATCCGGTATCCGGCTGGATGGACTTGCCCGAGGGGCGGTACTATTTTCAAGAAGACGGCACACCAAGCCACGGCTGGCAGACCATCGACGGCACTACATACTACTTTGATGGCAGCGGCATCCTGCTCACCGGCTGGCAGACCATTGACGGGGACACCTGCTACTTCGGCGGAAACGGAGCCATGGTCACGGGCTGGCTTTGGCTGCCGGAAGGGCGGTACTATCTGAAGGACGGAGCTCTTCTCACCGGCTGGCAGGAACTGGATGGCAAGCGGTGCTATTTCGGAGCCGACGGTCTGGCGGCAGACGGCTTTACCCAGATCGGCGCGGACAACTACTTCTTTGTGGACGGCTTTCTTGCCACCGGCCTGACGGAAATTGACGGTGCGCTTTGGTGCTTCGGCGAGGACGGAAAGCAGTATTCCGGCTGGCTGGAGGAAGAAGGGGGACGGCGGTATTTCAGCCCCCAAGGGCCTATGCTCACCGGCTGGCAGGACATGGAGGACGGAAAACGGCTCTTCGATGATTCCGGCTATCTCACCGTAGGCTGGCATGAGGAAGGCGAATACCGGTATTATTTCAAGGAAGACGGGCTCATGGCGGTGTCTCCCACGAAGATTGACGGCAAAACCCACTATTTCTCCCCCAAGGGCATTGAGGTGATTCTGGTCAACGGCCTGAATCCTCTGCCCGAGGACTTTGCCCTGGACGAGTGGAAAATCGACGACACCCACACTGTGGACAAGCGGTGCTACTCCGCCCTGCGGCAGATGCTGGACGACTGCACCGCCGCCGGTATTACCTACGAGGTCAACTCCGGCTACCGAACCCACTGGTCCCAGACCGCCATTCTGGAATACCGAACCCGGGAGCATATGAAAACCTACAATCTGGACTTCCGGGAGGCTCGGGACAAGGCACTGGAAACCGTGGCCGTCCCCGGCACCAGCGAGCATGAACTGGGGCTGTCGGTAGATCTGGTGGGCGACGAGGCGGATGCCTGGTTTGCCCAGCACTGCTGGGAGTATGGCTTCATTCTGCGCTATACCGCGGATAAGGAGCCCATCACCGGCATCACCGACGAGCCATGGCATTTCCGGTATGTGGGGAAGGAGGTTTCCATGGACATGAAGGACTCCGGCCTGTGTCTGGAGGAATACCTGGGAGCCGAGTCCGTAACCATGCAGAAGGTTCGCGCCCTCTTCGGAGAAAAGCTCTACGAGGAAACCATTTACGGCAAGGAAGAGGAAAAAGCGGAGGAAACCACGGGAGAAACCCAGGCGGCGAAAGAGACGAAAGAAACGAAGCCCAACGCGGCATAATCGTCAGAGCTTGTCATTGCGAACCAGTGCTCACACTGGCGTGGCAATCCCCCTAAGTGTCCGAGGGCCACAGGAAAACGTACTGGTGCGGGAGCACCCACGGCCCTTGTGTAAAGGGAGCTGGCTCGTGCGTCCCCCGCAAGCGCGAGACTGAGGGATTGTAAAGGTGCGACTATTGAGAGTGCCCGAAAAAGAGGGAAGTTCTGATCCCCTCAGTCATGGCCTTCCGTGAGACGGCCATGACAGCTCCCCTTGGTCAGCAAGGGGAGCCTCGGGCGGCCAATGGCCGCCCCTACTGGTTCTTTCGATAGTTCTGCAATATTTTATTATGGTTTTTTGCCCTCATCCGTCACGGCTACGCCGTGCCACCTTCCCCGGAGGGGAAGGCTTTGGGCAGCGTATTTATACGAGTTTTTAATAAAACGCTTAAAAGCGTTTTATTAGGCCGCAGGATTGCGGCCAGCGGCCACTGCCGCTAAAAAACGAAGTCAATACATTTCTTACCGCCGCCCAGGCGGCCTGCCGTGAAACGGCAGATTAAAATGATGAAATCATTTTAATAAGAAATAGTATTATAGCTCTGCTCTGACATAGGAAAAAGCCTCGGTGCAATTCGCGCCGAGGCCTTTCTGCGTCAGAAGAAGCTGACCTGGCTGGTATCCGGCAAATCGCCGAAGGCACCGGCATCTTTCAGCATCTGCATATGGGTCTTGGACACCTTGGGGCAGGCGGCGGCCACTTCCTCGATGGACAGGAAGGTCTTGCCCTTTCTGCCCTCCATCAAATCCCAGGCCGCGCTTTCGCCCAGACCCGAGATGGCCACGAAGGGCGGCAGAATTTTTCCGTCCTTGATGAGAAACTTAATGGCATGGCTGTCATAAATGCTGATGGGGGCAAAGCTGAAGCCCCGCAGGTAAAATTCGTACACGACCTCCAGAGTGGTCAGCAGGTCTTCGTCCTTGGCGGTGGCCTCTTCGTTGCTGTCGATGGCCTGGATGTTGGCCATGACCGCCTCCTTGCCGCCGGTCATCATCACCGCGTCAAAGCCGCCCTTCTGGCTTCTGCGGTAGAAATAAGCCGCATAGAAAGGCAGGGGGTGATGCACCTTGAACCAGGCGATCCGGAAGGCCATCATAACGTAGGCCACGGCGTGGGCCTTGGGGAACAGGTATTTGATCTTCTTGCAGGAACCGATGTACCAGTCCGGCACGCCGGCAGCCACCATTTCCTCCTCCGCTCCGTCCGGCAGTCCCCTGCCTTTTCGGACGGCCTCCATAATTTTGAAGGAACGCTTTTCCGGCATTCCGCAGGAGATCAGGTAGATCATGATGTCGTCACGGCAGCCGATTGTCGAGTCAACAGTTGCGGTTTTGGAGGTAATCAGATCCTTGGCGTTGCCCAGCCACACGTCCGTGCCGTGGGAGAAGCCGGAAAGCCGCACCAGGGTATCAAACCGGGTGGGCATGGTGTCCATAAGCATTCCCCGGGTGAAGCGGGTGTTGAACTCCGGAATGGCCACTGCCCCGGTGGGGCCTAAGATCGGGTCGTCCTCATAGCCCAGCACCTTGGAGGAGGTGAAGATGGACATGGTGTCCTTGTCGTCCAGAGGAATGGTTTTTGCGTCCACCCCGGTCATGTCCTCCATCATTCGGATCATGGTGGGGTCATCATGTCCCAGCATGTCCAGCTTCAGCAGGTTTTCCTCCATAGAGTGGTATTCAAAATGGGTGGTGATCTGGTCGGAATTGGGGTCGTCCGCCGGGTGCTGCACCGGGCAGAAATCCCAGATTTCGTTCTCCTGGGGGATAACCACCAGACCGCCGGGGTGCTGACCGGTGGTTCGGCGGACGCCCACGCAGCCGGTAGCAAGCCTTGCTTCCTCTGCCCGGGAGGCGGTTTTGCCCCGCTCGGACAGATACTTTTTTACATAGCCGAAGGCGGTTTTCTCCGCCACGGTGCCGATGGTACCCGCCCGGAACACATGGGACGAGCCAAACATGGAGATACAGTAGGCATGCGCCTTGGATTGGTACTCGCCGGAGAAGTTCAGGTCGATATCCGGCACCTTGTCGCCGCCGAAGCCCAGGAAGGTCTCGAAGGGAATGTTGAAGCCGTCCTTCTCCATCTTCGCGCCGCACTTGGGGCACACCGCATCCGGAAGGTCGGCGCCGCAGTTGAAGCCCTCCGGCACCTTCAGCTCCGTATACTTGCATTCCGGGTTCGGGCAGCGGTAGTGGGGCTGGAAGGAGTTGACCTCCGTAATGCCGGACATATAGGCCACGATGGAGGAACCAACGGAGCCTCGGGAGCCAACCAGATAGCCGTTTTCCAGGGAGTTCTGCACCAGCTTCTGGGCGGACATGTAAATCACATCATAGTGACAGGAGATGATGTCGTGGAGCTCCGTCTCCACACGCTTGGCGAAAACCTCCGGCGGATTGTCGCCGTAAAGCCGACGGAATTTTCCGTAAACCAGGCTCTTCAGATCCTCCACGGAGTTCTCGATTTTCGGGGCGAACAGGTTGTGGGGCACGGGCCGCATGGTCTCGCACATGTCGGCGATTTTGTTGGGGTTCTCCACCACAATCTCATAGGCCTTTTCCTCCCCCAGATAGGAAAATTCCGCCAGCATATCGTCGGTGGTGCGGAAGTACAGGGGCATGGGCTTGTCCGCGTCGGCAAAGCCCTTGGTGGCAAGAAGAATATGCCGGAAAATCTCATCCTCCGGGTTCAGGAAATGAACGTCGCCGGTGGCCACCACCATTTTCCCCAGTTCTTCGCCCAATTGGACGATTTTCCGGTTATAGGCCTGAAGATCCTCGTCAGTTTTCGCCTCATACTTTTCGTTATCCAGCATGAACCGGTTGTTGGCAAGGGGCTGCACCTCCAAAAAATCGTAGAAGGAGGCGATGCGTTTTAATTCATCGTGGCTCTTCCGGTCAAGAATGGCCTGGAACAATTCGCCGGCTTCACAGGCAGAGCCGATAATCAGCCCCTCCCGCATTTCCAGAAGCTCTGACTTGGGAATCCGGGGCACCCGGCGGAAATGCTTCAGATTGGAATTGGAAATCAGATGATAAAGGTTCCGCAGACCCACCTGATTCTTGGCAAAGAGGATAATATGCCGGGCCTGCCGGTCGGTGATCCGGCCGCCGGAGCGGAGCTTCACCATAGCGGGATTGATGGTTTGCAGGGTGTGGATGTCCTGCTCCTGCTCCAGCATTTCCATGAGCTTCGTCATGATGAGGCCGCAGGTCATGGCGTCATCCCCTGCCCGGTGGTGGTTGAAGTCCGGCAGATTCAGGGCGTTGGACACGATGTCCAGCTTGAATTTGCTCAGGTGCTGCAGAAGGTTCTGGGACAGAATCAGGGTATCCGCGGCGGTGTAGCGGTAAGGCAAGCCCTGCCGCTGGCATTCCGCCCGGATAAAGCCGGTATCGAAGTCGGAATTGTGGGCAACCAGCACCCGATCTCCCACAAATTCCAGGAATTTCGGAAGAATTTCCTGAATTTTCGGGGCACCCTGAAGCATTTCATCGGTGATACCCGTCAGCTCCACGATTTTCCGTTCCAACTGCCGCTCCGGGTCAACGAAGGTCTGGAACCGGTCGATTTCCTGGCCGTCCTTGAGGATCACCGCGCCGATCTCAATAATCCGGTCGTCCCGGGAAGAAAGGCCTGTGGTTTCCAGATCGAAGGCCACGAACTCCTGGTGGAAGTCCATGTCCTGATCTCCGTGCACCACAATCCGGTCGTCCACGTCGTTGACATAATATCCTTCACAGCCGTAGAGAATTTTGATTGTTTCGTCGGTGCCCGCCACCTTGGGAGGCTTTTTTCCCTCCACGCAGTGCAGAGCATCCGTGAAGGACTGGCAGCAGCCATGGTCGGTGATGGCAATGGCTCGATGCCCCCAGGCCGCCGCCTGCTTGATAGCCGCATCCGTTGGGGTCAGGGCATCCATATTGGACATGGTGGTATGCAGGTGGAGCTCCACCCGCTTGCCCCCCACCGCCTTGTCCTGCCGCTTGGGCATGGAGCCGGGCTCCATGGCATAGGGCTTGAGCACCATTTCGTTCTCGAACCGATCCTCGATGAGCCGACCCTGCACCCGAAGCACCGCGCCTACCGCCACGTTTTCCAGAATGGGCTTGGCCTCGTTCGCCTCCATGAAGCGGCTGATGCGCACGGAATTGGTGTTGTCCGTCATGTCGAATTTCACCACATAGGCGTTGCGCTTTTTCAGCTCCTTGTGCTCCACGTTGAAGACCCGACCCTCCACGATCACCGTGCCCATGTCCATGGTCAGATCCTTCATGGGCACGGCGTTCCCCCGGAAAGGCTTTCCGTAGAAGGCCTCGCTCTGGGTCTGAGGTTTCTCCTCCCGCTTTTCCTGGGCAGCAGCGGCAGCGGGCATTTTGCGAATGGTCTCCTCCCGGAGGGTCTGCATGGCGTCAATGAGAGCCTTGCCTTCCAGCTCGTTGCCGGTTTCAATGGCAATCGTCACCGGCGCGGCAAACCGCTCCCGGAGATTCTGCTGCACCGCCGGGACATGCTCCATCAGCGCCGCCTTGCCGTTGGCAGCCAGACGGATGGTCAGGCTCTCCCCTGACCATTCCCATTTCGCCCCGGCAAGGGAGCCTCGCGCCATGGAATCGTGCATGACAAACAGGTCCCGCAGCTCCTCCGGCTCGATTTTCTGCAATTCCGAGGCCGGATGGGTGGCCGTCAGGTTCATCCGGCGCAGGCCGTAGAGCCCGGAAATTTCCTTGGCCGTCTGGTCAAGGAGCCGCTGGGGAATATAGCTTTCCGAATGGAGCACCACATGAACGCTCCGCTCCTCGGCGGAAATGTCCGCAGCGGCGATAGCCGCCTGAGAAAGCACTGGCATCAGTGCCTCAGGCGGCTCATAATCCGGAAACATTTGAAATAAGTAAACCTTTTGTTCCATAAATCCACAAATTACATTGCTTCGATGCGCCTGAGCAGGGCGGGCAGCAGTTCCTCATAGGGAAGCTTTTCCACCTGCTGTCCATGCTCGAAGAGCATCCCCCAGCCATCTCCGCCAGCAATGCCGATGTCCGCTTCCCGGGCTTCCCCGGGGCCGTTGACCACGCAGCCCATGACCGCCACGGTAATGGACTTTTTGCAATCCCGCAGAGCCTCGTCCACCCGGTTTACCAGGCCGATCAGATCGATTCGGGTTCTGCCGCAGGTAGGACAGGAAACGATGTTCACGCCCTCCTTACGCAGTCCCGCCGCCTTGAGGATATCCTTGGCGGCGTAGACCTCCTGGACCGGGTCGTCGGTCAGGCTCACCCGGATGGTGTCGCCGATGCCGTCCAGCAGCAGCGCGCCGATGCCCATGGCGGACTTGATGAGCCCCTGCTTCACAGGACCCGTCTCCGTTACGCCGATATGCAGAGGGTAATCGCATTTGCCGCGGAACAGCCGAGCCGCCGCCACCATGGTGGGCACGGTGGAGGACTTCATGGACACGCAGGTGTCATAGAAACCCTGCTTTTCCAGCAGCTCCAGGTGCTCAAAGGCACTTTCCACCAGAGCCTCCGCCGTAGGATGGCCGTACTTTTCCAGCAGCCGCTTATCCAGACTGCCGCCGTTGACGCCGATGCGGATGGGGATGTGCTTGTCCTTGCACACCTCCACCACCGCCTTCACCCGATCCTCCCCGCCGATGTTGCCGGGGTTGATGCGGATTTTGCTGGCGCCGCCCTCGGCGGCGGCGATGGCCAGCTGATAGTCAAAGTGAATGTCCGCAACCAGAGGCAGGGGGCTTTCCTTGCAGATCTCCGCAAAGCCTCTGGCCGCCTCCCGATTGGGCACTGCCAGCCGGGCAACCTGGCAGCCTGCCGCCGCCAGAGCGCGAATCTGCCGGAGGCTTCCCTCCACATCTGTGGTTTTGGTGTTGAGCATGGACTGAATGACCACCGGGGCACCGCCGCCGATGGGCACACCGCCGACTAAAATCTGTCTTGTCATAGCATTATCCTCTGAATAACATGAAAATATCCTTGAACATGATAACCGCCATCAGGGCCATGAGCAGAATCATGCCCGCGCCGTGGAGGTACCCCTCGTACTTGGGGTTGATCTTCTTCCGGGTGACGGCCTCCACGGCGGTGGTAATGACCACGCCCACAATCCGTCCTCCGTCCAGAGCCGGAATGGGCAGCAGATTCATCACCGCCAGGTTGATGGCGATAAAGCCGCCGAAATACAGCAAATTCATCAGGGCATCCAGCCGGGAGGCGGACTCATCCGCCACCACCGCCATCTGCTGAACAATGCCCACAGGGCCGGTCATATCCCCAATGCCCGCCTTGCCGGAAAGGAGCATTTGCAGGCTCAGCCGGACAAGCCGGACGGTATCCAGGCTCTGGTTCCAGGCGTATTGCAGCTTTCCGGGTAGGTTCAGGGATTCCACCGTGAAGTTCATGCCGTAAAGCTGCCGGGTAACTCCGCTGTCGTCGGTGACGGGATGGGTTTCCATCCGGAAGTCCTTCAGCGCCACCTTCTGGCCGTCCCGCAGAACCACCAGGTCGTGGGTTTCCCCGGGATTCAGCCTCAGCAGCATGGAAAAATCCGACTGGACATAGATTTTCTCCCCGTCCAGCTCCAGGATTTTGTCCCCCACCTGAAGGCCATCCGCTCCATTGACGGTAGCAAAGCTTTCAAAACTGCTGATCACCGGCACCACTGCCTGCCTGGCCGGCAGATAGATAATGACCATCAGCAGCACGCCCACGATAAAATTCATGGCCGCGCCGGCAGCCAGGATGATCAGCCGCTTCCACCAGGCCGCATGACCGAAGGAACGGGGATTGTCGCTGTCTTCGTCATCGCCCTCCAAGGCGCAGTAGCCGCCGATGGGAATCAGGCGGATGGAATACAGGGTTTCACCGATTTTTTTCGACCACAGAGCCGGGCCCATGAACATGGAAAACTCGTTCACCTGGACACCGGACAGCTTGGCGGCCAGGAAATGCCCCAGCTCGTGGACAAAAATCAGCATACTGAACAGAAGAATCGCAAAAAGAACGCTCATAGAAAAATTGCCTCGCTTAGTTTTGGGAAAGGGTGCGCACAACGTCCCGGGCTAATCTGTCCGCCTCCAGAATTTCTTCCAGAGAAGGTGTTTTCAGGAAGGGGGTCTTCTCCACCGCCTGGGATACCAGCCGGTAGATGTCATAAAAGCCGATCTCATCCCGGAGGAACATGGCAACCGCCTCCTCGTTGGCGCCGTTCATGGCCGGGCAGGCCGTGCCCCCCAGCCTGGCACAGTCCCGAGCCAGCCGGAGGCAGGGGAAATTCTCCATATCCGGCTTCTGGAAGGTCAGACTGCCGCAGGTGAGAAGATCCAGCGGTTCCACCGGAGAGGGAATCCGCTCCGGGTAGGTCAGCGCCAGCTGAATGGGAAGACGCATATCCGGCGTACCCATCTGCGCCATGACAGCTCCGTCGGTGAATTCCACCATGGAATGCACCACGCTCTGACGGTGAATCACCACATCCACCTGCTCCAGGGGCACCCGGTACAGCCGCATGGCCTCGATGATCTCCAGCCCCTTGTTCATAAGGGTTGCGCAGTCGACGGTGATTTTTGCCCCCATCTTCCAGTTGGGGTGCTTCAGGGCATCCGCTTTGGTAACGGAATGGAGCTGCTCCCGGGTCATGCCGAAGAAGGGGCCGCCGGAGCAGGTGAGAATCAGCCGCTTGATTTCCTTCTTGTCATGGCAGCCCATGAGGCACTGGAAAATGGCCGAGTGCTCGGAGTCCACGGGAACAATTTCCGCGTGATATTTTTCCGCCTCCGCCATGACCAGCTCTCCGGCGCAGACCAGGGTTTCCTTATTGGCAAGGCCGATGCGCTTGCCCGCCCGGATGGCGGCAAGGGTAGGCTTCAGCCCTACCATGCCCACCACGGCGGTGATGACGCAGTCCGCTTCCGGCAAAGAGGCCGCTTCCAACAGACCCTCCTGCCCCCAGTTTACCCGGATGGGAAGGTCTTCAATCCTGGTTTGCAGCTCTTTTGCCGTTTCCTCCGTGGCCATGACCGCAAGGGCAGGTCGGAAAGCGCGGCACTGCTCGGCCATTCGCTCTACGCTGGTTCCTGCGGTAAGCGCCGCCACCCGCAGTCCGGTCAGGCGGCTGATAATATCCAGGCTCTGCCGTCCGATGGAGCCGGTGGAGCCGAGAATACTGACACATTTGACCATATCCGTCTCCTTACATCTTCACCAGAGGCAGAAGCAGCAGCAGTGCCTCCATAAGGGGCGCCACCATGGACAGGGAATCAAACCGATCCAGCACGCCGCCGTGACCGGGAATCAGATTGCCGTAATCCTTGATGCCGGTCTGCCGCTTGATAATGGAAAAGCACAGATCGCCGAAAGTACCCACGGCAGAGCCCAAAAGGCCATACAGCAGGGCAATCAGGTAATTGACTTCAAATTTCAGGAAAAAGTCCAGAATCAGCGCATAAATCAGCATACCCAGCATGGCTCCGCCCAGACCGCCGAAGACACCCTCAATGGTCTTATTGGGGCTGACCACCGGAGCCAGCTTGTGCTTGCCGAAGCGCAGGCCGACGAAATACGCACCGGCATCGTTCATGAATGCCACAATAAAGGGAATCAGAATCACATATCTTCCCACATTCATGGTCAGAATCCGAATCAGCGCCGTCAGGAAATAAGGAATCATCACGCCGCCCACAAAGCACATGCTCACGGTTTCAAAGCGCACCTTGATATGATCCATCATCATTTCCGCCAGCATCAGCATGAAGAAGGCCATTAAAAGCAGCACAAAATAGGCTCGTGCCGCCTCAAAATAGCTCCACATGGAAATGAGGAAGGCCATGACAGAGGAATAAATCACAAGCCGGGGCTGCTTCACAAGTCCCGTCCGGTACAGCAGCTCATAGGCGGCGATGGCAAGCAGCATACCCAGAATTGCCGCCGCCGCACTGACCGGAGCCACCAGAACAATCAAAAACAGAATCGGTACCAGCACCGCCGCCGAAATGACACGGGTTTTCATATGTCTTTATACTCCTCCAAAACGGCGGTTGCGCCGGTGATACTCTTCAATGGCCTGGTCTAAATCGCTGGGAGAAAAATCAGGCCACAGCACATTCATAAATACATACTCGGAATAGGCGGACTGCCACAGCAGGAAATTGCTGGTGCGCATTTCCCCGGAAGGGCGAATGATAAGCTCCGGGTCGGGAACCCCCGCCGAGTAGAGATAATCGGACAACAGCTCCTCGCTGAGTTCTTCGGGCTTGCGGATGCCGTTCTTCACATCCTGGGCAAACCGCCGAGCCGCCTGGACGATCTCGTCCCGACCGCCGTAGTTCAGGCAGAAGTTCACCTGCACATCGTAGTCCTCACTCTGCCGGGTCGCCCGGTCACACAGAGCCTGTAAATCCGGGCTGAGCTTGGTCAGGTCGCCGAAGAAGCAGAACCGAACCCGGTTTTTCTCCATATCCCGGAGTGCCTCCTCCAGGTATCGGCGCAGAAGCTTCATGATTCCCGCCACTTCCTCGGCAGAACGCTTCCAGTTCTCCGTGGAAAAGGCGTAAACCGTCAGATATTCCACGCCCAAAGTGCGGCAGTAATTGGCGATTCGCCGGAAGGCCTCCGCGCCTGCGGCGTGTCCGGCGGTGCGGGGCAGGCCCCGCTTTTTGGCCCAGCGTCCGTTGCCATCCATGATGATGGCGATATGTCTGGGCGGTGTGGGCTTATCGGAAAGTGCCAAAATAAGCACCTCTTTCTATCACAGATATATACGTTCGTTGGGGGTGCAGGGCACCCCCAACGCTTATCCTCTGAACTCAGATGGACATCAGTTCCTTTTCCTTGGCGGCAAGGGCGGCGTCCACCCGCTTGATGCTCTTGTCCAGCAAGTCCTGCAAGTCCTTTTCCGCCTTCTTCTGGTCGTCCTCGGTGATCTCGCTGTTCTTCTTCAGCTTCTTCACATAGTCCATACCGTCCCGGCGGACATTGCGCATGGCGACCTTGGCATCCTCGGCATACTTCTTGACCTGCTTGGCCAGATCCTTACGGCGCTCCTCGGTCAGCTGGGGGAACACCAGGCGGATGACCTTGCCGTCGTTCTGAGGGTTGATGCCCAGATCGGACAGCTGGATGGCCTTCTGGATATCCTTCAGCAGCTTGGTATCCCAGGGCTGAATCACCAGGGTTCTGGCATCCGGGGTAGAGATGGTCGCCACGCCGTTCAGAGCCGTTTCACTGCCATAGTATTCCACGGTGATCCGATCCAGAACCTTGGCATTGGCACGGCCGGCGCGGACGGCGCCGAAGTCCTCCTCCAGGTGCTCCAGGGTCTTATCCATTCTTCTTGCGTATTCCTTAAAATCCACGCTCATTGATTTGTCCTCCTTAGATGGTAACAGTCGTTCCGATTTCCTCTCCGCGAACCACGCGAAGGATGTTTTCCGGGGGATTCAGGGCGAAGCACACCATGGGCATATGGTTGTCCATGGCCAGGGTCATGGCGGTGCTGTCGGTTGCCTTCAGGTGATCGGCCAGCACCTTGTCATAGGTCAGGTGACTGTAGCGGACGGCGTCCGGGTTGGTTCTGGGGTCGGCGGAATAGATGGCATCGATGTTCTTAGCCATGAGCACCGCGTCGGCCTCGATCTCCACGCCCCGGAGCACCGCGCCGGTATCAGTGGAGAAGTAGGGATTGCCGGTTCCCGCGGCGAAGATGACCACCTTACCCTCGCTCAGATAGCGGTCTGCCCGGTCCCGGGTAAAGTACTCGGTGAACTTGTTCATTTCCACCGCGCTGAGCACCCGGGCGTCCAGCCCGTGCTGCTCCAGCACATCCGCCACGGCAATGGCGTTCATGACCGTGGCCAGCATTCCCATGGCATCGCCGTGAGAACGCTGCATTTTGCCGCTGCCGTTCTTCACGCCCCGCCAGAAATTGCCACCGCCGATGACCAGGCCGATCTGGACACCCAGATCATGGCACTTGCGAATCACTTCACACACGGCGTGAATCTTGGAAAAATCCAGGCCTACCGCTACATTCTCGGAAACGCCCTCGCCCAGGGCTTCGCCGCTGAGCTTCAGCAGAATCCGCCGATATTTCGTATCAGACATTGCATCTACGCTCCTTCTTCTTATGTCCTGTCTATTTTAATATAAGAAAGCCGAATTGACAACTACATTTTTAAGAATTCTTAATTTGTTTTTGCATTTTTCACATTCTGAACAAAGCTGTGCAGTTTTCACACAACATGTGCAGAACACGCAGACGTTTCTGGTGCGAATAAATGTTGCAAAATTTTCCGGGATGGGGTATAATGGCATAATTATAAAACCACCAGAAGAGAGGATGTCCGGATATGGCGGAAATGACAGAAAGCAAGAATTTTATCCACGCCTTCATCGATGAGGATATTGCCCCGGGCGGCCAGTTTGCCGGGAAGACCGTTCACACCCGGTTCCCGCCGGAGCCCAACGGCTACCTGCACATCGGCCACTGCAAGGCCCTGTGCATTGACTTCGGCACCGCGGAGAAATACAACGGCCTGTGCAACCTGCGCATGGACGACACCAACCCCACCAAAGAGGATGTGGAGTTCGTGGAGGCCATTCAGGAGGATATTCACTGGCTGGGCTTCGACTGGGGCGACCGGTTCTTCTTCGGCTCCGACTATTTCGAGAAGGACTACGAGTACGCCGTGGAGCTCATCAAGAAGGGTCTGGCCTATGTGTGCGAGCTGACTCCCGAGCAGTTCAAGGAGTACCGGGGCGACCTGAACACCCCTGCCGTCTCCCCCTACCGGGATCGGCCCATCGAGGAGAGCCTTGACCTGTTCGCCCGGATGCGCGCCGGAGAATTCGAGGACAATAAGTATACCCTTCGGGCGAAAATCGACCTGGCTTCCGGCAACTTCAATATGCGTGACCCGGTAATCTACCGGATCCGCCATATGCACCATCACCGGCAGGGCGACAAGTGGTGCATCTACCCCATGTACGACTTTGCCCACCCCATTCAGGACGCTCTGGAGGGCATCACCCACTCCCTGTGCTCCCTGGAATTTGAGAACCACCGGCCTCTGTACAACTGGGTGGTGGAGCATGTGTCCGTGCCCAGCCATCCCCGGCAGATCGAGTTTGCCCGGCTGGGCATCGACCACACGGTGCTCAGTAAACGCAAGCTCCGTGCCCTGGTGGAAAACGGCTACGTCTCCGGCTGGGACGATCCCCGGATGCCCACCCTGTGCGGTCTGCGCCGCCGGGGCTACACCCCCGCCTCCATCCGGAATTTCTGCGAGCGGGTGGGCGTTGCCAAGAGCCCCAACACCATCCCCTATGCCTTCCTGGAGTTCTGCCTGCGGGAAGACCTGAATGAGACCGCCCAGCGGGTCATGGCGGTGCTGAAGCCCGTGAAGCTGACCATCACCAACTATCCTGAGGACAAGAGCGAAACCGTCACCGTGGAGAACAACCCCAACCGTCCCGAGGACGGCACCCGGGAGGTTTCCTTCTCCCGGAACCTGTGGATTGAGGCCGACGACTTCCTGGCTCAGCCCATCCCCAAGTACAAGCGGCTGTATCCCGACGGCCCTGAGTGCCGGCTGAAGGGTGCTTACCTCATCCGGTGCACCGGCTGCGTCACCGACGAAAACGGCAACGTCACCGAGGTGCTGGCCACCTATGACCCGGAGTCCCGGGGCGGCGACCCTGCCGACGGCCGGAAGGTCAAGGGCGCTACCATCCACTGGGTGGATGCCGCCACCGCCGTGGACGCGGAGGTTCGGCAGTACGATAACCTGTTCAATGATCCCGACCCGGATGCTGCGGGCAAGGACTTCCTGGCCTGCCTGAACCCCGGCTCCCTGGAAGTGCTCACCGGCTGCAAGGTGGAGGCTTCCCTGAAAGATGCCAAGGCTCCCATGAGCTTCCAGTTCATGCGTCTGGGCTACTTCTGCCCGGACAGCAAGGATTCCAGCCCGGAGCATCTGGTGTTCAACCGGTCTGTGAGCCTGAAGGATTCCTTCAAACCCGGAAAGTAAAAAATACAAAAAAGCACTGTCATTGCGAACCAGTGACCGATGTCACTGGTGTGGCAATCCCCCGGTAATTCCGAGAACCATAGGAAAAGCACCAAGCCTTCGTCAGGAGGGCTCGGTGCTTTTTTGTAGTTCTCTAACACTTGGAGGGGATTGCCACGCCACTTAAGCGAACTGGTTCGCAATGACATGCGTTTTACAGGGGCTAAGTAGAATTCTGGCAACCTCATCCGGCTCTTCGAGCCACCTTCCCCTCTCAGGGGAAGGCTTAGAGGCGGATTGCCACGCCAGTGTGAGCACTGGCTCGCAATGACGGTGCTTTATTCGGGAGTGCTCTCGTTTAATAAGTAACCTCTCCGTCGTGGGTCATGAGGGTGGCGTTTTCCACCCCGGAGACAGCCAGAATTTTCTGCGCCAGGGTGTCCTCCTGCTTGGTTTTCAGCTCCACGATCATGTCCATGCCGGAAGCGGACACATTCCGGGACTTGATTTTGTACCAGCTGGTGTTCTCCTCCAGCACCTGTTTCACTTCCTCCTGAACCTCGGCACCGGTGCCGTTGACGAGAAGAATCAGGGCGGGCTTGACATTCGGCACATAGTGCAGCCCCAGCATCACAAGCGTTATCAGAATGGATGCCTCCACCGCCACCTCATAGAGGGTTGCTCCGCAGATAATGCCCACGGAAATGCTCCAGAACAGGAACGCTAAGTCCATGGGATCCTTCACCGCCGTCCGGAACCGGACAATGGACAGAGCGCCCACCATGCCCAGAGAGATCACGATGCTGGACTGAACGGCAATGATGACGGAGGCGGTGATCATGGCAATCACCGGCAGAGAAATGGCGAAGGAGCGGGAATAGAAAGCCTTCCGGCAGACCACCCGGTACACCGCGAAAATGTAAATGGCGATAATGGCGGTAATCAGCAGAGCCATTATGATGGAGGTGGTGGACAGGTCAGAATTGAACTGGCTCAAAAAGGATTTCTTGAAAATATCTTTGAAACTCATAGCTTTCTCCCTATTTCGTAAACTTCCGGCAGAGATAATATTTGGAATAGGCACTTTGCCGCAGGCTGCCCAGATTCATCACATCGTACAGAAAATCCGGCAGAAATTCGTCGTATTTCACTTCCAGCACATGCTTTCCCATGGGCATCACCGGCCGCAGAGGCAGATTCTCCTGGAAAAAGCTGGATAAATCCGTGGTGCTGCCGATGTTCCGGTCGAAGGTGATGCGCACATTTCCCGGAGCATAGACGAAGGGCGTGCGCTCGTAGGCAACGATGACCTTGGGGGCAAGGCCGTTTTCCGCCTGCAAAGCCCAGAATCTGCGAAGAAGAGGGCTGTCCAGCTCCGGCTGCTGCCCTGCCAGGATTTTGTCGAACTGCTCCCGGGAAAGCCGACAGCTTTCCTTATTCGTCATGGTATGTTCCTTCCGCTTGCACTCCAGGGAAATACGCCGGTCGGAAGCGTTGTAGATACGGATCCGGAACTTCTGTCTGGGATCCGTGCCGTTCTCGTTTTCGTAGTAGCACCGGTTGTCCAGATCGTCAAAGTAAATACTGCGGATATTGTAGATTCCCGTTGGCCCGGCGTGGGGATCCGGCGGGCAAAGGACACGGATTCGGGAGCGGATAATTTCCAGCTCCCCCTGGGAGCACACATATTTCAGCTCATTGCGGAATTTCCGTTCCGGGATTCCTTTGTGCAGAGCGATCATGGCGTTTTCACGAACACCGCTTCCAGATTCCGTCCCCCATCCATGGACAGGGTCAGGCTGGGATCGTCGGTGTCCGCGTCTCCTTTCCATCCCACAAATTCATAGCCTTCCTTGGCCTGAGCCGTGACGGTAATGGGATAATCCGTATAGTACCGGCCCGACCAGGAGCCGGAGGAAAGGTCAATCCGGGAGGTGTTCACGGTGACGCTGCCCATTTCCGGGTCGGCGGCGACCGTCACCGTCTCCAATTCTCCGGTGAGGTTCAACTCCTGCGCCAGATATTTGGCGGCATACTCCGGTCGCTTCCGGAAAAAGCCGTCCAGGTAGTCCAGGTCATAACCGTAATTGTTCAAAACGGTTTCCACCCGTTCCGGGGCGAAATTGTTGTTGAGAATGTCCATAAAGGAGGTAGCAAACCGCTGGCGGAATTCGGCGTTCTCTTTCAGAGAAGCGAAAATGGAGGTGTAGCGAATGCCCTTTCCCTCGTCAAAGCCGAAGGTGTTCACCGCCTCCCAGGGGCCGTACTTATCCTCGTCCACCCAGGTCACCGCATCCACATCGTAGATACACCATTTCCATTTGGTCGCTTCGCCCTGCCGCCCGCCAAGGGGTGGGGCCCGCCAGAGGACATAGTTGTAGTAGTCGCCGTAATCCAGATTGCACAGGATACAGTTGATGGCGGTATAGTCCATGTAGCTCTGGACATCCGCTTGCTCCTGGAAGGCAGCCCACTGGGCTGGATCGGTGAAGTCGGAGTCCTGCACCCAGCCCATGAAGGTGGTGTAGTCATACTGCTGGGCGTCAAAATCGTCCCGCTCCTTGACGGTGCCGTTTTTCACCAGCACCCGGTCATCCACCTGATAATGCTGACGGAAATACTGCTCGTCATAGCGCTCGAGCAT
>CAKTXO010000002.1 GCA_934630985.1 uncultured Oscillospiraceae bacterium | reverse complement strand
GCTTACCCCGCCGCTTCCAGCATATTGTCGATAAAAATGCCGTAGCCCGTGGCAGGGTCATTCACCAGCACATGGGTCACCGCGCCGATGAGCTTCCCGTCCTGCAAAATGGGGCTGCCGGACATGCCCTGGACAATGCCGCCGGTGGCCTTGAGCAGGTCAGAATCCGTGACCCGAAGGAGGAAATTCCGGTGATCCGCCCTGGTTTCGGGATAGATTTTCAAAATTTCCACAGAATACTCCTGAGGCTGGCCGGTTCCGATCTGTGCCCGGATGGAAGCCGGACCCGTGTGAACGCTTTCATACTCCGCCGTAGGAACCGTCTGACCCTGCCAGCGATGGGGGCTGACACCGAACACGCCCTGAGGGGTATTTTTCAGCAGCGGGGCAAAGGGAATGGGCGAATCTGCCGCTCCCCGGAGCTGACCCGGGTCTCCGGCTCTGCCCCGCTTGACCTCCGCCACCGCCGCCTCAAAGGCATTGCCCCGGGTCATTTTCAGAAGACCGCTGTTGTCGCAGACCCCATGCCCCAAAGCCCCGAAGGTGCCGCTGGCCGGATCATAGAAGGTCACCGTGCCGATGCCCGCGATTCCCTGCCGGAGAAACACGCCCATTTTCGGCCCGTCCTCGGTATTCGCCGGGGAAAACCGGAGCTGCCGCTCCTTTCCCGCCCGGCGAACCGTCAGGTACACCTGGCCGGTGCTGCTTTGCAGGGCACCCCGCACGTCTTCGGCGCAGGTCACGGTTTTTCCGTCGATTTCCAAAATCTGGTCACCGATTTTCAGGCCTGCCCTTCGGGCAGTGCCGCCCAAAAGGTCGTCGTAGGCCGCCACGGTCACCCGATCATTATATAATTGCAGGCCGATCACCTGACCCACCGGAATCAGCTCTGCCGCTGCCGCCCGAATCGGAAGCAGCAATAGTCCCAGGCAGAGGATCGCCCCGTTCCAAACACGCTTCATAATTCCGCCTCCTTTTTTCTGTGCCCTCTTAATATGACCCGGCAGGCGGAATGTAACCGCTGAAAAAGTCGAAAAATCAGGGATGGCTTTCCCCCTTTTCCGAAAAAATCCAATTTGTGAATTGCAAGAATATTGCTTGGAAGCTTTCCGTGCGGTTCCTCCGGAGGCAATTTTCTTGTCCCGGCAAAAAAATTGATAAGAAGCCGGCTCAAGGGGCGCTGCCGAAAAGCCGCCCCCTTGAGAATCCCCCGGCCGCACCGCCGGAAACACGTCAGAATATTTCGGATTGCTATGGGCTGCTCTATCGGAAGCACCCGGATAGAGCAGGCGTTTTTCGGCAAAATGAGAAACCCTTCCGGCTTCTTATTTACCTATTGACAATGTAGGTAGGTCGTGTTATATTACCTAGAGAATTACTAGGTAAATACCATTGGAGGAATCAAATATGCGAGTTTACGCGGATAATGCGGCAACCACCGCTCCCAGCCAGATTGCCATTGACGCGATGATGCCCTGCCTGACCAAGGTTTACGGCAACCCCTCTTCCCTGCACACCCTGGGGCAGGAGGCCAAGGAGGCTCTGGAAGCTGCCCGTGCCACCGTGGCTCAGTGTCTGGGCTGCGAGCCCCGGGAGATCATCTTCACCTCCGGCGGCAGCGAGGCCGATAACCAGGCCATCATCTCCGCCGCCCGGTTCGGTGCCAAGAAGGGCAAGAAGCACATCATCACCACCGCCTTTGAGCACCACGCGGTGCTCCACACCCTGGCAAAGCTGGAAAAGGAAGGCTTCGAAGTCACCTATCTGGACGTTCATGAGGGTCACACCGTCCATGCCCAGCAGGTGAAGGACGCCATCCGTCCGGACACCTGTCTCGTCACCACCATGTACGCCAACAATGAGATCGGCTCCATTCTGCCCATCGCGGAAATCGGCGCCATCTGCAAGGAGGCCGGTGTTCCCTTCCACACCGACGCCGTCCAGGCCGTAGGCCATGTGCACATCAACGTGAAGGAAGAAAACATCGATATGCTGAGCCTGTCCGGTCACAAGTTCCACGGCCCCAAGGGCGTGGGCGCACTGTACGTCCGCAAGGGCTTCCCCCTGGTGAACATCATCGAGGGCGGCGCCCAGGAGCGGGGCAAGCGAGCCGGCACCGAGAACCTGCCCGGCATCTGCGGCATGGCCGCCGCCATGAAGTATTCCTGCGAGCACATCGATGAAAATATGCCCAGAGTGGCCGCCATGCGTGACCGGCTCATCGAGGGTCTGAGCAAGATTCCCCACAGTGCCGTCAACGGCGATCTGGTGAACCGGCTCCCCGGCAACGTAAGCTTCTGCTTCGAGGGCATTGAGGGTGAGAGCCTTCTGCTTCTGCTGGATGCCCAGGGTGTCTGCGCTTCCTCCGGCTCCGCCTGCACCTCCGGCTCCCTGGATCCCAGCCATGTGCTGCTGGCCATCGGCCGGGTGCACGATGTGGCTCACGGCTCTTTGCGGCTTTCCCTGTGCGAATACAACACCGACGAGGAAGTTGACCACATTCTCAAGGTGGTTCCCGAAGTGGTTCAGTACCTGCGGAACATGAGCCCCGTGTGGCGTGATTTGCAGGAAGGCAAGCGGCAGTATATTCTTTAATTTAATATCATTTCTGATAAGAACAGGAGATAACAAACTATGGCACTGTACAGTGAAAAGGTAATGGATCATTTCATGCACCCCAGAAACGTGGGCACCATCGAAAACGCCGACGGCGTAGGCGAAGTGGGCAACGCCAAGTGCGGCGATATCATGAAGATCTATCTGAAAATTGAAAATGACATCATCAAAGACGTGAAGTTTGAGACCTTCGGCTGCGGCTCCGCCATCGCCTCCTCCTCCATGGCCACCGAAATGATCAAGGGCAAGTCCATTCATGAGGCTCTGGAGCTGACCAACAAGGCCGTGGCCGAGGCTCTGGACGGTCTGCCCGCCCACAAGATGCACTGCTCCGTGCTGGCGGAGGAAGCCATCAAGAAGGCGCTCACCGACTACTTCGACAAGAACAACATTCCCTACGACCACGAGAAGTACGAGGAAATGGATCATGAGCAGCTCCATGCTCAGGTTCACGGCGAGTAAAGGCCTATGATCGTATCCACCAAGGGTCGTTATGCCCTGCGGGTGATGGTACATTTTGCCCAGCGGGGCGGGGAGGAATACATTCCTCTGAAGGAGATTGCCGAAGCCGAGGAGATTTCCCAGAAATATCTGGAATCCATCATGGCCACGCTTTCCAAGGCAGGATTTGTGGACGCGGTTCACGGCAAGGGCGGCGGCTACCGCCTGAATCGCAAGCCCGAGGAATACACCGTCGGCAGCATCCTCAAGCTCACGGAAGGGGGGCTTGCCGCCGTGTCCTGCACCAGTCAGGGTGCCGCCGCCTGCTCCCGGGAACAGTGCTGCGAGGCAAAGCCCATGTGGGATCGGCTGGATCGGATGATCAACGATTTCTTCGAGGGCATCACCCTGGCAGACTTGCTGAAAGACGGAAAAGAATAACGTACAAAAACACGCGGTGCAAGAAAATTCTTGCACCGCGTGTTCCTATTGTCGTGTCATTGCGAACCAGTGACCGATGTCACTGGTTCGCAATCCGCTTTCCCCTTGGCTCCCACTCTGGGGGAGCTGGCGGCGAAGCCGACTGAGAGGGTAAAATAAGCCCTCTCCGCCCCTTTGGGGCACCTCTCCCATAGGGAGAGGCAAGACCCTCATCCGTCACGGCTACGCCGTGCCACCTTCCCCGCGGGGGAAGGCTTTGGGTTGCGGATTGTGACCGGAGGAAATCCCCGGAGGGGGCCACACCAGTGTGACCACTGGTTCGCAATGACAGCTTCTATTTCCGTGCGCGCAGGAACAGAACCAATTTTATTGGAAAATGCTCCCCAGCACCGCGCCGCCGGTCTGCGCTTCCTTGGGCCGGATGGAATCATAGGCAATGGCATAGGCCGTCTCCACCCGGTTGCGCAGGAAATAGTAAATGGCAAACTGCACCGCCAGGTACGCCGCGAAGAAGCCGTAGTAGCTCACCGTGTCGCTCCAGGGAAGGCGCACCCCCAGCATCGCCAGCAGCACATCCCCATAGCAGAGCACTCTGGCAAGGAGGCTTGCGCCGTAGTACCACCAAAGGCTGATATCCAACTTCAGGAGCTTGCCGGTGTTGCCCTTCATCATGTAACGGCTTTGCCGCAGAGCCATCATAGCCGGGATTCCCGGCTTATCGATGATGACGTACTGAGCCATCCGATACCGGAAGGCCAGAGGCACCGTCAGCACCGCCGCCAGAACCAGACACAGCACAAAGGCTGGTGCCATGGCGCCCATCAGCTGATCGTAAACTCCGCTGTCCGGTATCACCTGAGGACTGAGCACCGTGGCGTTTTCCAGCAGGGGCTGAAGCAGTGCCATTGCCCGGTCGGAGAAGGGGGACATCATAAAAATCAGGCTTCCCAGGTAAATGGCTCCCAGGCAGGTGCCGAAGAGTATTGCCGATTCCAGCAGCACGCACCGCAGCAGCACCCAGAACCGGTCAAAGCCCAGGCGAATACTCTGGGGCGAGACATACTGCCCTCGAGCCGCCCGAAGCATTGCCGCCTGATAGCCCAGCTCCAGGCACAGGTTCACCGGAATCGCAATCACCGGCAGAATATTTTGCAGGGAAATCAGCACGGTTCTGCGCCCCATGCCCCCCAGGCCGCCGGATTGGTCAATGAGCAGCTCCAGCACCAGGGTCAGGAGCACCACCAGGGCAGACAATCCCAGGGTCAGCCCGGCGTACACCGCCGCCACCCTTTTCTCCGCCTGGGCGTCCCGCAGACGGCGAAGTGCCGTCTTTTTTACTTCGGAAGGATTGTAAATATCCATAAAAATCTCAAATTCCTCTCGTTTCTTACATCACTATCTTATAGTTATAAACCAAACCGACAGAAATAGCAAATAAATTTTTTGTAACGGTGGAAAATAACCGACAGCCGTGGTATACTGGGAGGTAATTTACAGTTACGTCGAGGGAGGCGAGCACATGGACTTGGGACAGCGATTGCGTCAGGCGCGTTTGGAAGCGAATCTGAGCCAGCGGGCACTGTGCGGCGAGGAAATCACCCGGAATATGCTCTCCCGAATTGAAAACGGCGCCGCCAAGCCCTCCATGAAAACCCTGCAATACCTGGCCGCACGGCTGGGAAAGCCCATGAGCTACTTCCTGGAAGAAACGGCGGTGCTTTCTCCCAACGGGGCGGTTATGGAATCCGCCCGGCGGCTCTATGACGAGGGCAAATACGACCAGGCGGCACTGGCACTGGAGAGCTACCGCGCCCCCGACCCGGTATACGACCGGGAAAAGGCGCTCCTGTGGGTGCTCTCCCGGCTGGGTCAGGCGGAGCAGGCTCTTGAGCAGGGCAAAACCTCCTACGCCGGAAGCCTGCTGGAAAGCCTGGAAATTCCAGACTGCTACTGCGCCCAGGCGCTGGAACGGCGGCGGCTTCTGCTGCTGAGCCGGGTGCCCGGCCGGTCGAAGGCCGCGGCTCAACTGCCCAGCCTGGACGAGGAGCTGCTGCTTCGGGCTGAGGCGGCGCTTACCGGCGAAGATCCCCGCCGAGCCGCCCGGCTGCTGGATGCCGCCGAGATTCAGACCACGCCCCGATGGCTGCTTCTTCGGGGGAAGGCCTGCATGGCCCTTGGGGAATACGCCGATGCGGTTTCCTGGCTAAAATCGGCCGAGGGAACCTACCCGGAGCAGGTTATCCCCCGGCTGGAGCTTTGCTACCGGGAGCTGAAGGACTACCAGAACGCCTATCTCTACGCCTGCAAGCAGCGGAAGCCCTGAGCTTTTCCGTTTAATCAGAGGAAATTTCCGCCATAATGTACCGGGAAGACCGTTCCCTGTCTTCCCTTTCTCGCGTCACACCGCTGCGCTTGTCGGCGACACACTTGACAGACAATGTAACAGGCGTTTTGTCGTCACAAATGGCTTGTTTCTTGCTGTCCGGAGCTATTATTTGCAAAATACCCACATTCATACGGAGGTTCCCATGGAAACATTTGTCACATTACTGATTCCCGCCATTTTAGCCATTGTGCTCATCCGGCTGCTGCTGATGCCCCTGAAGCTGGGCTTCAAAATCGCCATTCACTGTGCCTGCGGCTTCGTGTGCCTGTGGCTTCTGAACAGTGTCTCTGGCTTTACGGGGATTTTCTTCCCCATCAACGCCGTCACCGTGCTGGTATCCGGCGTGCTGGGTCTGCCGGGCATTGCGATCTTGGCGGTGCTTGCGGTGCTGTAAGCAAAAAATGACGGGCGGCCAATGGCCGCCCCAGCGTTTCAAAAGAGTCCGAAAAACGCGTTGTCATTGCGTGCCTCCGGAATTAAGTGGTGTGGAAATCCTCTCTAAGCGTCAAGACGCTTCCAAGCGAGGCGCAAAGCCCCCTTGTGTAAAGGGGGCAAAAGGCTCCCCTTGCTGATCAAGGGGAGCTGTCTCGTGCGTCCCCCGCAAGCACGAGACTGAGGGGATCAGAACTCTCTTATTTTGACAATCCCTCAGTCAAAAATCAGAGATTTTTGCCAGCTCCCTTTACACAAGGGAGCCTCCGGGTGCTCCCGCACCAGTGCGTTTGTCGATATTTCTCTGAAAAACCGGAAAACTGCACCACATTCTTTTAACAGTCTCGGGCGGCCAATGGCCGCCCGCTTTGTTTTTCCGGAAATTTTATTTGTCCAAATGGACATTCAAGTGAGGATAGGTCATCTCAATGCCCTGCTGGTCGAAGACATCCTTGATCCGCTGATTCACCTGGAAATACACGTCCCAGTAGTCCCCGGGCTTCACCCAGATCCGCAGGCTGTAGCGGATAGCACTGTCGTCATAGCTGACAATCACCGCGGAAGGCGCCGGATTCAGCAGGGCGTTGTCCACGGTGCCTGCCAGCACCAGGGCATCCAGCACCTTCTGGGTGGGCGCGTCGTAGGAAGCCGTCACCGTCAGCTCCACCCGGCGGCTGTCCGCGCTGGAATAGTTCACGACCTGGGCGGCGGCTACCGCGCTGTTGGGAATGGAAATGATTCGGTTGTCCGGGGTTGCCAGCACGGTGTAAGTCATGCTGATTTCCTTCACCGTGCCTCCCTGACCGGCGATCTCCACATAGTCGCCGCTGTGGAAGGGGTGGGTATACAGAATCACAAAGCCGCCGATGAGGTTGGACACCATGTTCTGAAGTGCCAGCGAAAGTGCCAAAGTCAGGACGCTGGCCAGCGCCACAATGCTGGACACGTCAATGCCCATCTGGGATGCGGCAATGAGGAACAGCAGGATATACATGGCGGCTCTCGCCAGAGAGAGAATCAGGCTGTGCGCCGCCTTTTCCAGGTGGGATTTTTCCAGAGCTGCGGTAATGAGCCGCATGATGACCCGGATGACCAGCACCCCAATGACGAGAATCAGCACCGTGCCCATGAGCTTTTTGAAAAACAGGCTTCCGGACAGGGAAGCAAGCAGCATATCCAACATAGAATTCCTCCTTTTGGGTTTATTATAGCGTCCTTTTTGAGAAAAAGCAATATTGGTAAAAAAGCTCATTGCGAACCAGTGACCGACGTCACTGGTTCGCAATCCGTAATCTTCTTGGCTCCCCCTCTGGGGGAGCTGTCACGAAGTGACTGAGAGGGTAAATTCCGCCCTCTCCGCCCTTTCAGGGCACCTCTCCCATAGGGAGAGGCCAGACTGTCGAAAAACCATGTCATTGCGAGGCAGTGCGTACACTGCCGTGGCAATCCCCCTAATTTTCAAACATTTTAAATCTTAACCAGCGGCTTTTACTTCTATCCGGGGGATTCCCACACCAGTCTGCGGACTGGTTCGGAATGACAACGTATATTGGGGGCTTTTTTGACACGCTGACCTCTCCCATAGTGAGAGGCAAGTGACCCTCATCCGTCACGGCTGTGCCGTGCCATCTGTACATTGCGGTATGACTGCCGCTGGCAGTCATTGTTATTTTAGATTCGCTGCGCGGAGCACCGCTGGTTCGCAATGACATGCGTTATATGTTAGATACCCGGGAAAATCAGCGTGACCTTGAACAGGTCGCCATCCACCAGCAATTGCAGCTCGCCCTTTTGCAGCTCCATCAGGCTCTTGGCGATGTTCAGCCCCAGGCCGCTGCCCTCGGTATTCCGGGAGTCGTCTCCCTGGACGAACCGCTCCATCAACTCCTCGGAGTCGATGTTCAGCTCCTCCCGGGAAATATTCTTCACGGACAGAACCACCTTGCCCTCCAGACGGCTCAGGTCAATATACAGCCGGGTTCCGGGCAGGGCATACTTCACCGCGTTGCCCAATAGGTTACTCAGCACCCGCCAGACCAGCTTGCCGTCGGCCATCATGGGCACGAAGGGCTCCTCATGGCGGAACACGGGAATCAGGTTCGCTCTGTCCAGCTTGTCGGCAAACTCGCCCAGCGCCTGGTTCACGGACTCCACCGCGTCCACTTGGGTGATAAACACGCTCATGTTGCCGGTGCTGGCCTTGCTCATATCCATCAGATCGTCAATGAGCTTCTTCAGCCGGTGGGACTGGCGATCCAGCACCTCCAGATATTCCTTCCGCTCTTCCTCGGTCTGGGCCTTTTCCAGCAGATCCACATAGTTGATGATGGAGGTCAGCGGGGTCTTGATATCGTGGGAAACGTTGGTAATCAGCTCGGTCTTCATCCGCTCGGACTTGAACTGCCGCTGAGCCGCCGTCACCGTGGCGTCCGCCAGACTGTTCAGGCTCTGGGCAAACTGGCAGAACACGCCCACCATATGCTTCTCGTCCACCTTGATGTTCAGGTCGCCCTTGCTCATCCGGGCTGCGCTGTCCATAAGCTTTCCGAAGCAGTAGGCGCCGTAGCAGATCACCGCCGCCCACAGAGCCAGGCTCCAGACAGAACCTTGGCTTACCACGAAGAGAACCAGGCAGGCGCCCCCTGCCAGCAGCCACTGCCAGACCAGAGGCAGATAGGAAATCATCCGGTTCACCCGTTTTTCCAGCCAGGTGCCCCCTCTGCCCAGACTGCCCCAGAGCTTTTTACCAAGGCGCACCAGCCAGGGCCAGGTGCGGGTGCTGAGGATATTTTCCAGCCATTTTGCCAGACGGACGCACAGATTCAGGCACCGGCCGCAGAGGCTGTTGCGCCAGAGGAAGCCATCCGGGGTCTTCAGCTGAGCCGCCGCCGCGTAGCAGAAGCCTACAAAGGCCACACTGCCCAGGTACATCAGCAGCACGCCCAGGCCAATGCCGGTGGTCAGGTCGCTTCGTATCAGATACATGCTGACCGCCGCACCGCCGGCGATACAGCCGGCAGTCAGGCCTCCCGCAATCACCAGATACAGATCCAGAGGCAGTCGGTTCAGCCCTCCGGCCCGAACCTCAGGGATACCGGGCTTCCGTCCGGCTACGCTGCAAAGATACGCCGCCGTGGCCGCGAACAGGAGCAGGCTCACGCAGACGATGGGCAGCAGCATTCCCCGGATGCTCCGCAGAATCCGCAGGGCATTCCAGACCGCGCCGCTTCCGTTGCCGGCGGGATCAACATACAGCCGCACGGTCAGCTCGGGCATGGTAACGTAGACGTACTTTGCCGTCACTTCCTCCCCGGTGGTGCTGTCGTAGTAGGAAATCCGGTTGATCTGATAGCTGCTCAGAGGCTTGTCGTCGATCATCACCGGCTCGGTCACTTCGGTATCCGGCAGGGTCTCTGCCTGAGCCGCCACGGCAGGGGCAGTGGTGGCCGGGACAGTCGCTTCCGTTGTCGTGGGAACGGTGGTTTCCTCCGCCGTGGTCTGGGGCACGGTGGTTTCGGCAGGTGTCTCGGAGGCACTGGAAGCGGTGGTTTCCGCCACGGTTTCGGTGGTGGCCCCAGTCTCGCCGGTTGCCTCCGTGGCCGCCGTGGTCTCGGCCACGGTAGTCTCAGGGACGGTTTCGGCTGCGGTGGTTTCCACCACCACCTCCGGCTCCGGATCGTTGCTCCGGAACACCAGGTAGCCGCTTTCGTCGTAGGTCAGGGTACCTACCGCATCCACGTCGGCGCAGGAAGCCTCGTAAACCAGTTCCCCATCCGTGCCCAGGCACTGAATGTAATTGGGGCGATTGTCAAGAATCTCCCCCTCCGGCTCAAAACCCCGGAAGAGAACCCGACCCATTTCATCGTGAATCATCAGGCCGATTTTACCCTCACCGCCGCCGTAGGTAATCCCGGAGCCGTCCGGATAGCCCACGGTCATCCGGGTCACATAGCTGCCCATGGGCTGGACGGCATCATAGAGGTATTCCTCCCCTTCCTCCACCGTCCGGGGCAGCCTCTCCTCCCCCAGCTCCGTCTGTCCCGCAAGGCCTACGAAGTGCATATACTTGCCCGTCTCCGGGTAGCTATAGCAAACGCTGCTGGGGTTTGCCTTGGCATTTTCCAGGTTGTAGCTGCTGACCACCCGACCCTCGGCGTCCAGAATCTCATAGCCGTAATCCGGATAGAGCCGATAGAACCAGTCCGGGGAGCCATACATTTCGTCGGCCTGGGCCCGGAGCATCTCGGAAGGGCAGCCGCCCAGAATCTTCCCGGCATATTCCAGAGCCACCTGAGCGGCGTAATTTTCCGCATAGTCACTCGTCGTCTGCGCCAGACGTTCGTCCACGGTTTTGTTGTAGAGATCCCCTTCGGTCAGGCAGATAATTCCCGCCAGTCCGCCGCAGGCACTCAGCAGGCACAGGGCGCACAGCCCGATGGCAATAAACTTGAACACTCCATGACTTTTCATCGGACCGTTGCCTCCATTTTATAACCCTGACCCCATACCACCTTCAGGTATCGGGGCTCGGAAGGGTTGATTTCGATTTTTTCCCGCAGGTGTCGGATGTGCACCGCCACCGCGCCCTCGCTGCCCAGGGCTGTCTCCTGCCAGACGGACTCATAGAGCACCTTGGTGGAAAAGACCTTCCCGGGATTTGCCATCAGAAGATGCAAAATGGCGTATTCCGTAGGGGTCAGCGCCACCTCTTCTCCGTCCACGCTGACGGTTTTCGTCCGGTCGTCCAGGGTCACCCCGCCTACGGTCAGGTTGCCCTCCACCGTCTCCGGCTTGCTGCCCAGCCGGTCATACCGGCGCAGCTGGGAGCGAACCCGAGCCAGCACCTCCACCGGCACGAAGGGCTTGGTGATATAGTCGTCGGCTCCCACGTTCAGCCCCAGCACCTTGTCCTCGGTTTCGGACTTGGCGGTGAGCAGAATGATGGGTGCGTTGGAAAATTCCCGGATTTTGGAGGTGGCAGTAATGCCGTCCATGACCGGCATCATCACATCCAGCAAAATCAGGTGAATGTCGTGCCGCTTCACCACTTCCAGCGCTTCCTTGCCGGTGTAGGCCTCGTAGAGATGGTAGCCCTCCGGCGCAAGATAAATTTTCAGCGCGTTTACGATATCCGGCTGATCGTCACAAATCAGGACGTTGTACATGTCTTTCGCCCCTTCTTCCTCTTTTTGCGCTTATTATATCATCCTTTTTCTTAATTAGAAAGGGGGTGGATTCTTAAAAAGTTATTAAATCGTCAAAAGTGTGGTTTTCCGGGTGCTCTCCTATCATCCGTGTCGCCGGTTCGCCTCTTCCAGGGATTCCCTCCGGCTGCAATCCCCCGGTCATTCCGTGAACTATCGTATTCCGCATGTCATTGCGAACCAGTGACCGATGTCACTGGTGTGGCAATCCGTAACCCAAAGCCTTCCCTTGGGGGAAGGTGCCCGAGGAACGAGGGCGGATGAGGGAAATAAAAAAGCACAGGCCCTCATCCGTCTCGCGCTTGCGTGAGACGCGCGAGCCACCTTCCCCGAGGGGAAGGCCAGACTGTCGAAAAACCATGTCATTGCGAACCAGTGCCGCAGCACTGGTGTGGCAATCCCCCGGTCGTTCCGAGAATCAGCGGGAAACGCACTGGTGCGGGAGCACCCCGGCTCCCTTGTGTAAAGGGAGCTGTCATGGCCATCTCCCGCAAGGCCATGACTGAGGGATTGTCAAAAAGGAAAGTTCTGATCCCCTCAGCCCCAGTATGCGCACTGGGGCAGCTCCCCTTGATCAGCAAGGGGAGCCTTTGCCCTCATCCGTCACGGCTGCGCCGTGCCACCTTCCCCGGAGGGGAAGGCTTGGGGGCACGGATTGTGACCGGAGGGAATCCCTGGAAGGGGCCACACCAGTGACATCGGTCACTGGTTCGCAATGACATGCAGGGTACGGGGCTGCCCAAAAATTTGACAGCGACCTCATCCGTCACGGCTACGCCGTGCCACCTTCCCCAGAGGGGAAGGCTTGGGAGAACGGATTGCCACGTCGGCCTCCGGCCTCCTCGCAATGACATATGTGATACGAACCGCCACCAGAAAATGCAAAACGCCCTCCGGCGAAAAGCCGGAGGGCGCATGGGGTATGAAATTCAGGGTTTTCCCACAGGAATGTCGGTTTTCTCCCGGATGGCCTGGAGCAGAGCGTCCAGATTCTCCTCGTGGGTGAAGCGGTAGACCTTCTGCTTGCCGTCCCAGCAAACCACCAGGTAGCACAGGGTTCCGTAAATCTTCCCGTTCTCGAAGAAGCCCTTGGTCACGCCCAGGCGTTTGAACACCCGGGTGATGGCGCTCAGGGGGATATAACCGATCCGGCTCAGGCCGTACATTCCCAGATACAGCGCCGCGTCGCCCAGTCCGAAATCCTCATAGTGGATGCAGAACATTTTATCCGGCCGGAGAACCTCCGGGGGCAGCTTTTTTTCGGACAGTGCTTTGGACGGTATGTACATAGGGAAAATTCCTTTCAAATCAAGTTACTGAGCAGCCTTGGCGCCCTTCTTGGCAGTGGCGATGAAGACGATCAGCATCACAGCGGCGATGCCCACGCCCAGGTAAGTGGCGATGCTGGCCAGGAAGGAAATACCGCCCAGGTACAGCTTGCTGCCGAAGACGAAGGACAGGGTCACAGCGCTCATGAAGGTTGCGGGCAGAGCGGCAACGTAAGCGTTCTTGCCCTCGTGACGCAGATACATGGCAGCGGTCCACAGAACGATGGCGGCCAGAATCTGGTTGGTGGAAGCGAAGTAGTTCCAGATGGAGGTGTAGTCCAGCTGAGAAACCAGAACGCCCAGAGCCAGCAGGGGGATGGTCAGGATCAGACGGTTCTTGTAGCTCTTCTGGTCCATCTTCAGGGCGTCAGCAATGGTCAGACGGGCAGACCGGAAAGCGGTGTCGCCGGAGGAGATGGGGCAGGCGATAACACCCAGCATAGCCAGGATGGCGCCGAAGCCGCCCATGGTGGTGTAGCAGATGTTGTACACGCAGCCGGACTGGCCGACAGCCATAGCTTCCTTCAGGCCGGTCATCAGACCGCCCTCGATGGGGAACAGAGCGCAGGAGGCAGCAGCCCAAACCAGAGCGATGATGCCTTCGCAGACCATGGCGCCGTAGAAGACCATGTGAGACATCTTCTCACTCTTGCAGCAGCGGGCCATGATGGGGGACTGAGTGGAATGGAAGCCGGAGCAGGCGCCGCAGGCCACGGAAATGAACATGGCGGGGAAGATGGAGGTTCCGGCGGGGTGCATATTGCGCAGGGGGAAGATTTCGGGAATCTCATAGCCCCGGGCGATGGTGCCCACGCCCACGCCGATGGCCATGACGATCAGGCAGATGCCGAACACGGGGTACAGCTTGCCGATGATCTTGTCAACAGACAGGAAGGTGGCGATGAAGAAGTAAGCGAACACGATGACCAGCCAGAAGTACTTGTTGGTCAGGATGCTGGTGCCGCCGCCCTGACCGCACAGGTAGGCCAGCAGGCCGGCAGGGCCAACAGCGAAGACAACGCCCACCATGAACAGCAGCACGGTGGAGAACACACGCATAACCTGCTTCATGACGTTGCCCATGTACATACCGGTCAGCTCGGGGACGCTCAGGCCGTTATGCCGCATGGACATAAAGCCGGAAGCGAAGTCGTGAACACCACCGGCGAAAATGGTACCGAAGGTGATCCACAGGAACACGCTGGGGCCCCACATCGCGCCGCCCACAGCACCCCAGATGGGGCCCAAGCCAGCAATGTTCAGCAGCTGAATCAGGAAGATCCGCCAGGTAGGCATGACGACGTAGTCAACGCCGTCCTCCATGGTAACAGCGGGGGTCTCGCGGTCGTCAGGACCGAAGGTCTTGGATACGAATCCGCCATAGATAAAGTATCCGCCGATGAGAAGTGCCAGACATACGAAGAAACTAATCATATATTACCCTCCTTACAGTTTGGCGTTCCGCGGACGCGAAACGCGTTTCCAAACGCAGAGCGGGAATGTTGGCGCATTCCGGCTCGTCCCCTGTATTATAGTACCTTTCTAGTGAAATGTCAACAAAATGTTCACAATTTTTCTTACCCCAATTGGGCAACCGTAGCAGTTTGAATCCTTTCTGTTTCAAAGGGAAGCAATAGCCGAAGTCGGACTTTCCGGGGGCAAAAGTGGTAGGAATCCCGAAAAGCCCGATTCGGGCATCTGCCAAAAATCCGAAAAAACCGCCGTCCCCGCCCCGGACGACCCGGACATTGAAGGAGCGGGGTGCCTTTCCCTGCAAATCCGGGTCGGTGTTTTGTCGGCGGCTATTTCAAACGGGCAAGGACTAAGAGACCGTCCGGAAAAACGGGTGCTTTTCCCGGGCCGGGCAATTTCCCTCCGGTGCGGGACTTGGCCCGCCGGTGCTCCCCTGCCCCAGGGTGTTTGCTTACATAAATTTATTGGCGAAAAAGGTAAATTCCATGCTTCAATGTCATGCTGACTTGTGCGTCTCCTTCCAGGGATTCTCTCCGGTCACGCCCCTCATTGCTCCATGCACCTACGTTCACCGTATGTCATTGCGAGGAGGCCAATGGCCGACGTGGCAATCCGTATCCCCCGTTCTCCCTTGGCTCCCACTCTGGAGGAGCTGTCACGAAGTGACTGAGAGGGTAAACATCGCCCTCTCCGCCCCTGCGGGGCACCTCTCCCATGGGGAGAGGCAAGCAGCCCTCATCCGTCACAGCTATGCTGTGCCACCTTCCCCAAGGGGAAGGCAGGGGGAACGGATTGCCACACCAGTCTGCGGACTGGTTCGCAATGACAGCTTCGACCGGGAGCACTGGTTCGCAATGACATGGTTTTTTCGTTCTACTCTGAGGCGAAAAACCGCGTCCCGAAAAATCGGGACGCGGCGGAAATATGCGCGATACAGGCAATCAGCCCTTGACGGAACCGGCGGTAACGCCCTTGATGATGAACTTGCTCAGGCAGATGTACACCACCACGACCGGCAGAATGGCAAGCAGAATGAACATGTACACCTTGCCCATGTCGAACTTGGAGTAGTCGGCGCTGCGCAGCTGGGCGATCATCAGAGGCACGGTCTTCATTTCGGCCTTATCCAGAAGCAATGCCGGCATGAAGTAGTTGTTCCAGGACTGGACGAAGTTGAAAATCAGCTGCACCGCCAGAGCGGGCTTCAGCATAGGCAGGATGATGGTATTGAAGGTGCGGAACTCCCCGGAGCCGTCCACCCGGGCGGCGTCAATGATCTCCATGGGCAGCACGGACTCCATGTACTGCTTCATATAGAAGAACACAACGGGAGCCGCCACGCCGGGCAGGATCAGAGGAATGTAGTTGTTGGTCCAGCCCAGCTTCACGCACATCTGGTAGAAGCCGGTGGCCGCCACCTGGTTGGGGATGACCATGACGGCCATGATGAAGGTGAAGGCCACGCCCTTGAGCTTGAAGTCATAGGCATGAATGCCGTAGGCCGTCAGGGCGGAGAAATAGGTAGCCAGGACGGAGGTAGCGGCAGCGATGATGAAGCTGTTGAGCATACCTCTGGGGATGTTGATGGAAGCATCCGTCCAGGCGTTTTTCAGGTTGGTAATAAAGTAGTTGCTGGGCAGCAGCCGGAAGCCGCCCTGGAGGTCGCCGTTGGAGCGGCTGGCGTTGACGAACAGCATCCAGAAGGAGAACAGACACAGCACGGACAGGAACACCAGGATCACATACACCACGAAGCGGCTGATCATCAGCTGGCGTTTTGCCTTCAGGCTGTCATAAGCATTTGCATTCATGGAATTCCCTCCTTAATCCTTTTTGGTCAGAGACTTGAACACCAGCATACTCAGAAGGCCTGTAATGATGAACAGAATCACGGAGATGGCGCCGGCCATGCCGTAGTTCTTGCTGGTCTTCAGATAGCTGTTCAGGAACATAATCAGGGTCATGGAGCTGCGGTTGGGGTTGCCCGCGCCGTTGGTCAGAACCTGAGGCACGTCGAACATCTGTAGGCCGCCGATGAGCGCCGTGATGACGGTGTAGACCAGGATGGGGGTCAGCAGGGGCAGAGTGACCTTGAAGAAGGTCTGGACGGAGTTGGCACCGTCGATGTTGGCGGCCTCGAACATATTCTGGTCGATACCCATGATGCCGGCCATCAGCAAAATGGTGGTGTTGCCGAACCAGAGCAGGAAGTTCATCAGGCAGATCAGGGTTCGAACCGTAATCTTCATGGTAAAGAAATCAACGGGCTGGCTTGCCATTCCGCTCTGCATCAGCAGCTGGTTCACAGGGCCCACGTTGGAGAACAGGGTGTAGAACAGCATGGAGAAAGCGGAAGCCATGATCAGGTTGGGCATGTAGATCACGGTTTTGAAGAACTGCTGTCCCCGGATGTTCAGCCGGTAGCTGGTGAAGAAGATGGCCAGCAGCAGTGCGATCAGAATCTGAGGGATTGCACCGCCCACCCAGAGAACCACCGTATTTCCGGCGTACTTCAGAATGTCGATGGTTCCGGTATCATCCGGGGTGAAGAGCTTAACATAGTTGGCAAGACCCACAAAGTTGGGGCCCACCTGCTTCAGACCGGAGCGATAGTTTTCAAAGAAGCTGTTGTAGACGGTCAGGGCCAGGGGATACAGATTGAATACGGCATAGATAATGAAGAACGGCGCGATAAACAGATAGCCCCATTTGGCGTAGCTGATACCCTTACGCTTTCCGGCGGCATTGTCAGGCAGACGACTCATTGTTTCTCCTCCTTGCTTTCTTTGGCTTCGATTCAAATCAGGCGTTTCCCTGCTTTGAAGCCAGGTCAAAGAACGTGCTTGTTTTATATCGAAAGGCCGAAGGATACGTTGTCATTCCGAACCAGTCCGCAGACTGGTGTGGGAATCCCCCTGTTAGACGCAGAGGTTATTGGTTTTGTATAGTTATCTGAAAATCCGGGGGATTGCCACGCCAGTGTGCGCACTGGCTCGCAATGACATGCGTGATACGTTGGCTCTCTGAATATCCAGGGAATTCCCGGAAAGGGTTGCTTCCTTATAATATGGAATGGGGCAAGGCTCTCGCCTTGCCCCACAGGTCTTATTCAGGATTTACAAGTCATCAGGGAGTAACGATCTCGGGGTACTTCTCGTTGATGTACTTGTAGTAGTTGGCCATAGCCTGATCCTCGGTGACCTCGCCGTCGCAGTACTCTCTCCAGTAGCTCTGCAGGCCCTCGGTGAGCAGCTGGTCGTAGATGGTCTTGTTCTCGAACTTGATGTTCTTAGCCAGCTCAACGAACACAGCGGTGTCGTTCTGGCCGCCCAGGAACTCGTTGCCACCCTCGGCGGCGCAAGCGGCGTTGACCTTCTGGTTGTTGGAGAACTGAGCCTCGTTCTTGACCAGGTTGGTGCAGACTTCCTCATCGTTGATGAAGGTGTTCATAACGTCAGCCAGCATGGTGGGGTTGTCGGAGCCGGTAGCGGCCAGCAGCCAGGTGCCGCCCCAGAAGTGAGCCTGAGGACCTTCGCAGATAGCCCAGTCGCCGGGGCAGCCCTTCTCAGGATCCTGAGCGTTGCCCATGGAGAAGTTGTAGTACCAGGCGGGTCCAAAGTAGCACATGGTCTTGCCGTCCTTGAACATCTGAGCGGTGCACTCATCGGACCAGATGTCGCAGGTCTGGGTGTAACCCTTGTCGGAGAAGTCCTTAGCCTGAACCTGCCATGCCTTGATGGCGTCGTTCAGGGTCAGCTTGCCGTCGGTAACCAGGGGGGTCTCGCCGTTGTTGGAGAACACACGGAAGGTAGCGGACTCGGAAGCGGTCATCAGGTAGCCCTTGGCCTTGGCGTCAGCGGCCACGGCGTTGAACTTGTCCCAGCTGTCCAGCTTGGCCTGAACCTCGGCGGGATCGTCGGTGCCCAGAACGTCCTTAGCGATGGAGCGGCGGTAAATCAGAGCGGAGGGGCAGCACTGGAAGGAAACGCCCTTGACGGTGCCGTTGGAATCAGAAGCGGCCTGCACGGTGTACTCGTAAGCGTTGGAGAAATCGGTGACGCCCAGAGCCTTGACGTCCTGAGTGTAGTCGGAGTCGGTGTACTTCAGGATGTAGTCAGCCTCGGCCAGGAACATATCGACCTTGTCGTCGGCAGCGGCGTTCTCCTGGTTCAGCAGAGCCTCGTCCAGCTTGTCCTGGTAGACACCGCCGTCAGAGGGGTTGATGATCCAGTTGACTGTGACGCCTTCGGGAACGGTGTAGTACTTCTCGAAGAAGCCCTTGAACTCTTCGTTCCAGGCGTAGATGTTGAAGACCTTGCCTTCCTCGGCGGCAGCCTCGGTAGCGGGAGCGGCTTCGGTAGCGGGAGCGTCAGCCTTGGGGGCTTCGGTTGCGGCGGGAGCAGCGGTGTTGCCGCCGCAGGCGGCCAGGCTCAGAACCATGACGAGAGCCAGCAGCATAGCCATCAGTTTTTTCATGTTTTTTCCTCCTTGTTATTCTTCACGGGTTTTAAGGGATACGCTAACAAATCTCACAATTTTCGTTTACGTTGTCCCTTTCCTTGCCTATATGTTAAACTTAATCGTTTTCAAAGTCAAGAATTTTTTGCGTCTTTCCCTACGATTTGTAAATTGTGTTCATTTTGTGAACGTCTGATTGTGCACCTTGACGAGGATTTTCGGCTTTGAAAAGGGATTTTTCCGGATTTTCTCGCCATGCGCGTCGAAAAAAGCCGCCGGACAGGGACTTAACGGCTCCGGCTTTCCCGTGAATGCCTCTCCCCGGAACTTCCCGAAACGTAATTTTTCTGATTTCTTTTCCTTTCCGGTGCCGCTCGTCCTCTCTTCCTTGCGGCCCGGCCTTGGCGCGGGCAAAAAGCGCAGAGCCGCCCCCACCTCCAGCCGGGTTTTCGGAGGGAAAAGAAGGCGGCATTCCGGGAGAATGCCCCGAAATGCCGCCGAACTTTTTCTTCTCTTTTCTTTCAATATCCGTCTGTGGACAGCAATGGGTCAGTTTTTGTCCTCCACCGGGAAATATGTGCATCTTGCACAGTTCTATTGGCTATTTTTCTATATCACTTAGCGGTATTGCATCCCTTTTTCGGTAATTTCCGCCTCAATCCGGTCAGCCGCTGCCGATGCCCCGCCGGAAGCCCGGAAGCTTTCCCCAATTTTTTCCGCGTTTTTTCGGTAGCTGGGATCCCTCAGAAGCCGCTCCGCGGCGCGCCGGATTTCCCCGGGAGAGGTGCCCTTCAGGAGCACCCCGGCACCCAGTTGGGATACCCGTCTTGCCACCCCTTTCTGCTCGGATGTCTGGGGCAGCATCAGCAGCGGAACCCCAAAATACAGTCCTTCACTGGCGCTGTTCATGCCGCAGTGGGTCAAAAATATGTCGGTTTTCTCCAAAACGCCGATCTGATCTACGGCAGATTGTACGAAAACGTTTTCTGACAATTTTCCCTGTTTTATGACCTGAGCGCACGCCCCGGCAGACAGAATTACCTGGTAAGGCGTGGCCTGAAAGGCTTCGATACATGCCCGATACAGAGCCGGCATTTCGTTATTTACCGTGCCCATGGAGATATAAATCAGGGTCTTTCCCGTCTTTTTCACCGGGGTTTCCACCGGCCGCAGGGAGGGCCCTACAAAAGCAAAGTTCTTCGGGAAGCTTTGGGCTGCCGGCTGAAACAGCCGGGAAGTGTACACCACCGTGGGCACGGTTTCGTCACAGCCGATCAGCTCCAGCACGCTTTTCACCGGATAGCCCGCTTCCTGCAATCGGCGGATCTCTCTCGTCACCTTGCCCATGGACAGCAGCATTCCCAGCGTATCCTTCAGACTGTGGGGCATGATTTTGGCCGACTCCCGGTTAAAGGCGAAGGTGGTCATGGAGCACACATAGGGAATGCCCAGCTTTTGGGCGGCGGTTTTGGCCCAGATTGCCATAGAGTCTCCCACAATGCAGTCTGGCCTCAGCCTTTCCATTTCCCGGCAGACCGGCTCATCCAGAGCCAGGAGGGTATCCACCAGCACCCGGGTGGACAAGGCCAGATCGGAGCCGACCCTTGCGCCTGCCTGCCGGGTCAGACCCATCGTGGGACCCAGGCTCTCGCATCCCACAAATTCCCCGCCGGCGGCGCGGATTTTCTCCCGGAACCCTTCATAAGAATAGTAGATTACCCGGTGCCCCCGGGCGGTCAGTTCCCGCACCACCCCCAGGGTGGGATGGACGTGGCCTTGGGCGGGAATGGAGAAAAATACAATGGTCGCCATTATTTCCCCTCCAGTTCGCTGAAGATTTGCCCCATCAGCCGCTGACTGTCCGCCTTAGCCGGGATTGCCAGACCCCGCTTTTCGTCCGCCAGCACCAGCACCGTCTCCCCGGGCTGGAAGCCGAACAGGTCTCTGGCCTCCTTGGGGATGACAAATTGACCCTTTTCCCCGATTTTTACCATCCAGGCGTGTTTTCCTTCCGGAACTTCCATAATCATTTCCTCCTGTAATTCCGATTGGTATGATTGATCATACTTCCGAAATCCGGAATTGTCAACATCTTTTGCCTCCGCCAGGCATAGACTGTCAGGAGGTGATATTTTGGCTATCCTACAGACGGACGTTCCCATGACCTCCGACCTTTGCTGCCGAACCATGGCGGCCCTCGCCAATCGCTACCCGGCTTTCCGGCTGGAAACGCTGACCACCACCGCCTTTGACCGGCCTGTCCAGGCCCTTCGCATCGGGCGAGGGCAACGGCGGGTGCTCTATTCCGCCGCCCACCACGCCAACGAGTGGATCACCGCCCCGGTACTGCTGAAATTCCTGGAGGAGCTGGCGGCGGCGGACGAAGCCGAAGGCACTCTCTTCGGCGTGCCCACGAAAACGATTTTGAACGCCGCCACCATTTTCGCCGTGCCCATGGTGAATCCGGACGGGGTGGATCTGGTCACCGGGGCCATCGAAGCGGGTGTTCCGGAATACGAGAAGGCTCGGCAATTTGCGGAAAACTACCCCGCCATCCCCTTCCCGGAGGGTTGGAAGGCCAATCTTCTGGGCGTTGACCTGAATCTGCAATACCCGGCAGGCTGGCTGAAGGCCCGGGACATCAAATTCTCCCAGGGCTACACCCGGCCAGGCCCCCGGGATTTCGTAGGCCGTGCGCCTCTGAATCAGCGGGAAGCCATCGCCCTGGCCCGTTACACCCTGGGGGTCGACCCGGCTCTGGTGATCGCCCTGCACACCCAGGGGAAGGCCATTTACTGGAAATTTCAGGAGGATTTCGTGGCCGGGGCTCAGGAATTGGGCGCGGAATTTGCCCGGCTCAGCGGCTACGCCCTGGAGGACACCCCCTACAATTCCAGCTTCGCCGGTTACAAGGACTGGTTCATAAAAGTCTGGCGGCGGCCGGGCTACACCGTCGAATGCGGCTCCGGCCAGAATCCCCTGCCCCTGAGCCAATTCGAGGAAATCTACCGGGCGGTTCTGGGCATCCTGGTCACCGGCGCCACAGGCCTGCCGGGCTGAGGAAAAAATCCGAAAAAAGGGATTGCAAAATCCTATGTTTCATGGTATAATGCCCTGTGTCCGTGCAAAGGATGACGCTTCAACATTGGGATGTCGCCAAGCGGTAAGGCATCAGACTTTGACTCTGACATGCGTCGGTTCGAATCCGGCCATCCCAGCCAAATACGATCCGCTAGCTCAGTCGGTAGAGCAACTGCCTTTTAAGCAGTGGGTCTGGAGTTCGAATCTCCAGCGGGTCACCATTGGACGCAAATCCGAACATGATTACCGTCATAGGAATGGTTTTCGTCCAAACCAAAATACACGCCTTGCCTTAATTGGCAGGGCGTGTTATTTTTTATCGTTTGTACATCCCCTGGAGCACTCCAACGTTCTCCGCCCTCTCAATGTCCCGCTTGTGCAGGTACTCATAGACGGCCATCATAGCCTCCGGCGGCTCACCCTTCTGTCTGCGGTACTCTTCGATTCGCCGCACAACTGCCTTATGCAGGGCATTCATGTGTGTCATCTCTTCGCCGGAAAGCTTGTAAAAAAGCTCTGCGGTTTCCGGGTCAGCTTGCCAACAAGCCAATAATCGCCGTCAATCTCAACTCTGCGAACAGAACCAAATTCCTCGTTGCTAAATACCTTGATTTCGTTATTCATAAATTTTCCTCCTTGATTTCAGCCCGGAGGAATGATAGAATGGATTTACCATCCTTCGGGCTGGTGTTTTGATAACCGTAACCTGTTCACTTCCTACGGCGGCAGGTTGCGGTTATTCTTTTTTGTCCAGTTCTTCCTTAACAAGCAAAATCCCTTTGTTTACTACATCCGTCCTTGAAATTTCAAGTTTCTCTGCACAAAAATCAAGAATCTCAAGTTCCTCTTTGCTCATTCTAAGCTGTAAACTTTTATCTCGCTTGCTATTACCTTTGACTGGCCTTCCGGTTCGTGGCGACATATCATCACCTCTCTTTTGCCATGGCATTATTATATATTATGCAATGGCAAAAGTCAAGCATTATTTTAGAACGGTCTTTTCATAACTTCAACCTTCGCCAGTCGGAAAGACTCGGAGTAGTCAACCAACATTGCGATACTGTCTACCACATCGTCATTTTTGTTCTTTCCTGCCATTGTGTAGCTACAAAGCATACTCATAGCTAAGCGGTATTCTTTGTCCCCCTTATATGCGCTTTCGTCCTTGAAAAGGAAATGTTCTTTCGCATATCCGGCGGCAATAATAATGCGGGTCTCCTTATTTGTTGTGGAGAATTTTGTGGTAATCTTCGTTCTCCCGCCCTCTTCCTTCACCCGCTTTTGCACATCTGCGGCAATCCGTCCACCGGCGGAATTGCTCTCGAAGCGTGCAGCCTGAACCTTGTGCTTCAGCAGCTTTGCCACAAGCCTTGCCTCGACGATCTCCGGGTTGGAATTATCGCAGACAAAATCATCAATGTAGTAATCATCTCCGTATTGATACGCAATCGGCATGCTGGGCTGGTCCCTGTTTGTAGTGGGTGTGGTGGTGGCTGTCTTTGAGGTGGCCATAGAAAGCCAGGGTGGACGGGTCAGTATCAAGGGCACCGCCCTGAATGTGCTGAAGGGTTTCTTTGCCGCAAGTCTGGTGGGCATTCTTCCGGTGCAGCTTTACAAAACCTGCTGTACCTTACAGGGAATGTTTACCGCAGATCTTGCGGGGATCTTTGCCGCTTCCCAGAGCAGCACCATTGGCGCATTTGCCGGGCAGGTTTTAAGCCTTGTGTTTGTCCCGTCGGAGGCCGTGGAGGTTGGCCTGAAGCTCATCTTCTTTCTGCTGGCCTTTGCCTATTGTGTTATCAAGGTATTTTTTGCGAATATCAAGCGGGGCGGCATCTTGCTAATCCAAATTGCAGTGGGAAGTCTGTACCTGTTCAGCGTTCCCAGAGGATATACGGACGGATTCTTCCAATGGTGCAAGCAGGTGGCTGCCATCTGCCTGACGGCTTTCCTGCAAACCACCCTGCTGTTTCTCGGCATGATGACCTTCCAGAACAATATGCTTCTGGGTCTCGGCATCATGCTGGCGGCGGGAGAGGTGCCCCGGATTGCCCAGCAGTTCGGTTTGGATTCCAGCGTCCGGGTGAATATGAGCAGCGTAGTCTATTCCACCAACTCGGCGATCAATCTGACCCGGAATCTTATGAAAGCAAAACCGGCGTAAGGGAGGCAATGAAGTGAAAACTTATTTGTACCCGCAGAACCTCAAGGCCAGGGCAAACCTCTGGCTTTGGAGCCTGCGGGATTTTGTGATTCTATGTGCCGCTGTGCTGGTCAGTGCCGTGATCTTCCTGAACGTGGGGATCGCCCTGCCCGCTGCCCTGGCATTGTGCTATGGGTTTCTGACCATTCGAAAGGATGACATCACGGTGGTGGACTTCCTGGGCTATGCCGCCCGGTTTTTCCTTACCAGCCAGCAGTATTATGAGTGGAGGGAGCCATGAAAAAAGAAAAGCAAAAGAAATGGAAAAAGAGCAGACGCAATTCCCTGCAGGAGTTGTTGGGAATTGAGGGGTTCAGTAAGTATGGCCTGCTGACGGATTATGGGGAGCTGGTGTTCTTCCAGATTGCTCCCACCAATATTTCCGTCCTTTCCTACGACAACATCCAGCGGAAGATATCCCACCTACAGGGGCTAATCTCCATGCACCCAGATCTGGAAATCGTATGTACGGATTCCTGGGAGTGCTTCGACGGCAACCGGGAATACCTGAGAAAGCGGGCTTCGGAGGAACCCAATGCTCAGGTTCGCACCATTCTGGAACAAGACCGGGAGATGCTCTCCCAGATGCAGTCGGAGATGTCCAATGCCCGGCAGTTTTATCTGGTGATGCGCTTCCGGAATCTGAAACCGGAAATGGTGTTCACCGCCGTCAACGAAGCCCGAAAGCGGATGGCAGAAAAGGGCTTTGAAGCCCACCGCCTGACCAAACCGGAACTGAAACGGTTCCTCGCCATCTATCTGGAAGCCTCCATGGACGGAGACAAACTGCCGGATGTGGACGGAGGCCAGTATTTCAGGGAAGTACCAAAAAATGGTAAAGAAGTACCGAAGGTCGGGAAGAAGGAGGCGCATAGCCATGGGTAAGCTGTTTGGGAAAAAGAAAAAGAGTGGTCAGAAGCAGCAGAAGGCGGAGCCTAAAACCTTCTTTGACTGCATCGCTCCCACGACCATAAAATTCTTCGCCAATTACTGCATTGTGGGGGATACCTACCGCTGTGTCTGGGTGATCCGGGAATACCCGCCCAGTACGGAGGAGCAGGCCATCCTCTCCCATCTGGCGGATCATTCCGGGGTAACCCTGCGGCTCTATAACCGCCTGGTGGAGGCCTACGAGCAGCGGCAGATTGCCAATAACGCTGCCCGGAAAAACCGGTTAAAGCTGGGGGACACGGACATCAACGAATCCATCCAGGCGGAGTATGATCTCATCCACAGCTGTGAACGAGGCCATAACCTGTACCGGTGTGGGAATGAACGGTATCTTTTACAGGTGATTGCCCCGGAACATAAAGTAGCCTTGTTCGGGAACGCCGGAGGGCGGTAAATGGGGATCTCGGTTGGCGCGGCACTGAAAAAGGCTGCCGCCGTTCTCCTCTCCGACCCCAAGGTGCTGAAAAAAGTAGCGACGGCAATCCTGGTTGTGCTGGTGGCGTTGATTTTACCCTTGGTCATGGTAGTATGTCTGTTCAATGGCAGCGTCCAGGTAGACAGTGGGGAGTTGCTTCGTTATGTACAGGACAATCTGACAGCGGAGGACAGGGCGTTGCTGCAAGACATCGAGGACACCATGAACGATATTGAAACTGCCATCTGGAGCGGGAGATGTTCCAGGTGCTGGACCGGGCGGTGGAGCAGTACGGCCTGAGCTATACCGAGTGCCGGTTTCCCAAGCTGGACGGCAAGATCCCGAAGCAAGGAGGTGGGGCGGATGAAGAAGAAAGTGCTGATTGTACTGGCATCGCTGACGGCAGTCGGTGCGGCGGTGGCGATTCTCGTTCATCATAGCCGATAAGGGTGCCCCTTTCCGGGGGCAGAATCAGTGGGTCGAGAAACAAGCAGGATAAAGGGGGTATGCCGGAGAACCCGGCTTACCCCCAAATTACACCGCCCGGCAACGCCGGTCGGGATTTGCGAGGGTGTTACGATTTTGGAGTTTCGTTACAAAGGGTATACCGGAAACCAGATTCCCTTAGAAGTGAGGGCGATTTCGCGGGATACCAAATGTGTTACGGGAGATTTTGTGCAATGAAACAGGAAAAGGAAGCCATCCGTACAGGAATCTACATTGACCGGGAAATCCTGAACCGTGCGGATGAAGCTATGGGAAAAACCAATGCCAGATCCCGAAGTGAGTTTATCTCAGGAGCCCTGGAATTTTATATCGCCTGGCTCCATTCCGGGGAGATCTCCAAGGTGCTGACACCGGCCTTGGAATCGGTGATAAGCGGGCAGATCAAGGATACGGAGAACCGGATCTCCAGGGTGATTTTCAAGCAGACTGTGGAGCTGGCTATGCTGATGCACGTGGTAGCGGCTACCCATTCGGTGCGTCCGGAGGATCTGGAAGCACTGCGGAAAATGTGCGTGAGCGAGGTCTCTAAGGTCAATGGCAGATTCCATTTTGACGATGCGGTCCGGCTGCAAAACAGATAATGGCAAGAATCATTATGAAGTCGCCCTACCTGAAGGCCAATGGGAAATCCGACAAACACGCCGGAAATTATGCCCGGTATATTGCCACCCGTGAGGGTGCCCAACTGGCAGAGGATACGCAGAAGCACCTCCCCGCAACCGTAAATCAGGAGGCACTGGTCAGCCAGATCTTAAAGGATTTCCCGGACAGTACAGACCTCCATGAATATGCGGATTACAAGCAGAATCCCACCAGGGGAAATGCCTCGGAGCTGATTGACCGGGTCCTGGAAGCCCACAGCGGAGAGCTGGGCGGCCGGGAGAAATATGTGAGCTATATCGCCGAGCGGCCAGGGGTAGAAAAGCTGGGAAAACACGGGCTGTTTACAGACGAAGGGGTGCCCATTGTGCTGGAGCAGGTGGTAAAGGAAATGGCGCAATCCAAAAGCAATATCTGGACCCACATCATCTCCCTGCGCCGGGAGGATGCGGCACGGCTGGGGTATGAAACCGCCGAGGACTGGATGAATTTGCTGCGCTCCAAGCGGAATGTGATCGCCAGGGAAATGGGAATCAAGCCAGAAAATTTCCAATGTACCTCTTGGGGCAGGGCTGTGAGTCAAATGCGGAAGAAGCGCAGCGGTGGTTCCGGGATGCTCTGGAAGCCTTCCAAAAGGCAGAAGCGAATGCAGGAAAAAAAGAATATCTGCGGTACCGGATCGGCAAGTGCTATGCCTACGGGTACGGTGCGGAGCAGAACTATGAGGAAGCGGCCAAATGGTTTATGCAGGCGGGAAATAACCCCTTCGCTGCCTACTCCCTGGGCGGTCTATACCTTCGGGGACAGGGCGTGGAACAAAGCGATGAACTGGCTTATGCCCTCTTTCATATGGCTGCTGTCCAAGGCAATGCCTATGCCCAATATCAGCTGGGGAGAATGTGCCGGGATGGGATTGGAACGAAGGTAGACCTGTATGCATCAAAGCAATGGTATGAAAAAGCATATCGGGGCTTTCTGGCCATGGAGCAGATTATGGCAGATGACAAGCTGTACTACCGTCTGGGCTCTATGAATTTAACGGGAACAGGTACGGAAGTAGATTTAGAGCAGGCAAGATGCTGTTTCGAAAAGGCTGTGCAGTTGGGGAATGCGGATGCCCTTTACGGCCTTGGGAAGCTGTATCTGAAGCCGGAATTTCCCGACTACGACCCAGCCAGAGCAGTAGATTATTTGGAACATGCTGTAGAGAAGAATCATGCCTTTGCCAAATACCAGTTAGGTAAACTGCTCTGCCAGGGTGAGTTTGTGGAAAAGGATATTGCCAGAGGATTGCCTCTGCTGAAAGAACTGGCCCAGAGTGGTGTGTCCTGTGCTGCTTACATTGCAGGGAAAGTTTATCTCAAGAAAGAAGGCTGGCAGGATATCAAAAAGGCAATCCACTACTTCCAGTAGGCGGCGGAGGATAGCAATTCCTATGCAGAATACCAGTTGGGCAAGCTCTACTATTTCGGAAACGATGTGCGGGCTGGCCGGGAGCGGGGGCTGGAATATCTGAAAGCGTCCGCAGCCCATGGCAACCAGTATGCGGCGAATTTGCTGCAAGCCATCCAGCACCAGCATACCTGGGGAGTGACTCAGGGTGCGGCGTCCCTGATTGCCCAGCTTGGGCGAATGTTCCAGGAGCAGGAACAGAAGCAGAATCAGCGGCAGAGCCAACGTATGGACCGGAAACAGTGCCGGGAGGTCGACGAGAAGAAGCAGGCTATGGGTATTCGGGATTGACCAGAGAATGTACTGTATATAATCAGTTGACAGGATATATACGTTCGACTATAATTTCTTGTATCAAAGGAATTCCCCTGGCATAATATATATTGAATGCGGTAAGCGATTAGATGGGTTGACAAAACGCAGAAAATCGTGTATACTGTGTTCAGTGATCGTGTTGCAGAAACTTGCGAAGCCTGCGACCGGGGGAGTTCCTGCGGGGGCTCCCTTTTTTATTTACGGAGGACAGAAAAATGCCAAAGCCGTTTTTATCGTTTGAAGCACAGATCCATTACCTGGAGACAGACAAGAACCTGCGGATACCGGATCATGAATATGCAAAGACAATGCTAAAGCGAATTGGCTATTTCAGTCTGATTGGCGGATATAAGCTTCCCTTTAAGAATCCCACGACCCAAAAATATCAGGATGGCACACGGTTTGAAGACATTGTAGCACTGTATCACTTCGATGAGAATTTGCGGGAGCTGTTCCTGAAATATATTTTAAAAATTGAGCGTCATATTCGCGCACTGCTTTCCTATCATTTCACAGAGAAATATGGGGAACAGCAGAGTGAGTATCTGAACCCTGCGAATTATGCGATGAGCCGCAAAAATGCGGACGGGATTAACAGATTGGTGTCAGCACTGGGGAAGCTGGCTAACCATAACAGTGATTATCCGTACATCAACCATCAAAGGCAGGCTTATGGAAATGTCCCCCTTTGGGTGCTGTTTAATGGCGTAACATTTGGTTCCTTGTCTAAGTTCTATGGTTTTACGACACAGGATATTCAGTCCAAAGTGGCAAAGAATTTCGACAAGGTGAATCAAAAACAGCTTGAGCAATACCTAAGTGTGATTACAAAGTATCGAAACGTTTGTGCCCATGGAGAGCGACTGTTCTCGTATCAAACACGAAATGATATACCGGATACAGCATTGCATGCAAAACTGGGTATCCCCAAGAATGGTTCCCAGTATATCATGGGAAAACATGACCTTTTTGCTGTTGTGATCACATTCCGTTATCTGCTTCCCAGTGAAGATTTTACAAGGTTCAAGGCAAGCCTTACCAGCGTCATTCAGCATTATCTCAGGTCTCCGGGGGCAATGTCAGACATAGACTTGTACCGTTACATGGGGTTCCCCTCCAACTGGAAAAAGTTAACTGCATACAAAAAGTAATACAATGAGTCTTCGTGTGATGCGCGCACATACGAAGGCTCATTTTTGCTTTTTGGATGCGGAGCTATTTGGAATTGAAGTTAAAACACACCGCCGCCAAGGGGAAAGTCTAACTGTACGATGACACCAGCTCCCTGTCACCATGACAGGGGTTTGAACCTATCACCTGAAAATTTTACAGCAGATAGGAAAAGTGAGATATCCTGTTTCAAGTTATTTTATATTATTCTATCCCTAACTTAGTGAAAAGATTGGAGGAAATATGGAAGGTTACATACCCTTTACAGAGCAGCAGCGGGAGGAAGCCAGACGCACAGATCTGGCAGCGTTCCTGCGGCAGCAGGGGGAAGAAGTGAAGCGTTCCGGCACAGAATTTGTCTGGCTGGATCATGGACAGAGGGTAACCATTCGGGGCAACCTGTGGTTTCATCAATACGAACAGGTTGGAGGCGATGCCATCGACTTTGCCTGCCGGTTTTATGGCATGGACTACCCGGAGGCGGTACAGCTCATGCTGGCTATGCGCTCCGTGGGCGTTGGGGCGGTGCAGGGAACCGTGGAGCCTTTTGCGAAACAGCCACTGGAACTACCGCCAAAGCATGAAAATATGCGCCGGGTCTACGGTTACCTGCTTCGGCGGCGGGGCATCGACAAGGATGTGTTGGATGCCTTCGTTTACCGGGGTCTTGTGTATGAATCCGCTGACTACCATAACGCAGTCTTCGTGGGGACAGACCGGGAGGGAAAGCCCCGACACATCCACAAGCACAGTACCGCAGCCCAGGGTGGCTTCAAGGGCAACGCTCCGGGCAGTGAGCCGGAGTACAGCTTTCACTGGATCGGCGGCGGGGATACCCTGTTCCCGTTTGAAGCACCGATAGATATGTTGTCATTCATTACCCTGCACAAGCAAAGCTGGAAAAGCCAGAGTTATGCCGCTGCCTGTGGTGTGTCGGACAGAGTGCTGTGGCAGACGCTGAAAGACCGTCCCTGCATCACAAAAGTGTGCATTTGCCTCGACAATGATGAGCCGGGGCAAAGGGCAGCACAGCGGATTTCCAAGGCGCTAACGGAAAAGAATATCTGCAACAAAATCCTCGTTCCCACCCGAAAGGACTGGAACGAGGATTTGCTGTTTTTGCGGAAGGAGGGAGTGAAATGACAGGAATCCCCATGCTGCTTCTCTCGGCAGGAAGTATTATTGCGGTGCTGTTTTTCGTGACCTATGCCTCCCAGAAGCACAACCTCAACAGTATCAAGGACAAGACAGTAGGCAACGGCCAGCACGGTACCGCTCGGTGGGCAACAAAGCAGGAAATCCACCGAACCTACCACCATGTGCCATTCACTCCAGAAGCGTGGCGTGCTGCGGCAAAGGAAAGGCAGCAGCCAACCGCTAATGGCAAACCCCTTCCCCAGGGTATTGTGCTGGGGTGTCAGGGTGGTAAGAAAACCACCGCCTTGGTGGATTCCGATGATGTCCATGTGCTGATGATTGGTGCATCCGGCGTGGGCAAAACGGCCTACTTCCTGTACCCGAATTTGGAGTACGCCTGCGCCAGCGGTATGAGCTTTTTATCCCTTGATACCAAGGGAGATTTAGCGAGAAATTACGGTGCTATCGCCCGTGATATCTACCATTACCGCATTTCCGTGGTAGACCTCCGGGAGCCTACCCGGTCAGATGGAAACAATCTGCTGACCCTGATTAACCGCTACATGGATGAACACCGGGAGAACCCGAAGGAAATAAGTGCTAAGGCGAAGGCAGAAAAGTATGCCAAGATTCTTGCGAAAACCATCGTCAACCCGGAGGGCAGTGATCATGGACAGAACGCCTATTTCTACGATGCAGCAGAAGGACTTCTTGCCTCCGTAGTTCTGCTCTTGTCGGAGTTTCTTCCCCCGGAGGAAACAGAGGGGTATGAAACCCGGCATATCGCTTCGGTGTTCCAGCTTGTGCAGGAGCTTCTGATGCAAGGCCAGATGGGAGGCAACCAATTCCAGGAGCTGATGCAATTGTTACCCGCAGATCATAAGGCCAAACGGCTGGCAGGTTCGGCACTGACAGCATCTGACCAGGCTATGAATTCCATCATGTCCACGGTGCTGTCCAAGCTGAATGCCTTCCTGGACACAGAGCTGGAGCAGGTGCTGTGTTTTGATGGCGGCATTGATGCGGAACTGTTTGTCCAGGAAAAGTGTGCCATCTTTCTGATCCTTCCAGAGGAAGATAGCACCAAAAACTTCGTTGCCAGCCTCATGATTCAGAACCTGGCGAGAGAACTGTTTTCCGTAGCCAACGAGCATGGCGGGAAGCTCCCCAACCGGGCGGTGTTCTTCTGCGACGAGTTGGGCACCATGCCGCCCTTTGACATCCTGCCCCTGTTCTCCGCAGGCCGTTCCCGGCGACTGACACTGGTTCCCATCATCCAGAGCCTGGCCCAGTTGGAGAAAAACTACGGTAAAGAGGGTGCAGAAATCTTGACAGACAACTGTCAGGATACTATCTTCGGTGGCTTCGCTCCCAACAGCCAGACAGCGGAAACCCTCTCCAAGAACCTGGGTAGCCGCACAGTTCTATCAGGCTCAGTCACACAGGGCAAGGACAACAACTCCCAATCTCTGCAAATGATGGAGCGGCCACTGATGTCCCCGAACGAACTGAAATCCATGCCCAAGGGCAGCTTTGTGGTGATGAAGACCGGCACACACCCTATGAAAACCAAGCTGAAACTGTTCTTTGAATGGGGCATTCGATTTGAAAAACCTCTGCAAATGGAGGATAAGGGCAGCCGCCCGGTGCATTACGCAGGGAAAGAAGAACTGGAGCGAGCCATCCTTGGGGAATATCCTCTGGTATATACTGCCGCTGTTCCCACAGCGCCAAATCTTCCCCGGCAGACAAATGTAAAAACCACAGCGATTCAAACCGACATAGATGAAGAATAAGCAAGGCTGGGGCAGCAAGCCCCAGCCAACTAGGAGGTAAATATGCGCAATTTCACAGAACTTTACCGGATGGATTTGCCCCACAGGGCGATCTCCGTGTACATATACCTTGCCGACCGTGCCAACAAAGACGGTATTTGCTGGCCGTCAATTCCCACCATTGCCAAAGATTTAAAGCTCTCCGAATCCACCGTTCACCGGGCGTTGGGAGATCTGCGCAAGGCAGGGTTGGTGAAAACGGAACAGAGATACCGAGAGAACGGAGGATGCAGCAGCCTTTGCTTTTCGCTTGACAAATTGTAGTGGTTACTTTCCATTTAGCAAACACGAAAAAAGGTTGCATCCAAGCATTTCCTTTACTATAATACAGATATCTTCCCATCCAGCGCGGCAAGTGCTGTTTTGCGTGCTCTGGTAAGGGCCATTCTCACGCTGTTCTTGCTGATTCCCATGGCATTTGCAATCTCGGTATCCGATTCATTCAGAACATATTTTCTTTCCAACAATTCACGGGCACCAGCGGGAACACTCGGCCATATTTTTCGGAATGCTTCAACACGCATTTTCCGATCCATGATATTGTTGAGAAATTCCGCTTCCTGATAGGCAATACTGTCAGCATATTCCAGTGGGCATTCCTTGTGCTGCTTGCGCAGCATGGAAATGGCGTTATTCTTTACGGCTGTTGCGATGTAGGAAACGAGCCTCGCTTTGGAAAAGTCATGTAATTGATCAACTTTCTGGCACAGCTTGATCCAAACTTCCTGCACCAGATCTTCTACGTCATATATGGAATCAAAATACTTCCATGCTTCTTTGTAAATGAGACGGCTATAGGTTTCGTATAGCTCATGAATAAAGGCATCATAATTATCTTGATATCGTTCAGCCATTTATTGCCTCTGATTGCTGTGCAGCTGAAGTGCATCCACAAGTATCATCAATGCGGCCCTATCTGACCCCTTGATGGTGACAAGCTTTTTGATAAGATCCGATACCGTAACACCGTTGCAGTATTCCTGATTCATCAACTCTTCTACATCTGCGATTGTGGAAGTACCCATCAGGTAGTCGGTGCTGACACCGAAATACTTAGTGATGCGCTCCAATGTTTCTCTGCTGGGCATGGTGCGGCCGGTTTCATATTGAGAAACGGCAGAGGGAGAAATAAACACTTCTCTCGCAAATTCTTTTTGATTCAGCTTCTTGCTCAAACGAAGCGTTTTCAAAATTTCTGCGAGCAAAGATATCCCTCCCCCAATCTGATTTCCAGTATCATACATCAATAATTAGTGGAAATGTTGTAAATTAAGCATTTATATTGAAATAAGAGAAATACTTACGTTTTGAAATAGTATATCTAAATTTTAGGTTAAATATCACAGCGCAAATACTCTTTCTGATATCTTTTCCTTTATTTTTTCCTTCCTCCTGTGTTGCACTTTTGCTACTTTCCACGTCTTAATAATAAGATGAAGAAAAGATAGAGAAGATGGTGATACGCAATGCGCAAGCCAAAGAAAATGGAACCAATCTCTCCTGGTGATCAATCCTTTTTTAATAACTTTTACGACCAATATAGTAAATTCATGTTTTACACAGCAAGAAAATACGCAACTTCTAAAGCAGAGTGTGAGGATATTGTACAAGAAACGGTTGTTCGTCTTATTGGCAATATCTCAACACTGCGGGATCTGAGCGATTATCGATGCGTGAAATACATTGCTCTGACCGTAAAATCGGCGTTCCTGGATATAGAGAAGCGGAAGGGGCAAGACTTTGCAGTTCCCCTGGATGACGAAATGTTGGAAGCCTTAATGAAAGCCGAGATACTATCTCCCAAGGATGCGCCGAATTTAACAGTCAAGACGAATATTGCGCTATTAAAGAAGGAGCTTTCTCCCAGAGATTGGATTGTGCTGGAAGGAAAATACATATTGGGCTACTCACAGGAGGAACTTGGTCAAATGATTGGAGTTTCGCCGGATAGCATCCGGATGATACTTAGCAGAGCAAAAAAGAAAGCCAGGATGATTTTACGGCCTGACATAGAGGGAGGTGAGGAAAATGAATGATAAACACAGGGAGAAGCTGCTGGAAGAATACGAAGAAATAACCATGGAGCTGCTTATGGATGAGTATGCGGAAGCAGAAGGTGAGGCACTGTGGAAGGAATTTCAGGCAGCGGAGGAAAAGGGCGAGGTCCCCGATATTCCGGATGACCTGGATCAAAAATGCAGGAATACAATCCGAAGTGCTACTGCAAAAATTAACCGCAGAGCGCACTTCACACACGGTCTGCGGACATTGAGTAAGGTTGCCGTATTTACATTGGTTCTTTTCGGCGTTTGTTCAACATTGGTTCTGTCGGTGGATGCTTTGCGCATACCGGTTTTGAATTTCTTTTTACGAGACAGTGAAAGATATACAGTTATTGCTTTAGATGAGCAAAATCAGGTAATCCAGAAGGAATTTGAAAATATACGAAGCGGTATTGGACTTTTTATACCTGATGGTTACGCTCTAGTCACCGAAGATATTTCTGAGTACGGTTTTTTACAACTGGTCTACCAAGATGGAAACGAAGGGATTATAACTCTCTCAGTGAAACCTACATCTGGGCAGCTTGTTATGGATACAGAAACTGTTGATATGCAAAAAATTAAAATAAATGAAATGGATGCACTTTTCGTTGAAAAGGACGGTCTCCATGTTGTTTGGATGAATCCCGAAAAAGGATTATCCTATGACTTGTTTGCAAAAGCACTTGACAATGAACAGTTTTGGAAAATAGTATACGCTTTAGCATCCTAGGAAATTATGGAGGAGAAAAATGAAAAAAGTACGTCATGCAATCGTTATTGCACTTGTAATTTGTTTGACAATCGTTCCGATTGAGGCGTCTGCCGTAGTTGAGAAACCTGTCACAGATGAAATAGAGCCACAGTTTATTACAATTAACACTATATATGCTCTTTTGCAAATTGATGAGAGTAATGGAATTGCCACCTGTGTGGGTGAAGTACAAGCAAGAGACATGGTGCCAGTTGAAGTTGTGGTTCAGCTTCAGCAGCTTAAAAATGGAATGTGGGACACACTGTATACATGGTCCAATACGGGTACACTTTATGCCACAAAAGCTGGAAGCTACGCAATTGCCAGGGGATATACATACCGGACAAAGACGATTGCTTTCGTGTATGACAACGATGACAATATCATCGAGTCCGGTAGTGCCACACATCAAGTAGACTACCCCAAAAAGTAAACTCCAACCCCAATAACCCAAAGTCGGGATCAGCTTTGATCCCGACTTTCAACTTTTTATACAAACCTTCCATGCGAATTTTGTCGAATCAGCCAAACCCTTATTTGTTGCAGAATGCCATGGGATATCGTTCTATCTGGTGTAAGCAAAACAATACTACCAGATAGAAAGAAGGTGGAGCCCATGGTTTTGTACCCCCTGTGATTGGCGCACCCAGTGAAGAGATGTAGCAAACACACGCAAAAACCCATTCGTGGTTTATTGAAGGAGGTACTTTCATGAAAAGATGGCGCTCCACACGATTCCTATCCATGATTTTGGTACTGGCAATGCTGTTCCAGATGCTGCCAGTACAGAGTTTAGCGGCAACAGACGACGAAAGCACTGCGGTAGCAGTGGAAGAAGGCCAGCACGAAGTATCTGTGCTTGGCGAAGTAGAAAATCTCCGTGAAGAAGATACGAAACATTTCCGCCTGTCGGATGGCAGCTTTGTTGCTGTGTCCTATGGTATGCCCGTCCATTTCCAAAATGGCAATGGAGAATGGATGGATATTGACAACCACCTGTCGTTGGCTGCGGGCGCTTATCGGACTGCCAACGCTTCCACGCCGGTAGCATTTTCGTCAACGTTGACAGACGGCAAGCTCTTTTCCGTAGAGCATAACGGTCAGTCTGTATCTATGACCCTGCTGGATACCGTGATGGCGGATCGGATGATCAGCGGCGAGCTGGTGCCTGATGAAACAGCGCCGGAAGAAACAGTACCGGAGGACACGGAGCCGACTGAGGCTACCGAAGTCACTGAGGAAGGCAATATCGAAACGGAACCGGATTCGTTTGAATCAGATACTGATGCGCAAGCGGAGGACACTTTGGACGCAGCCGAAGAGGATCCTTTTGAACCAATGCCAGAGGAAGCTGACGCAAGCGCAGAGGCACTGTTCGAAGAAGATAACGAAGCGGATGCAGAGGGGGAAGCGCTGCCGGAAGAAGATAACGCATTTGCGGCAGATGAAAACGAGGTTTCCGAGGAAACCCAGGCGGATCTCCCGGAGACGCAGCCTGAAGCTACGGAGGAAGATACTCCGGAGACCACTCCGGCAGAAACGATTCCCGCAGAGACCGTTCCTGAGGAAACGATTCCGGAGGCAACCGTCCCTGAGGAAACTGTTCCCGATGAAACCATCCCCGAAGAAACCATTCCAGAGGAAACTGAGGCTGAGGACGCTGCTGGGCTGACCTTCAACCGGGATGTCATTGCAGAAGTCGTAACTGACACGCCCGCTATGCTCACCTTGCAGGAGAAGTATAGCTGGGATGTGAATGATGTCATCCCTGAAAAACTTCAGTCCTCTCTGATCTACCAGAATGTGTTCCCCGGTATTGACCTGCAATATACCACCTTCGGCTACAACATCAAGGAACAGATCATCATCAACGAGCCGCAGCCGAGCTACCGGTTCGACTTCCTTCTGGAAAGCGACGGGTTGAGCGCTGTCCTGAATGAGAATGGGTCTGTGTCTTTCCTGAATGCCGATCAGGAAGAAGTTTATCAAATTCCCATTCCCTGCATGGAAGATACTGCGGGGCTTGGCTCCTTTGACGTTCATTTTGCGCTGAATGAAACCGAACAGGGTACTGTCCTGACTGTAGAAGCGGACAAGGAATGGATCAACAGTGAAGACCGTGAATTCCCGGTCATGATTGACCCCACATTGACTGTGATATCCGGAAGCGCACTGGAGGATATCTATTCCGCCTATACCATGGAGGCTGCACCCAATGATACGACCCTGGGCCGCCAGTGGCTGTATGTGGGCGCACAGCCCTACAGCACCACCAACGATGGGCGTTACCGTACCTATATGCACATCCAGAGTATGCCCACGGTTCCCAATGGCAGTGAGGTTGTGGATGCCCAGCTGAGCCTGTATAAAACCGCCTATGTTCAGCGTAACTGTGAGCAGCTGCCCATTGGCGCTTATGAAGTGACCACCGATCTGCCTTCCAGCTATTCCAGTTACTACGACTGGTTCTCCAAAATGACCTGGCGGCGGGATCAGCCGGAATATGATACCACCAATGCTATTGACTATGCTTTCGGCAAGGCCGGTAAGGAATATGTCACCTGGCATCTGACGGAACTGGTAAAGAAATGGTATATTGAGGGAACGGATAATACTACCATTGCCCTGGCAATGACGAACGAGGACGAAATTGGCACCTACACCTATTACGCCTCCGCTACGTTCTACGCCTATGCCGGTTCAATTCCTCCCATTCTGACCGTTTCTTACCGAAACAACACTGGCATTGAGCCTTACTATACCTATGCGACCCTGGGTGCGGGAGAAGCCGGCACTGCCTATATCTCCGACCACACCGGTCAGCTGAAGATTGCGAAGAAACTGGTCAGCTACGCTTCTTCCACCAATCCCTTCTCCTTGAGCCTGGTCTACAATTCTGACTATTTCTCTCGATCCAGTTCGGATTACTGCCCGCCGTCCAAACTTGGACTGAGCATGAATGTAGGCTCCGGTTGGACCCTGGATTGTATCCAGCGTGTGGAAGCGGAGACCATCTCTAATATTTCCTACCTGAAATATACGGATGGCGATGGAACGATTCACTATTTCTGCAAGGATAGTTCCAAGAACTCTTCGTATTATTATGATGAGGATGGCCTGAGCCTGAAGATCAAGAGCACCGGAAGCAATGCCTACCTCATGTCGGACGACGACGGGAATGAATGGACCTTCACCGACAATTATCTGAGATCCATTAAGGATTCTGACGGCAACAAAATCAACATTAACTATACCAGCGGCCGCTTGTCAGGCATTACCCAGGAGAACAAGGGTCAGTCCGCAATTACGGTTGCGACATTTACCTACAGCGGTAACAATCTGACCAGTGTTACGGATGCCGCCGGGAATGTGTACACCCTGACCTACAGCGGAACCAATCTGGTCGGCATCAAAAGAGGCAGCACCAATCTTGCCGCCTATACCTACAGCGGCTACCGGGCTACAAAGATGACCGATTCGGAAAGCGGTTACAGCCTGGCCTTTACTTATTCCAACGGTAAGGTTTCTAAGTATCAGGAGGCCACGGGCTCCGGAACGGGGGCGACGGTTTCCGTTACCTACCCGGATCACAGCGAAACGGTATACCGGGACCACGGCGCAGACCGGACCTCCGGAAACAGCGATGATGTGCTGACCCATTTCCTGTTTGACTATGCAGGGCGTACGGTCAACGCCTACACCACTGACAATACAGGCAACATTTTGGGAGCGACCAACGCAGCCTATTCCGGCAGCGGCTCCACGGACAAAACAAACAACCGCACAGTGCGTTCCGGCTCTATCGGGCAGGCCAGACAGAATCTGCTGCAAAACGGCGGTCTGGAAGACGGCACAACCGGCTGGACCTTCAACAATGGCACAAGCCGTGCTACAACCAAGCCCAGAACCGGCGCTTATTCCATTAAGGGCACACTGAGCAGCACAGGCAGCCAATCCGCCCTGATATCCTCCGGAACCCTGACCGCCGGTAAGACGTATACCATTTCCGGCTATGTGAATACCAGTGGCATTACCAACTTACAAGGCGGCGCCATCTCTCTGATGGTCACCGATGGCAGCAAGAGCTGGACAAGTCAGCTGGTAAACTACATTACCTCGCCTGCCGTAGACGATGGCTGGGTTCGGATCAGCGTCACCTTTACCCCGGATGCCACAGATGAGTATGGCATTTTCGTAAATAACAGCGGCGCAATCGGAACCTTCTACGCAGATGATCTGCAGGTGGAAGAAGGGGACGCACCCTCCAGCTACAACCTGGTAGCCAATGGCAATATGGAAGGAACGGGTCGCTGGACCATGGGCACCAATGCAGCGTTCTCTACCTCCTATGGCGTGGCAGGTTCCGCGAAATCCTTGCGGGTTGCCGGCGATCCTCTGAGCGCCAGCACCAACGCCTATCAGGATATCGTCCTGAATCTCCCTGGTACCCAAACTTATGTCCTGTCCGGATGGGCACGGGCCAACGCAGTCCCGGATGATCCCAGTGAGCTGGATAATCCCAATGATGTCACCAAAAAGTGTGGCCTGCGGGCGACCATCACCTATTCTGATGGGACAACCGAAGGGCATTACGTTGCCTTTAATTCGGATATCAGCAACCAGTGGCAGTTCACCAATGCCAGTATTGTGCCCAAGCAGTCCACCAAAACGGTGCAGAAAATCCGGGTCACACTGGCCTATGAAGGCAACGCCAACAAGTGCTACTTTGATAACATTTCCCTGCTCCGGGAAGTGGCTCAGACCATGAAGTATGATTCCGACGGTAAACTGGTTTCCGTCACATCCACGGGTCTGGACAAAGACACGAATACCTACTCCGGCGGCAACCTGATAAAGACTGTTACCGGCGGAAACGGCACCTTCAACTATACCTACGATACCACCTATACCCACCGGCTGAAATCTGTTTCCAACGGTCAGATTACTCAGTCCATGGGCTATGACGGTACCGGCAATGTGACAACCACGACTCTGTCCGGCTCCGGTGGAAAAACCATCCAGACCACTGCTGCCTACGGCGGCAATGGAAACCGCCTGACTTCCGTAACTGACGCTTCCGGGGCAACAGTCTCCTATGGTTACGGTAATGCGGATTCCCAGATGCGGGGGCTACCCACTTCCGTCACCGACCCCAAGGGAACTGTCACCAACACGACCTATGATTCTTCCGGCCGGGTCACGCAAACTGGTATTGCCAATACTGCGAATTTGATGTATACTTATTCCAGCGGTAATCTGAGTTCCATCCAGAGAACCAACGGCAGCGGAGCCAGTCAAACCTATGGCTTTACCTATGACAGCTTTGGCAATATGCTCTCTGCTAAGGTAGGAAACAGGAATCTGTCCACCAATACCTACGCCAGCGGCAATGGGCAGATGACGAAACAGACCTACGGCAACGGGGCGTCGGTCACCTATGCTTATGATATTCTGGGCCGGGTAAAAACGGCAACCTACGCTGACGGACGGAAGCTGACCTATGCCTACAACGGAGAAGGACAGCTCCACAGCTTAAGGGAGACCGGCAACGGGACAGATGTCACCTATGTGTATACCTACGACTCCATTGGCCGCCTGATTGACAGCCAGCAGTTGGATGGGAGCAATATCGTAATCCGTACCAACCAGGCATATAATTCCAGCAATCAGATGACCAAGCAGAGCTGGCAGGTAGGCGGCGATAGTTACGCACAGGATCTCACCTACAATTCCTCTGACGGCAGTCTGAATACCTTTGAAATCTCCAGAAATGGTTCGGCACTGACCAAGTTCACCATGGGTTATGACGGTCTGCGGCGGCTGACCTCCATGAGCAGCGGCGTCTTTACCCGGAACTATGCATACCGGGATATCTCCGGCAGTCAGACAACCACCCAGGTTCAGTCCGTGGAGTATACCAAAGCACCGTCCGGAACGCCCTTTACATCTGCTAAATACTCCTATACCTATGATGATGCGGGAAATATTCTGACAGTCACAGACAACATTGGTAATGTTACGACCTATACCTATGACAACCAAGGGCAGCTGCTTACCGAACACGGGAATGTCTCTGGTATGGGTGATGCACCCTTCGCCTACAGCGGAACCTATACCTATGACAGCGTAGGCAATATTCTGACTGCTTCTGATGGCGAAACCACCCATACCTATACCTATGGGGATTCCAATTGGAAGGATCTTCTGACCGCTTATGACGGGGAATCCATCACCTACGATGCCATCGGCAACCCCACCAGCTACTATAACGGCAATCGCTGGACATTTGGCTGGGAGAACGGGCGACAGCTTACTTCCCTGTCCAAGCAGCCGCCGGTAGTGATCACCACCCAGCCGGAAAACTACTACGGCACCGTAGGCGGCACCGCCACCTTTACTGTGGCAGCCAACGGCGACCGGGTGACTTATCAGTGGCAGCGTAGCATCAATGATGGAGAAACCTGGGACAATATTAGCGGCGGGACGTCCACCACTTTAAGTGTTCCCATTCAAGCAGGTCTCAATGGATATCTGTACCGTTGCATTGCCAAGGACTACATGGGCCATATTGCCACTTCCCAGGCAGGCAAGCTGACAGTCAGCAGTGGGCTATCTACAATCAGCGAGTTTGAGCCGGAATTTACCGTCATCAATGAACCGGACGATTACTACGGTAGACCAGGCGATACCGCAACCTTCATTGTCGAGGCAGAGGGAGAAAACCTCAGCTACAACTGGCTGTGCCGTGCTCCTGGGGCCAATAACTTCGAGTACCTGACCAGCAGCGATGCCACCACCAACACCCTGCGGGTGGAGATGACGGCGGAAAGCAATGGGGCGGAATACCGCTGCTTCATTACCGATGCCAATGGCGACATGGGTAGCACACGTGTTGCTACCATCAAGCTGGATATCCTGGACTGGGTGATGGAGTACAACACCAGCGGCATCCGTACCAAGCGGGTTAGTGAAGACAAAACCTACAGCTACATCTACGCTGGCGATAAGCTGATGCAGATGACTGTAGGCAATGACAAGCTGGACTTCAGCTATGATACAAACGGTGTGCCTCTGACCATGACCTACAATGGTACGGTCTACTACTACATCACCAATCTTCAGGGCGATGTAATGAAGCTGGAACGTGCCGATGGCGGCGGTGGAGCGCAATATGCCTACGACGCCTGGGGTAACATCATTGCCATGTCCGGCACCCTGGCAGAACTGAACCCCCTGCGGTATCGTGGATATGTCTACGATCAGGAGACGGGATTCTATTACCTCAATAGCCGGTATTATGACCCGGCGGTGGGGAGATTTATCAGTGCCGATAATTACCCCACGACTGGCCAGGGCTTGAATGGAAACAATATGTTCGCATATTGTGGAAATAATCCTGTCAGTCGGCAAGATGATGGCGGCGAATTTTGGAATATTGTTATTGGTGCGGGAGTTGGCGCTGTGGTCAGTGGATTAATATCTGTTGCTTCACAGGTATTGGAGAATAAAGGTATAGCAAATGTAGATTGGGCACGAGTGGGAGTTGCGGCGGCTGCTGGAGCAATTTCTGGTGGTTTTGCTGCGACTGGAATAAAAGTTAATGGGCAGATGGTTGTAAATGGAATTATCGGCGCAGCATCCTCTGGAATAGATACCTACTTAAAATCGAATGGTACTGCATCTTTTTCAGAATATGCAAAAAATATTGCTATTGGAACTGGAATTGGCCTTGTGGGTGGCCGTATTGGAGGTAATGGAACCGGAACAAGACATCTTACCAAAAGTGCGGGCCAGGCACTCAAGAGGACGGGTAATGCCATCTCTCATATATCAAGATCTGGATTGCGAGGTACTGCTAAAGAAGTTTTTAAGGCTGGAAGATACTACTACAGTCAGATTGCCACCCAAGCAATACGAAGCGGGAGAAATGCCATCGTACCCATTATTACCAGTAATATCCCGAATGCGGCTTATAATTTATGGGGAGCAATCCGGGCGTAATGATAGGAAGTGTGTATTGACATGGGAAATAACCTGACAATCTTGGCGATTTTTTCAATCGGAACTATGTTGGTTTTGCGAGGATACATGAGCACGGGAATACGCTTATGTCAGACAAAGAACGAGCGGAAGGGCTATGCAGCGAATGCGTCTATAGTCGACCGCTGGTTCTTCTGGACAGCACCCAAAATCGTTAAAGATAGGTACTCAAAATTTGAAAAGAAGATGATTCACTATTCGTCAATGGTCAAGGTATATCGGGCTATAAATCTAGTAATACACATAGCGCTTGCTGTAGAATTGATTTTTATTATGTGTTATGCTTTAGGATTTGGTCAGGAGCATTTTATAGATAGGATTTGCATTGCCTATTTTGCAATTTCCTTCTTGTCTTTTGTGCTTCTTGCAGTTGTTGAGTTTAAAATGAACAGCAGATACCATCGTTCACGGTATGGAAGCGGAAAAGCTTAGGCGAACGAGCCACACTATGTAAATTGGGTTTTCGCCACATGAGCCCTGGAATCTTCGGATTCCAGGGCATTTCCCAAATCAGTAGTATTATCGGGTGTTGCCAACACTGCAAATCTGTTGTATACTTGTCCCAACGGCAACCTAAGTCTATGACACGGTAGGCAATATTCTGACCGCTTCCGATGGAGAAACCACCCACACCTATACCTACGGGGATTCGGAGTGGAAGGACCTTCTGACCGCCTATGACGGGGAATCCATTACCTATGATTCCATTGACAACCCCACCAGTTACTATAACGGCAATCGCTGGACATTCGGTTGGGAGAATGGGCGGCAGCTCACTTCCCTGTCCAAGCAGCCCCCGGTGATCATCACCACTCAGCCCGAGAACTACTTTGGCTCTGTGGGCGGCACCGCAACCTTCACGGTAGCTGCCGAGGGAGATCGGATCACCTATCAGTGGCAGCGCAGTATCAACGATGGAGAAACCTGGGACAATATCAGCGGCGGGACTTCCACCACGTTAAGTGTTCCTATTCAGGCAAGCCTCAATGGGTATCTATACCGCTGCATTGCCAAGGACTTTATGGGGCACATTGCCACATCCCAGGCAGGCAAGCTGACAGTTGCCAGCGGAACGTCTGCGATCAGCGAGTTTGATCCTGAGTATACGGTCATCAACGAGCCGGATGATTACTACGGAAGACCGGGCGACATCGCGACCTTCATTGTTGAGGCCGAGGGTGCAAACCTGAGCTACCAGTGGCTGTGCCGGGCTCCCGGTGCCAACAACTTTGAGTACCTGACCAGCAGCGATGCCACCACCAATACCCTGCGGGTGGAAATGACAGCTGCAAGCAATGGAGCAGAGTACCGCTGCTTCATCACCGATGCCAATGGCGATATGGGCAGCACCCGTATTGCAACCATCAAGCTGGACATTCTGGACTGGGAGATGGAGTACAACACCAGCGGCATCCGTACCAAGCGGAGCAGCGAGGAAAAGACCTACAACTACATCTATGCAGGCGATAAGCTGATGCGGATGACTGTAGGCAATGACACGCTGGACTTCAGCTATGACACGAACGGTGTGCCTCTGACCATGACCTACAATGGTACGGTCTACTACTACATCACCAATCTTCAGGGCGATGTAATGAAGCTGGAACGTGCCGATGGCGGCAGCGGAGCGCAATATGCCTACGACGCCTGGGGTAACATCATTGCCATGTCTGGTACATTGGCAGAACTGAACCCCCTGCGCTATCGCGGATATGTCTACGACCAGGAGACGGGATTCTATTACCTCAATAGCAGGTATTATGACCCGGCTGTGGGTCGATTTATCAGTGTTGATGATGAAATTTCCGGAATTGGTGGAGAGCCAATCGGATATAATTTATTTGCATATTCATTTAACAATCCAGTGAATCTAAAAGATAGCACTGGTAGCTGGCCATCTCTTAGTCAAGTTCTCGGTGCGGTTGCCATAACTTCTGCTGCAGTCGCTGCGGTCGCTCTTGTGGTTGCAGTTCCTGCGTTGGCCGTAGCCGGAGTAGGTGCTATTTCTGCAGGAAGTGCACTAGGCGTTGCGGGAATTGCACTGGCTACTTCGTGTGCTGCAACGGTAGCTGCAGCAGTAGCAAAAGTAGTTGAAGAGACAAAAAAACCAGAGTCATATAGGAATCAAAGCGTCTATATTATGCGAGATCAGGAAAATAAAGTTGAGTATGTCGGAAGAACGAATAACCCTGCACGACGGCAAGCAGAACATGCGAAAAATCCTTCAAAAGCACATTTGAAGCCTATGGAAGTGAAATTTACAAATCTTACTGTAAGTGAAGCACGCTATGTTGAGCAGTTGCTAATTTCTACATATACACTAGAGAACCTGCTGAATGCTCGCAGAGAAATATCCATACAAAAACTTGATAGCTTCAAAAACAGTACAGATAACGTGCTAAAACTATTTGCCAATTTTGTAGAAGACGAACTGTTAAATCTGATGGAAAGGTAGTGGTGCCATGGGAGTATGGGGAACGTCATTATATGCAAATGATGCGGCTTGTGATCTGCGAGGAGATTATCTTGAAAAACTGAGGGATGGGAAAAGCAACCAAGATGCAACTCAGGAACTCTTAACCCAATATCAGGAATCTTTAACTGACCCGGAAGAGGCACCGCTGGTTTGGTTTGCGTTGGCGGATACACAGTGGGATTATGGAAGACTTTTGCCGGAAGTTAAAGAAGCGGCTCTCCACAGCTTGCAGTCGACGGATGAACGGGAAAGATGGCGCGAATCCGGGGAGCAGCAAAGGATCGCATGGGAGAAAACCCTTCGAAAACTAGAGGAAAAATTATCTTCCCCTCAACCGCCAGAAAAGAAAATTTACAAACACCGCTGCTATCAATGTAAGTGGGCCTTGGGAGATACCTTTGCCTATCAGCTGACCAGCGATTACAGCAAAGCCTTGGGATATGAAGGGAAATATATAGTATTTCGCAAAGTATCTGAAGACACATGGTATCCAAAGCATATCATTCCTGTGATTCAGGTGTACTGCTGGATTGGCGAGACGGTTCCGACTCTGAATGAATTGAAAGAGATCCCTGTCCTTCCTTCATTCGAAAAGCCGAATGTATTCCTGCGTAACCAGGCTTCACCGTTAGAAAAGAACATCAAGTTAATTTGTGAGTCAGAAAAAAGTATTCCTAAGGATAACCTAATTTTCTTGGGGAACCTACCAGGGGATGATTTGATTCCTTTTCGAGGGCATGAATACTGGACAGGCTATGGACCGGTTGGCTGGGAATCCAGTAAATATAATCACAAGCTGGAACATTATGTGATCGACATGTATACTGCATGGAACAGCCATCAAGAATTGCTAGTAGTACAAAGGTAAATGCCCGTTAGCGGTTGTACAGGGTATCGGGTCCACCACCAAGTTGGACATTCCGGCCTAGCAAATGGAGTACAACACCAGCGGCATCCGTACCAAGCGGGTCAGCGAAGAAAAAACCTACAACTACATCTACGCTGGCGATAAGCTGATGCGGATGACCGTAGGCAATGATACGCTGGACTTCAACTATGACGTAAACGGTGTGCCTTTGACCATGACCTACAATGGCACTGTCTACTACTACACCACCAACCTCCAGGGTGACGTGATTAGCCTGGAACGTGCTGATGGCGGCGGTGGAGCGCAATATGCCTACGACGCCTGGGGTAACATCATTGCCATGTCTGGTACATTGGCAGAACTGAACCCCCTGCGCTATCGTGGGTATATCTACGATCAGGAGACGGGATTCTATTATGTATCCAGCCGTTATTACGATCCTGCAATTGGTCGTTTTATTAATGCGGATGATACAGAATATCTCGGAGCGGACGGTACCCTGTTAAGCTATAATCTCTATGCGTACTGCATGAATAACCCTGTTAATCGCTTCGAAATTGATGGCAATTGGTCTATGCCTAACTCCCTAAAAGTTGCAGTGGGAGTCGTTGTAATTGTTGGACTGGCTGCTGCCACTGCGTTTACAGGTGGCACTGCGGCGGTAATATTTGGAGCGGCCTTATCTGGCGCCGTCGCTGGTGGAGCATCTGGCGCTGTAATAGGGGCAATTTCCGGTGGCATCTCTAATGGATGGCAAGGTGTAATGGACGGTGCTAGCTCTGGATTTATGTCTGGAACACTAATTGGGGCAGGAACTGGAGCTGCATCAGCCGGGATAAACGTAGCCTCTGGTACAACAATTGTAGGCAAGGCACATGGTTCAGTTTTACATAAATTTGCATCCAATCTAGAAGCTGGAAAAATGGCAGCAAGCGGAAAGTATACACAGATTGGTATGAATAAGGCATTAAAGACAATGGGGCTAAACGGGGCTTGTCGACCAGATGTCATCGGCATTTCGAAGAAAGGACTTAATAAGATAGTTGAGGTTGTGAGTCCAAGGCAAAGTACAACCTACATTCAGAACAAGACGGCTAAAATGGTGTCACAAAACCCTGGCGCTATTGGTAAAGTTATTTCGTGGGTCAGAAATCTATTTAAGTAAGAGGAGGGAAAATCTTGATTCCAAAGAGAATTCTTCCATATTTTAATACAACGCATGAAAACATAGATTCCGACAATACACAAATAGAAGGAGTTCTTACGTGTTGTAGTTCCCATGATTTTGAGATATATGCTGTTGGTGAAATTAAGAGCAGCATTTTCTCAAAAATGTACCTGTTTCCAAAAGAATGTAAAATAGCGTTGGAAGCTCGTTGTAAAAAATGCGGCAAAGTAATTCCTGTTTTTGACAGCAGCTATGACGGTTATGTATGCTGTGAAAAAAAACTACAACATACCAATAGCGCAGCAAAACCTATTAGATGTAAGAAGTGTGCGGAAAATAGTTTCTCAGTTGGTCTTAGATATGAATATCCTGATATTCAAGAGCTAAGAAATCTTGGAGTAGTAGAAGTGGAAAATGCTTTTACCTGGATATGGATTACACTTAGATGTAACAAGTGCGGTACTAGGTATAGAAATTTCATAGACTTTGAAATGGCGTAAACTTTAGAAATCCGTCCCAGCATACACTGCTATAATTTATGTATTTATATCATAGTGTATGCTGGGACAATTTGAGATGTGCCAATTAATAGCTGGACGAATACTATGGTCAAATCGGCGATACCGCAACCTTCATTGTTGAAGTGGAAGGCGCAAACCTGAGCTATCAGTGGCTGTGCCGCACTCCTGGAGCCAATAACTTCGAGTACCTGACCAGCAGCGATGCCACCACCAACACCCTGCGGGTGGAGATGACGGCAGCAAGCAATGGAGCGGAATATCGCTGCTTCATTACCGATGCCAATGGCGATATGGGCAGCACCCGTATTGCAACCATCAAGCTGGACATCTGAAACAATAAATTGGGACGAAAAAACGCTGGAACTACTCCAAGAAAAAACAAAGAGTGATGAATGAAAAACTCCCTCCGCTACACTCAAACCGGTGCAACGGAGGGATGCTTTCTGTTCAAAGCATCCAGAATAAAAGAGGAAAATTGTGCATTTATCTGATTTTTTGAATTGTGTTGCAAATTGGCGTCTTTTTTCGCTCTATCTGGTGTAAGCAAAAAACACATCCAGATAGAGAGAAGGTGAATCCCATGGGCTAGTACATCTCCGGTGCTTCATTGATGCACTGGGCCGAGACATACGGTACACATCCCAGTCCCATAGGAAGCAGTGATCCTTTGGGACATCATGGATTAGCCATAGTTTGTCAGTGGCTATGGGAAATGGTTGACAATAAGGCAAACTTCTCGAAAGGAGTCGTCATGAAAACTTTAAAAAGAATTCTGAGCCTTGTTCTGTGCCTCTCTTGCACTGCCCATCCTTGCCGCATACTTCCTAGCTTATGCGCAGATGAACAACTTTAGAGAAATCTTTTGCCTACCGATAACTGATTTCGTCACATCGCTGATTCCAATCCTGTTATTCGTCACGAAGGCCAGAGCGTCCTTACGGAATTACAGGACAATCTCTTCACCATTCGCAGCCGTCAGATGCTGTGGCATCCCGATATAATCGAACTCAATAAACAAATATCCAATCTAACCAGTCAGAGTCATATGCTCACCGTGCTGAATCAGCAGGGAGCCGTTGACCCTGACATTTTTATATTCCAAAGTAACCAACTGGCGCAGCAGCTCCGCAAGGCCAAGCGGCAGAAAGAAACGCTCCTGGAGCAGGATGGGAACGATGCCCTGTCCAAAACACGGGAGCTTCTGGGAATTCTAACGTATGGGCCGGAATATCTGGAAGCCTTTGATGGGGAGCTGTTCCGCGAGTTGGTTGATAAAATCATAGTAGAGAGCAATGAACGGATTCGCTTCCGGCTTATAAACGGTCTGGAGCTTCCGGAGGAAATCGAAAGGACAGTGCGGTAAATGGGCAGCAATCGAAAACAGCCATTTGGCTATAAGATGGAATCAGGGCAGATCGTGATCCACCCGGAGGAAGCAGAAGCGGTGCGCTACCTGTTCTGGGAATATAACCAAGGAAAGTCTTTCCTTGTGCTGGCCAAAGCCATGGTAGAGTGGGGCATCCCCTACGATGGGGACAAGCCATGGATCAAGAATATGATTGCCAGAATCCTGGCAGACGGGAGATACACTGGCTTCCCCCCTACCCACTCCTGATTCCCTTTGTCCTGTTCGGAGCCGTCACCGAAAAGCGGGTCAAGCGGGCAGCACCCATCCAGCAATCCCCTGCACAGAAGCTTCTGCGGCAGAAATGTAATTGCAGAGTTTCCCCTGAGATAGAAGCCGAGGTTCTGGCTCTGCTCAATAGGTTAATCCAATTTCCATCCCTGATTCAACCCTCGGAGGCTCCATCCGGAAATGCTCCGGCTGTGACCGCCCTGGAAGCTACCGTAGACGATCTGCTCCGACAGCTGCCCGTAGACGAGGAGAAAGCAATGAAAGCCTGCTTTGACCTGCGTCAGCCCGGTACACCGCCATTGGCTCGGAGGAATATGAAACCCAGCGGCTTCGGCACCTGTTCCAAGAACGGGAGCCTATGAACCAGTTGGATGCCGAACTGGTTCGGCAATCCATACATAGCATCGCAGTGGACGGAAACGGTGTCGTAAAAATCAGGCTGAAAAACAATCAGATCATCGGAAGGGAGAACACACCATGAGTGAACGAAAGAAAATCGTAACCATCATTCCGGCAAAGCCGTTGGCAGTCCGGCAGGCAATGAAGCGGCAGCTCCGTGTAGCTGCCTATTGCCGGGTACCTACCGAGGAAGAAGAACAGCAGTCTAGCTACGAAGCCCAATGCAGCTACTACACAGATAAAATCATGACCAACCCGGAGTGGACTATGGCCGGTATCTTCGCGGATGAGGGCATCACCGGTACCTCTGCTAAGAAGCGTCCCGAATTCCTGCATATGATCCATCTGTGCAAGCAGAGGAAAATCGACCTGGTGCTGACAAAATCCATCTCCCGGTTCTCACGAAACACTGTGGACTGCCTGAAATACATCCGCATTCTCCGGGGGCTGGGCATTGGAGTGGTCTTTGAGAAGGAGAATATCAACACTCTGGAATCAGACAGTGAGCTGATCATCACCCTGCTGGGTGCCTTCGCCCAATCAGAAAGCGAGTCCATCTCCAAGAACGTCTCCTGGGGCATCCGACAAGCCATGCGGGAGGGCAAAACCCATGTGCAATTTGAGAAGATGTACGGCTATGCCACAGATTCCGGTGGGAATCCGCAGATCGTCCCAGAAGAAGGGACTGTGGTTAAGCGAATTTTTGAGAGATTCCTGCTGGGTGATAGTCTTCGAATGATTCGGGATATGCTGAATGCAGATGGCATCCCCTACCGCAATGAAAAGGAATGGACCATGCCCGCTGTCCGGGCGATCCTGACCAGTGAGAAATACTGCGGCGATGTGCTGATGCAGAAAACCTACATCTCCGACTGCATCAGCAAGAAGGTTGTCAAAAATACAGGCCAGCTTCCCATGTACCTGGTGCGGGACAATCATCCTGCCATCGTCAGCAGGGATAAGTACAACGCAGCTCAGGCAGAACTGGCAAGGCGCAACGCTCTCAAAAGTCCATCTCCCAAGCAGGCTCCTACGGGCCGTTCCTGCTACACCAGCAAGTACGCCCTGTCAGAGCGGCTGGTGTGCGGAGAGTGCGGAACGCTGTACCGAAGGTGCAGTTGGCAGAGGAACGGGAAAAAGAAAATCGTCTGGCGTTGCATCAGCCGGTTGGACTACGGCACAAAATACTGCCACAATTCCCCTACCCTGGAAGAAAGCTCTCTCCAACGGGCGATCTTGGCAGCGGTCAATTCTGTGATGCCATCGAAAAAGGCAATGGCGGACAGAATCACAGATGCCATGGTGGAGGAAACCCTCTGCCTGCCAGGGGATAAGCTGACGCTGGGTGAGATAAAACAGAAGATACAGAAATTGCAGGATGCCTTCAGCGCAATGCTCCAAAAGGCTGCTGAAAATCCCGGTGAAGACTATACTGAGCAGTTTCAAAAGAACACATCCGAGCTAGCGGTACTAAAGAAGCAGCGGGACGAACTGGAAGCCTACCTTCGGGAGAAAGGAAATGCATATGATAGGGTGCAGGTGACAAAGGATTTGCTGAATGGCCTCTCCCCCCAACTTACGCAGTGGGATGAGAATTGGATCCGGCAGTTGGTACATACAGTAAAGGTGATTTCGGCTGATCGTATCAGGGTGTACCTGAATGACGGCACGGAGATTGATCAGACGGTTGACCCTTGACAGATAGCAGATTCGTGGTATAATGAACATAGAAAAGGGCGTTGCCGTAGACGGCTAGCCCCCCAATAGCGTAATGAAGTAACCGCTAGTTTGGAAGACTGGAGCGGTTACTTCTTTTTTGTCATGATTGCGATAATCAGACTGGCAAAGGAAATGAGGACAAGCAAGAGCTGAAACAGTTCTTCATATGTAACCACATTCACATTCACCACCCCCTTTCCACAGGGGGACAGGGGGCAAAGAAGGATTACCCCCTGTAATAAAAAAGGGGGGCTAACCGCCTAAACCTTTATGGCAACGCCCGGTTCCCGAAGGAACCATACACATTCTACCAAATATCAACACATAAGTCAAAACATATTTTCGACAAAGTCAGCCGTTGATGCGGTTGGCTTTTTCTCTTGTAGGAGGCGCATATTTAAGGTGCAGAACGAATTGACCATGGGAAGCTTGTTCGATGGGATCGGCGGATTCCCTCTAGCGGCACAGCGGTACGGTATCCGCCCCCTGTGGGCCAGTGAGACCGAAGCCTTTCCTATCGAGGTGACAAAACTGCGGTTCCCTGACATGATCCATGTTGGGGATATTACGAAACTGGATGGTGCAGAGCTGCCGCCAGTGGATATCATTTGCGGAGGCAGCCCTTGCCAGGACTGTCTGTTGCCGGAGCGCGTGCCGGTTTAGCTGGCGCCCGCTCCGGCTTGTTTATGGAACAAACCAGAATTGTAAAGGAGATGAGATATGCAGACTTACAGCGGGGAAGAACAGCTCTCGATGTTCGACCCCGATACATGGTGTGGGAAAACGTCCCTGGAGCCTTTAGCTCAGGGCAGCCCAAGGGGGAGGACTTCCGCATCGTCCTCGAAGAAATCGTCCGAATTGCGTTCGATTCCGTACATGTCCCTCGATCTGACACCGGGCGCTGGGAACCTGCTGGGCGAATTCTTTTGGGAGATTCTTTCTCCCTGGCGTGGCGCTGCCTTAATGCTCAATTCTGGGGTGTCCCCCAGAGAAGAACAAGAATCTTTCTTGTGGCAGATTTTGGAGGACAAACCGCACCCCAAATACTATTTGACCAAGAGAGCCTGCCTCGGAATTTTACGCCGTGCGTCTGAACGGGGCAAGCCACTGCCGGAGCAGCTGCGGATCGCCCTTGAGATTCAGGCAGGTCTACGAGAAGATGTACCCCTGACAAAAGGAAAAACGGCCTTTGCCACCAACCAGAGGGACGAGGTGCGGGATCTGCACGGTATCGCCGGGGCGTTGGCAACAACTCACAGTTCAAAGCAGACAACCTTAGTTGCTGCTGGTATCTGTGCGGAGCCATCTAAGAGTGTCCTGGGGATCGACAGTCAGGAGGAATGTGCGCCCACACTGAAATCCGCAGAAAAAGGTCCCAGCATCCTGTGCCTGAATGATCAGGGTGGACAGATTATGGGTTGCAGCGAAAATATCACCGGAACGCTTCGTGCCCAGATGCACAGCCATCAGCCGTTGATCCTGGAATCCAATCAGGAACACGCACAGGTGCGAACGGATGGCATATCGCCGATGCTTCCTGCCTCTATGGGCATGGGCGGAGAATATGTGCCTATGGTGTATGAAAATCATGGCATAGATGCCAGATACACCGGCCCTCATGAGGTATCCCCAACAATTTCAGCACGCTGCGGTACAGGTGGCAACAACGTCCCGCTTGTAGAACAGCCTCCGCAGACATTCTGCATATCCGGGAACATTGTTGACCGAAAGCCGTATAATGGCGGAAATGGCATGGGGATCAATGAAGATGTGGCATTCTCTCTTACAACCGCTGACAGACACGCTGTCTACTCACGTCAGCGGGTGGACGTATTTCAGGAAAATGAGGTAGCCAGCACAGAGAGTGCCCGGCAACATAAAGATGCCACAGACCTGGTGGCGCAGCCTTATCAGGAAACAGTCGGCACGCTGGTAAAATCCGACCACAAAGGTATCAGTAACCAGTATGTAAGCGACGATAAGTGCATCGTGGACGGCCCCAACCTGATTCGCCGCTTGTCGCCCCTTGAGTGCGAGCGTTTGCAGGGTTTTCCGGATGGGTGGACAAACATCCCAGGGGCTTCGGATTCCGCCCGTTACAAAGCCCTGGGGAACAGTGTGGCAATCCCCTGCGTGGAGTATGTCATACGTGGAATCGCCATGGTACTGTGGGATGCGCTCAGGAGGCAAGGAATTGTCGTAATAATAGCGGCAGCAGGAGCGTTAAGCAACAGCGTTCTTGCTGCCATTTTGTCCATCAAGATCCTTATTGAACGGAGGGAATTCAATGACACATCAGCATGCTCTGTCCAGGCGACAGTTTAAAGCATCCGCATTTAATGAAGCAGACTATAAATTTAATACGCAGCCCGGAGAATTTGAAGCAACTATCGATTGTAAGCGATGGGGAAAGGGAAAGAAGCTGATCACCTACATGACCTTTGCAGACGGGCAAAAAGTTATTGCCATTACGTGGCCCAGGAGCCAGTATGAGGGTCTGGTGAACTTAGAGGTTGGCTCTGAAATCCGTGTATGTTTTAAGCTCAACCGCAGTGGAACGCTGTGCGTCCGGCGAGTGGTTTTGCTGAAAGAAGGAAAGTCCTGATTAAAAAGGTCTGGATGGCATCCCTAGTAATTGGAACACGGCCAATGCGATTGTACCTATCAACTGATATTGTGAATTATATACAAATAAGGAATCGTTATTTTGGAGAGGCCGGGAAACGGAAATAGTAGAATCTCATTGAAATAAGAAGAGAAAAGATGTAAAATAAATATCAACAAAGGATAATACCTTATTATCCGGTATTAAAAGCTGTAAGGCAGGACTTGAAACTGAGCCGATTTAGATAACACTTCTCTTGTATGATCGGTGTGGTTCATCCTTACATCGGCGCAACAATCAGCGGATTGTCTTTGCATTGGACTGAAAAAGGATTGAATACGCATGTCAAAAACGAGGGAATAGATATGAATGAATTTCTTATTCAAATAATTGGCGTGTTGCTTTCTGGCATCGGTGCTTCGTTAGGGCTGACCAATATTCTAAAGTATATTCAAAAGGGAAAATATCCCGAACCCGATATCTCAGAGAAAATCGAAAAAGTCGCCTCTGTTTTAAGTCAATCATCCGCTGAATTAGTAGGTCTTCAAAGGGAACTCGAAGGGAAGTTGGATTTTGTCAACAAATTGAATGAACAAGCAAATCAGGCTCAAAGTTTGCTTAGTCTTTCGCACGATCAAATCGAAGCGATTAGGATAATGCTCAATCATGAAACGCAAAAAGAGAACAGAATTAGTTTCTAGAAAGGTGTGTAAGTCAATTTTGTCTTCTTTATCCTCGGTGCAGTTGTAAGCTACATTATTTCTAAATAACTGGCATAACGAAAAAAGGTAACTTCTCTTGGCTCAATGGTGACCAAGATCTGCCGGATGCCAGAAGATATATTCTAATTGTGCAATATAACAAGCAGAATTGTTTATAGAAAGATTAAACCAGTTTTCCTAGCAGATTTCTACTTAGGGAAATAAGCCGGTAGCACTGAGGAGCGGGATTGCAGGCCTCTTGTTGACATAAGAATTAGCATTTGATATACATATACCCCATTATATAGGATGACCTTAAAATCGTCCGTCAGCATGAAGCAAGAGGTGTGTACAATGGTTGAAAGTTAGATAAGCTATCTACAAATCTGCAACAACACCGTGGATTTCATGGCTTTTACCAAGGACATCCACGAGGACGGCGTTGATAGTTCAGGTGTATGCCTGACCCCAAAGGTCATCATTAAGGTATATTCATTTCTGTAGATTCAAGTGACAAGGAGAACAGATAGTGGAACTTAAAACATTTTTTAATACGGTTATTCTCACAACAGCTGTGTTCGCTGCACTTATTACATCAATCGCTAATATTATTATTTCATTGCTGAATAATCACCGGCTAAAGGGATTGGAAAAGCAAAAGCAAATGAATGAAATTGATAGGTATAGATGCGAAAGGCTATATGAATTAGTTTTAAATTGGCATAAATATGATTCTGCCCAAAGGGGAAAAACTTCTGGGGAAATAGCTTTTTATAGGTTGCTTAATTTATTTATGGACGATTCAGGGCGCTATGAAACAGCTAAACCCTTGCTAGATAAATGTTATCTTGAAAAATTAGATACAAAAAATCAGAATGCGAAAAAATACTTGCTGATTTGGTTGGAGCTGAGGCACCAGATGGAACACACTCAAAGGAGTTTCCTATTATTAAGCAAAAACAACTAAGGAAATATTTTAATTTGGATAGCGAACTATGGATGTGCTGGATGTTTTATTCAGATTTAACTGAGAAATGAAAATCCATATTTTCAAAGTCTGAGGTTAGGGCGTATCTGAAAACTAATAGGCATTAGAAAAGTTGCACAAGAAACCAAAATGCGATAAAATGACAGAAAAAGCATGGGGGTGTTCGTAAGGCAGCAAGACGATATGAACTCAGCGATGCACAGTGGGAACGGATCAAGGATATGATTCCCCGCGCCAAAACAGGCAGACCGCCGAAAGACGACCGTTTGATGTTGAATGCGATGCTCTGGCTGGCAAGAAGCAGGGCGGCCTGGGCGGACATTCCCGAACGTTATGGTCCCCACCAGAGTGTATACAGCCGCTTCTGTAAGTGGCGCGATGACGGTACCCTTTTGCGCATTTTTCAGGCATTGAACGCAGATGCTGAATACGAAAATCTCTGCATCGACAGCACCTCTATCAAGGCTCACCCGCAAAGCGCGGGGGCAAAAAAGGGCTATAAATTCTGAAAACGACCAGTTTATTGGGGCAAGTCGCGGTGAAAAGACTACAAAAATCCATATGATTGTAGACGCCTTGGGAAATCCGGTTCACTTTATGCTCACAGGCGGGCAGGTACATGATTCAAAAGCAGCGGTGGATTTACTCTCTGGTGTCCAGATTCCCGGAAGCAATATTCTCGGTGACAAAGCCTATGGTGCAAAGCAAATCCGGGATTATATCACGGAACAGAATGCTGTCTTTACCATACCTCCGAGGGGCGACTGCACCAATCCTTGGTATTGTGACTTTCATACCTACAAAGAGCAGCATTGGGTAGAGTGTTTTTTTAATAAACTGAAAGTCTTTCGCCGGGTTGCCACCCGCTATGACAAGCTGGCAGCGTCCTTTGTTGCCTTTATTCACCTTGCTTCTATCTGCATTTTGTTAAAATAGTACAATCGCTTCGTGTTTTCAGATACGCCCTAATTTATTTCTGCTCAGAAAAGGCAAAAGAAAAAGAGAGAGGGAAGAATACAAATGAATGATATAAGTAAATTACGTTTTCTGCTTCATGTATCAGACTTTCATCTATCTGATCAGGAAGAAATGTTGAAAAATGCAAAAGAAGCATTGCATACTCTCTGTGAGAAGTTTAAGTCCGAGAAAATTAAGGTTGACTATCTCGTGCACACGGGTGATGTAATTGATTCTAGTGATATCTATCAAGTAGTTGCGGATTCGTTTTCGATTAGCAGTGAATTTTATAAAAAAAACGATAAAGGTAAAGTGGAGTTCTTAAGAACAAAATATGAAGCTGAAGCAACAGAAGAAGATATTAAGAAATTTAATGAAGCACTATATAGACGGATAGCGCAAAGATTTAAGTTTGCCCAGGAAGTCATGAGCGAGTTTATCTCTGAATTGAACATTTCGTTTGGAAATGTGGTAATTTGTTGTGGAAATCATGATGTAATTCGGCCGTTGGAGAAGAATAAAGTTAAAATCTGCTGTACAACTTCTACAGATGCAAAATGGGAATATGATTCTGAAGACAAGGTCATAAGCACATTTAAGCCTTTTGAGGATTTCCTTGATAATTTGGGAGCAGCAAATAGTGCTAAAAGATGTGGAAAAACAGGTCAGGTTTCTTATTGCTTCCTTGGAAATGTAAGAGTTCTGATACTTAATACTAACTGGAGAAATCCGGATGATCAAAAGCCTGGTTATTATTGTGTAAATTGTGAGCGTGTTAGAGAGGCAATTGAGCAAATTGCCACAGTACCCGAAAAAAGTCAATCACCGCATATTATTTTAGCTCACAAACCTATCTACGAGATTTGTGAAAAAGCGCGACTATCATATAAAAGGTATATTAGGACTCCCTTTATGAGTGAGTTGCATAAATTCTCAGGGGAAAGCGGAAAATATCTTTGTGGCGACAAACACACACGTAGCATTATTGGTTCTTTTATTCACGACATTCCACACTATATTGGCGGTGAACCACTTAGTATTCCTCAAAAACACACGGAGTCTGAAGTCGAGTATAACTTACTCGAAGTATCTGGCGCAGACATTGGGATGGAGCGAAAAATTCATCTGTCATGTGATGACTCAAGTAACTGGATCTGTAGTATACGACCGCAAGATGCCGTTGTATCTAAGGTGTTCAATTTATGTAAGGGATATATTATCAAAAATTCCTTTGAGATCATTGCAGAATCCAAGCACTTCTCTTCCTGGGAGAGTATTTGTCAAGAGATTTATAGTTGGCAGCCCGAGGAACGAGAAGGGTGGTATCGTAATTTAACATCGTTGTATCGAGCAATTTGTAAGTATAGGAAAAATGGTTCAGTAGACATACCAATAGATTGCGATAACATATTTTCCTTTATCTCACAAAATATATGTTCACAAATAGGGACATCATCTTCAAAAAATATTTTAAATATTCGTGGCGAATACAGTTCTGGAAAAAGTACATTTCTCGGGCTCCTATTCATTGTTTTACTTTATCAGTATAGTGCGGGGAATCTTGATTTCATTCCTGCCTATTTTAATTTAGAAAGCAATGCGATGATCCCCCAAATTTCATCAGAGGATTCTTATAACAGTGCTGTAAAACGAGCATTTGCTGAATTTTCAAATGATATTCAATCGATCGCAACCAAGGAGCATCAATCAGTTTGTTACATTATTGATGGGCTTGATGAGCAAGATTGCTGGAGCTACCGTACGGAAGACAGTGTTGGCAGAGGATTGCTGGATGTGCTGTCACAATATGACAAAGCTTGGTATATTATGTCTTTCAGCCAGCATCGTTTACCTCGCTTTAAAAATACGATGCCGATTCGCAAATATAAAGATTCAAGCGATATACTATACTTTAATCCCATAGATGTTCGAGAGAAAGGAGCGACGGATCCTCGGTTTGTTTCTTTTGTTGGTGCGTTTCTTAAGCTAAAAAAACGGCATACCCCCGTGAAATCAACTGAAAAAGGTAGTCCCAATGAAATAGGCGACGCAGAAGTAGAGAATGTGTGTGATATAATTCGAGGCTTTAGAAGGCTTACGATTACTCCCGGGTTTATGTATGAGCATTATAATTATATTACAGAAAAAGGCCTACAGCATGATGTGTTAATGCATGGAACATCTTCAGTAAAAGAAATATATAAATACTATATTGACCGACAGGACGAAGTGTGTGCAAAAAGATTAGGATACAACTATGTTAACTATGCGCCTGTTATGGCTTATTTATTCACATTTAAAGGATATACATTTGAGCGGTTTAAATATTTACGAGAAAATAGTGTTTTTAATCATAGGCACACGCTAAAGCCTATCTGTGACAATTACGATCGGGTTTATCCTACTTTTCTGTTTATAAAAAAGCATAAGGATGCACGCGAGTACCTAATTGCAGTCCATTATAACAGGGAGTTAAGGTATTATGCAGAGCATCCGAATGAAGAAATTGAAGGAGACTCTATTCTTAACGAGTTTATTACCCGCAACATATCTGTACAAGTTAGAAAAATGTGGACAGATACAAACAAATTTGTAATCATGTGTGAGCAGCTTCTTCAGAGGAAAGCACTAAGCAACTGCGTGCAGTCCATGCTGATATACTGTCTTGCTCATCTTCAAATTTATGCGCCTATTCGAGATCAATTATTTGAAAAGCTTTGGAAACGAGGAATAGAAACGCTCAATCTACAGCGCGGAGAATCTGATTCCGGCGAGGACATTAATAAGCTATATAAAAGCGGGTGGGAAATCACTGGAGGAAATAGCAGGGAAAAATTAGATTCCTTTTTGAATTTAAGCCTAAAGCATTCAATGTTAATTTTTGAGCATATGGCATCCACAAATTCGATTGAGCTAGTTACTTCGATTATTAAAATGAAAGAATTTCAAAAGTATAATCGACAGTATCAAATGCTCTATTACGATGACCTATCCATTCAAGGCGAAGATAAAAAACGTCAGCTTGATCCAGAAAATGATATCGTGTATAAAGGATTTGATTTTCACAACTGCTTCAATTATTTGTATGTAAAATTGAGTTCTCACCAGAATTATCCGCTTCGTGAATTTGATATGTTTACGATGGGGGATTTGATTCAGAGCAGAATAATGTGTAGGTACCTTGACGGAATTAATGAAAGCCCTAATACCTTTTTTTATCGCACAGAGTCTTCGGGAAGAGCACTAGACGTGCTAGAAAAGGCAATATATATTTTTGAAGATTATTTGAGTAAGTACGAAGGCGATAAGGAATGTAATTTCTATAAGTACTTTGCTCGGGTTCGTCAAGAGCTAGAAACGGAGTATTCTTCTCGCAAAAACAGTGAAACTTGAGATCATAGTTAACATTCAGTGTAAGGAATGCTTTGACAATTTAGCTGCATATTAAGAGATGAATCCAGCTAGTTAGCAAGCTTTTTAGAAGAGTGAAAATAATAGGTGTAACCTTGTTAGGACTTGCGAATGATTCTTGAGTAATTGCTGGGTTTCCGTGCATAAACAGCGCTGAGAGTGTGCATCTAAACTGTTGCCCAACCACAAAAAGAGATATCCCCTCGGGGATATCTCTTTTTTGATACTCGCGGAGATTCGAAAATTTAGATGGAACAGTCCTGTGGACTGTTACTTGGCATCGGCTCGACGATGCCAACTCCTTACCCGGTGCCCTTGCACCGGGCAGCGAATCTCCAGCGGGTCACTGCTCACCAAAGGGGCTGTCTCAAAAAGACAAAGTGCCCAAATAGAAGAACTGTCATTGCGAACCAGTGGTGCTCCGCGCAGCGAATTAAAATAGTGATGATTGCCAGTGGCAATCATACCGTAATATATCGCAGACTGGTGTGGCAATCCCCCCGATTTTCGAACAATTACGTCCAAAAATCGGGGGTTTTACTCCTATCCAGGAGATTGCCACACCAGTGACGTCGGTCACTGGTTCGCAATGACATGGTTCTTTGACTGAGGGATTGCCAAACCGCACTTTATTGGAAGTGCGCAGAAAAGCGGAGTTCTGATCCCCTCAGTCATGGCCTTGCGGGAGACGGCCATGACAGCTCCCCTTGGTCAGCAAGGGGAGCCTTTGCCCTCATCCGTCACGGCTGCGCCGTGCCACCTTCCCCGGAGGGGAAGGCTTAGAGAACGGATTGCCACACCAGCGTTGCGACGCTGGTTCGCAATGACATGTGTTGTACGATAGTTCCCGGAAAAACCGGGAGATTGTGTCCGGAGGGAATCCCCGGAAGGAGTAATGCGTTGTGCGGCAGCCTCCGGAGTGACTAGCCCGCCTCCCCCAGTCCGGCATCCGCCAGTGTGGTCGTATCGAGAATCTGGTCAGAATACGCCCGGAACCAGCCGTCCGCGCCCTGGTTGATCACAACGTAATCCCCATGACCCAGGGCTCTGTGCCCTAAGTACGACCAGATTGCGTCCCTGGTGCCCTCGGTTTCCGCGGAGGCCGGGAAGCTGGTATAGGTGCGCGTGTCCCAGTAGCCCTCCGAAATGTAGCGGTCGGTTTCCACCGGGGCGTAACCCTCCGGCCAATAGCTGAAATAGAGCCAGCCCGCCCTCTCATCGCCGGGGCGGCAGCGAACGCCCGTGCTCTCCCCGTTGAAGGGCACTTCTTCATAGACCCAGCCCTCGATCAGATTCAGGTTCAGAGAAAAGTCCTCATACCGGAACTTCACCGGGGTCTGCCAGTCATATTCCGCGCCTACGGTGTAGAAAATCACCGGCGGCTCCTTCCAGAAATCCTCCAGGAAGGCATCCAGCTTCTCGTCCTGTATCACCCACCGATGGGCTTTCAGCGTGTCTTTTTCCCCGCTCCACCGGGCATCGTACTGCTCCGTCTGGGAGGTTATTACGATGGCTGTCTCATCCTTCGTCCAGCGAATACCAACGGCCAGATTGTTCACCCCGTCCAGCAGGGAAATACCGCAGCCTTCTTCACTATAGGGTACCACCGCATCCCGGAAGGAATCATCCGTCAGCGGCTTCCCCGCAGAGAGCGCATCCTGCGGAATTTCATTCAGGATCGCAAACAACTGCTCCAAAGTCTGCCGGTTCAGGGAACCGGCGGTCACAGAAGAACTTGTCCTGTTTCCGGTTCGCACATATTCCAGACAGACATTCGCCTTGGCCGAGGAAATGGCATCGACAGTGACACCCGACATCCACTTCCAGGCATCTTCATCGCCCGCAAAGGGCGTTCCGCTGGTTTCCCGGTTTCGTACCCTGTCCGTCAGCTGGGTCAGGAAGGTTTTCAGAGGTTCCGGATCGGCGATCGCATAGGCGGTCTCGCTGCCGTCCTCCCAGATCAGGCTATAATCCTTGCTAAAATCCAGCACTTGGTAGCCAAGGGTATATTTTAACTTCACAGCGTTGACGCTCATCGGGTTTTCCAGTGCCTGGGTCAGCGCCTCCGGGGAAGCGGGCTGAACATGCCCCTTCAGATTTTGCAGAAGCTTCCCCATTTCGGCCATCTGCTGGCTGTTCATGGTGATCATTCTCCGGGCGCAGGTTCCCATTTCCACCAGCTGGGTGGTCATGGCCTGACCGGCTCGATCCAACTTCTGAATCTCCAGACCGTTGTCTGTCAGCGCCAGCAGATAGCACTGAGAAACGCCGTACTGGACATTCTCCGGGTACCACTGCTGCATCAGATACAGTCGGTTGTCCCGCACCAGCAGGGTGTTGAAATCGGCATCGTTCCCCTGGAGCGCGTACTTTCGCTTTGTGGCCAGGTCGTAGCACCACACATCCCGGATTTTGGCGTCACCCTCACCCCAGCTGTTAACCACGCCGTACACCTCGCACACGCCGTCCCCGTTCTGATCGGCAAAGGCCACGCTGCGCACTTCCTCCGGGAACAGCTTTTCCCCGGTCAGGTCATTCCACAGACCCCTTTCCCCGTTCTTTTCATCGACGGCCAGCCAGAACATTCCCCGCCCGGGTACCCGGAGAACGTCGGTGTCCTCCCTAGGCGTGTCCACGGCAGGGTCGTCCGTATTTTGCCACAGATAAACCCCGCTCCTCTTCTGGTTGAATTCCACCGGATAGTCCAGGCTTTCTCCGGTGTCCAGGTCGGTGCAGGTCAGGCTCAGCCGGTAAGTCCCGGGCAGCAGCATTCCGTAATTCAACGACCAATCCACCTGCCAGCCCCGACCCTCCGCCCTGAAGGAAATGTCCGGCCCCATGGGAGAGGCACTGTCCGGCTCCATGAAAGAACCCAGCCGTGCCACCGTCTTCCACTGGGCCCCATCCTGGTATTCCAGGCAGCAGTCGGTGATTTCCAATTGGGAGGCTCGGCGGCATTGCAGCGTCATGCCCTGGGGGGTGATGTCCTTGGGCTTGATTCCGGCCGTTTCCGGGCTGGTCAGGAAGCACACGCCGATGACGATACCCAGGACAATTCCGGCAAGAATTGTCCAGAAGGCGGGCTTTTTGTAGCTGGCCACCGCCCGGATCCGTTCCCTGACCCCGGTCTCCCCGAAGGCCAGGGGACAGGCGGCGATGGCGTCCCGGCTCACGCTGCAATGGAGCAGCGCGGTAGAGTAGGCTCGGCGACCCTCGGCGGCCATATCCCGAATGACCCGCTCGTCACAGGCCGCCTCAATATCCCGGCAGAGCAGGACATAGGCCAGCCACAGCACCGGATTGAACCAGTAGACGCTCAGCAGCACAAAACCCAGGGGCTTCCACCAGTGATCCCGCCGCCGGATGTGGGTTCGTTCATGGGCCAGCACATAGGGAATGTCCTCCGGACTGACCGAAGCAGGAAGGTAGATCACCGGACGGAGCAGACCCAGCACGAATGGGGTATCCACGGACTCGCTGCATCGGACGTTTTCCGCCATTGGGATGGAAACGCCCACCCGGCGGCGAAGCCGAAGGGTGCTGAAAATCAGGTATCCCAGCATTCCCGCTGCGCCCAGCAGCCACACCCTGGCAAACAGTGCGGTTTCCCTTTGGGTCGGCGTCTGGGATTCCACCGGGGTTTCCGCCGGGGCGGATGTCGGGGCTTGCGCCGGGCTCTCGGTTGGAGCCTGGACTGCTCCCGCCTGGGCAGGCTGAGCGGCAGAGGGTCTGGGCGTTTGCCCGGGTGTCTCCGGCTGATTTGCGGAAATCAACGGAACAGGCCGAAAATCCGGGGAAGGTGCCAGACTCACGGCACTTTCCAGCGTGAATGGGCACAGCAGCCGGATGGCTACCAGTCCCCACATTGCGCACACGATCCACCTGGGTGTCCGCTTCAGAAGAAACCGCAGCGCAATCACCGCTGCCGCCACATAGGTAGCCCCCAGGCTCAGACTCAGAACTTTCAGAAACAGCGCTTCCATTTGGGCTCACTCCCTTCCGATGGACTGGATCATCCGCTGAATTTCCTCGATTTCCCCCTGAGACAGGGGCTTTCTTTGGGTAAAGGCCGCCAGGAAGGCGGGCAGAGAGCCGCCGAAGGTCTCCTCCACGAATTTTTCGCTCTGAGCCCCGGCAAAGGCCTCCCGGGACATCCGGGAGGTCACGACGCCTCCCTCATTGCGAAAAATGCCCTTATCGCACAGCCGCTTGAGAACCGTGTAGGTGGTGGATTTTTTCCAGTCCAGCTCCCGGGCGCTCAGCTCCACCAGCTCCCGGGAGGTCAGGGGCTCCTTGTCCCAGATGAGCTGGGCGAATTTGCCTTCTACCACGCCAAGTCTGTAATCTTCCATGGCCGTTCCTCCTTTGGTTTATATCCTGTAGACCAGCTTTAGTTTACAACACATAGACCATACTGTCAAGCATTTTCCGCGAATTTCCATCGAAAAGCCATGTCACTTCCGGTTTACATCCCCGCAACCGGCGATTGCCTTGGCAGTTTTTTCGGGGAAAAAAGCGATTTAGGCCTGCAAGCGGCATTGAGTACCATTCTGGCAGGATGCACCGCAAGTATACTGCATACATAGCATAGCATGGCAAATTCATCCATATCAAAAAGCGGCAGGCCTCAGAGAAAGCCTGCCGCTTGCGCAACTTATTATTGTTTCCGGGAATACACCAGCAGCTGAATGCCGGAATCTACAGATGGCCTGCCGGTGAAGTCCGAAAAGCTGTCCACCACCGCCATTCCCCGCGCACTCAGAAGCGCCCGAAGCTCCTCCAGGGTGTAGAGCCGGATGGGATTTCCCTCCGGAATTTCCGGCTTTGTCAGAGGCTCCCCGTAGAGATAATCCCGCTGACCGTAGAGCAGGGTTTTGCTTTCCTCGTCCCATTCGAACAGGGACAGGGTCAAGCCGTTTTTCCCCGCGTCCCAGAGTTTGCAGGGGAAGTGGGTTCTTGCGTAGCCGCCGTTCATGATGTCCATAAAGTGCTTTCCTCCGGGCTTCAAAGCCCGGGAAACCACATCGAAGATTTTCTCGTTCTCCCCATCGTTTTCCAGGTAGCCGATGGCTCCGTCGGCCATGTTCAGCACCAGGTCAAACTTCTTTTCAAAGGGAACCTCACGGATATCCATGCACAGAAAATGAGCCTTCAGCCCCTCCTTTTCCGCCAGAGTATTGGCAAAATTCACATATTCCGCCGTGATATCCACGCCGATGACGGAAAAGCCCCGGCGCGCCAGCTCCAGACTATGCCGCCCGAACCCGCAGGCCAAGTCCAGAACCCTCTCCCCGCCGGAAAGTCCCAATGTCTTCACCAGAAAATCAACCTGCCGGGTCGTGTCCTCCACCCAGGACTGATCCTGAATGTCCAGGCTCCAGATTTTCCGGTACCAATCGCTTTCCATCCGCCTCATATGATTCCCTCCCGAAATTTAAGAATACTGCCTATTCTAACCGAACCGCGGAGAAAAGTCCAGTGGCAGTATTTGAGCCGAATGTGTCAATTATTTAGAAACCGGAGTCAATATACACCTGACAGGGAGGGTTGCTCAGATAAAACTGACCTACCAGAGATTCCGGTACGATCAGGATGGAAGGCTTCAGACTGAAAGCCTGGGAGAGTATCTTCTCATCACAGGCGAAACTGTAAACGAAGGCCTCGGGGAAAGAACCGGCAATG
>CAKTXO010000001.1 GCA_934630985.1 uncultured Oscillospiraceae bacterium | reverse complement strand
CGGGCGGCGGGTAAGGAGGGTCATTTCCACTGGGAGCGTCTGTTCACCGCCATGATTCTGCTGACCATTCTGGGGCTTACATCGGAGGCGATGAGCTTTCTGATAGACGGTACCCGATTCCCCGGAAGCCGGGCTCTCAATATCCTTCTGAACACCCTGTGCTTTCTCAGCTCCTCCACCCTGGGCTATCTGTGGTGCCTGTTTACGGAGTTTCGCATCTTCAACAACCTCCAGCGGGTGCGGAAAACCGCCTTTCGGCTCCTTCCTACCCTGCTTCTGATGTACATTCTGTGTCTGGTCAACCTGAAAAACGGCATTTTTTTTACCGTTTCCCCTGACAACGTATACCAGCGGGGCAGGCTGATTGTGGTGCCCTACCTGGTGGTGTTCTTCGACTATTTCTACACGCTGTGCCTGAACGATATTTCCAGGAAAAGCGGTCTGCACCTGCGCACCATGTCCCCCCTGACCTTTGTAGGCCCCTGCATTGTCGGCACGGTGATTCAGGGCATGTGCTATGGCATTACCCTGGGCTGGACCAGCGTAGCCATTGCCATGGTTCATATTTACCAGCAGACTCAATTCCTGAATTTCTACACCGATTCCCTGTCCATGCTCTACAACCGCCGATATCTGGAGCGGGTGCTGGAACGGACTGCCCGGAATCAGACCGCCGGTGTTTACGGCATCATGATCGATGTGAACGACTTCAAGCACATCAACGATGCCTACGGCCATGCCGCCGGGGACCGGGCCGTCCGGCATATCGCCCGGATCCTGTCCCAATCCATTTCCGCGGAGTCCTTGGCCGTCCGGTACGCCGGGGACGAGTTTGTATTGCTCCTGCGGTCGGCGGAGCCTGCCTCTATCCTCGCCTTGATTCGCCAGGTAGAGCAGAATGTGGCGTCTTGGAACGAAAGCAAGCAGGAGCCCTTTACCCTGTCCTTTGCCATGGGCTACAGCTGCTTTGACCCGGCACGGATGACCCCGGAGGAATTCCTGGCGGATATGGATCGGCACATGTACGAAAACAAGCGTCAGCATTACCAAAGCCATGAGCGAATGGGTCTGCGGGAGACGGATGCCGCAGACTAAGAAAGCAGAAAAGAAAAATAAATGGATTTAGCCCTTTACAAAAGGGGAAATCCATGCTATAATCTTTCCTGTTCTGGCCCGGTGGTGCAGTCGGTTAGCACGCCAGCCTGTCACGCTGGAGGTCGACGGTTCGAGTCCGTTCCGGGTCGCCAAAAAATAGTCATCCTTTGGGATGGCTATTTTTTTGTTCCCGGAAAAGGACTCCGAGCAATCTAAAGGACAGTCTGGCGGCGGGGCGTGTCACTTCCGTGATACACAATGGCGCTGCAATTCGGAAAATCCCTTGTGAAATATGCACCCACATGGGTGCTTAATCGTTTTCCACCCCCTCTGATTGGCTCCTGTCACGGTAAAATTTAAGAAACTGACGTGAAAAATTAAGAAATTAGGGATAGCAAACCGCATCGATTTGTGTTATACTGTATTCGTTCATTTTGGCGAGTGCGTCCCGACACGGAAAGGTGGAATCATACGGAAATGTCCTTTTGCAAAAAGATACTTGCGCTGGTGTGCGTATTTTCCCTTCTGTGCGGATGCCTGATTCCCGTCCATGCGGACGACGACATTGACCCGTCCGTGGAAACCGGCACTCAGGAAACTGTGGTCCCCACCGTCACAGACCCAACCGGGGAAACCACACATGCCACGGAAACCACCGCCGCTACAGAGCCGGAGGGCACCACCGCCCCCACGGAGACGACAGAGAATCCCCAGCCGGAGGAAACGGAGCCTTCCTCCTCTGCGCCTACGAAGGTCAAAAAGGTCAATGGCTTCCCCCTGTATAACCAGCTGGACTACCCCAACAAGCGGTTCGGCTCCGGCACCGTCGCCACCAGCGGCTGCGGCATTACCTCCCTGGCCATGGTTGCCACCTACCTCACCGGCCACACCTATCTGCCCGATGAGCTGGCGGGCTACTTCGGCGGCCACGGCGAAAATAATGTTCAGCGGCTGGAATACGGTGCCAAGCAGATGCAGCTTCCCATTCGGAAAGCGGATAACATCCGACAGATTTTTGAAGCCATGAAGGAAGGCGATATTGCCATTCTTCTGATGAATCATCTGTCCATTTTTACGGAAACCCAGCATTTTATTGTCCTGAACGGCATGACCAAGGACGGAAAGTACCTGGTTGCCGACTCCTATGCCCCCAACTATGAAAAATGGAATCTGAAGCGAGGCTTTGAAGAGGGCTTTTCCGAAAATGATTTGCTTCTGGGCTACAACGGTGGCTGGATTTTCGATGTCAGCGCCATGCCCGAGGAGCCCTTCATCTACACCGAGGAAAAGCCTGACTGCGAGCCCCGGTATCCCGGTGTGGAGCTGACCTGGGACGAGCAGCAGCTGATGGCCAAGATCATCTGGCTGGAAGCTCGGGGTGAGTCCAAGGAGGGTCAGCAGGCCATTGCCGAGATCATCCTCAACCGGCTGGTGTCCGGCAAGTTCGGTAATTCCATCCACGATGTGATTTACGGCGAGGGACAGTTCCGAACCACGCCCTTCCTGAAGGACGCGGACGCCTGGCAGGCTCAGTACGACGCCATTGACGACGCGCTGTCCGGGCCGAATATCTTGCCGATGAATGTGTATTACTTTGCTACCTACCCGGAGAACGGAAGAATCTGGGGCAAAATCGGCGGACATATTTTCTGCTACGGCTAAACTACATAAATAAGGCGCAGGTGCACTTCGCACCTGCGCCTTTGGATTTTCTCGGCGAATTTGTAGGGGACGATGCTCTCATCGTCCCGAGACGAAGTCCTATGCGTATATTCCAGCTCTCTATAAATGTTTCGGCGCTGGATCCTCCGGAGGCAATTTTCTTGTCCCGGCAAGAAAATTGATAAGAAGCCGGCTTAAGGGGCGCTGCCGAAAAGCCGCCCCCTTAAGTATCCCCCGGCCGCATCGCCGGAACTGCCACAAAATATTTCGGCTCGTTCTGATCTGCAATTTAGGAATAATCTTTACTATTAACCTGAAAGGGGCAGGTGCAAAGCACCTGCCCCTTTCAGCGTGTCAAAAAAAGCCCCCAATATACGTTGTCATTCCGAACCAGTGGTGCTCCGCGCAGCGAATTAAAATAGTAATGATTGCCAGTGGCAATCATACCGTAATATATCGCAGACTGGTGTGGGAATCCCCCGGATAGAAGTAAAAGCCACTGGTTTAGGATCTAAAATGTTTGAAAATTAGGGGGATTGCCACGGCAGTGTGCGCACTGCCTCGCAATGACATGGTTTTTCGACAGTCTGAAAGGGACAGGTGCAAAGCACCTGCCCCTTTGGATTATTTCAGCTTCATGACGCAGTTCAGGACATATTTTGCGTTTTCCTGAAGCTCGCCCAGGGTGATGCCGTTCTTCTTGCCGTAGGTTGCCAGCAGGGTTCTGTCCGGTTTGTCACTGCGATCGAGCAGGTTCCGGCTGCCGGGCATGAGCACATTCACCCGACCCCGAACCCGGTAGCCGTTGCCCGTGACCCTTGGAAATTCGGGGCTGGGTGCGTACTGCATCCACCAGTCGGTCATGACCATGCCCTCATAGCCCCATTCCTCCCGGGCGATGGTCTGCACCAGATCGTAGTTGTAGTGGCTCCAGATGCCGTTGACCCGGTTGTAGCTGGTCATCAGGGTCAGAGGCTTGGCCTGCTTCAGGCAAATCTCAAAGCCCTTGAGGTAAATTTCCCGCAGAGCCCGCTCGGAAACCACGGAATCACAGCGGTTCCGGTTCAGCTCCTGATTGTTGCAGGCAAAATGCTTGACGCAGGCACTAACCCCCTGGGATTGAAGACCCTTGACCACCGCCCCGGCAATCCGGCCGGTGAGATAGGGATCCTCGGAAAAATACTCGAAATTCCGGCCGCACAAGGGATTGCGGTGGATGTTCATGCCGGGCGCCAGCAGCACGTCGCTGCCCCGCCAGCGCATTTCCGCCCCAACCGCCCGGTAAAGGCTCTCTACCAGCTCCAAATCGAAGGTGCTGGCAAGGAGCGTGCCCATGGGAAGCAGAGAGCAGGAATCGTACAGCCGGATGCCCGAAGGGCCGTCGGTGGTGGTGACGGGGCTGACACCCTTATCCCGAAGAGACTGGGTCACGCCGCCAAACACACCGGCGTTGCCACGGACGCCCAGAGGCGAATTCATATTGTAGGCTCCCCGGCTGATGGCTTCCAGCTCCTCAAGGCTCAGCTGCGCCACAAAATCCTCCAGGCTGGCTTTTCCTTCCTTCACCTCCGAAAGCTGGATTCCCTTGTCACCGGTCTGTGGGATGGCCTTGGGCAGATGATCCAGAATCCGCTGCCGCAGATCGACAGTACGGGCAGAGGCCTCCCGGCTGACGGGACTGCCATTCTGGTTTGCCCAGATGGGGAAGGACTTCTTCGGGGCGCAGGCCTCGGTCAGGCTGCGAACTACACGGGTTTCCGGAATCATGTAATCGCCGATGAACTGGGTATCCCGGACGTTTTCACCGCAGTAGAAGCGGTAGGCGCCCTGCTGAAGCACATAGCAGGATTTGTGGCCGGTAATGCCGCTGTCATCGTAGGAGGACAGCTGGTACTCGGTGACGGCAAATTTCAGATTCTCGCTCTCGCCGGGGATAAGCAGTTTGGTCTTGCCAAAGGCCACCAGCTCCCGGGCGGGATTGCCAAGAACGCCACAAGGCTTCTCCACGAAGAGCATGACCACCGCCTTGCCCGGGTGCTTTCCGGTATTGGTGACCTCTGCCTGGAAGCCCAGAGGGTCGGTGTGGGTGCCGGTGACGGTGAAGCTCGTATAGCTCAGGCCGTAGCCGAAGGGATAGCGCACCTGTTCCCGGTGGAAGGTTTCAAACCACCGATAGCCCACATAGATGTCCTCCCGGTATTCGTTGGCCTTGGGATTGCCGAAGCAGCTTGCGCTGGGATAGGCCTCATAGCAACCGGCAACGGTGTCCGTCAGATGGCCGCAGGGGGTCACCTTGCCGCAGAGAAGGTCGGCGGCAGCGTTGCCGCTTTCCATGCCTCCCTGCCAGAGAATCATCACCGCACCGAAGGAATAATCCTTCACAAAGCTTAGGTCGATGAGGGTGCCGATGTTTAATAGCAGCACCGCATCCGGGAATTGGGCGGTAACGGCTGCCAGCAGCGCCTTTTCCTCTTCGGTCAGGTAGTAGCTTCCGGGCTTCAGAACGTTCTCCCGATCCTCACCGCTGGCTCGACCCAGGACGATCACCGCCTGATCGGATTCCTCCCGTGCCTGGCGAACCAGCGCTTCACTCACCGGCATTTCCGGGTGGAACCGGGGCCAGGTACCCCAGGCCTCCTTCGCCTGAGGATGGGTCTGAATCCAGTCGGCGTAGACCGCCGCCAGATTCTCATTGAGCTGTAAGTCCTCGCAGCCCCGCAGACCCTCCAAGAGATTTACGCTGTAGGGGAAGTTCACATCGCCGCCGGAGCCGTAGCCGGTGAAGAAATAGTCCTGCTGCACCCGGCCAAAGAGGGAAATTCTCGTCCCCTTGGCAAAGGGCAGCACCCGGTTTTCCAGCAGCACCGCGCCTTGCGCCGCCGCCTCCCGTAGAAGGGCAGGCATAACCGGATTGACCTCCTTTTGGGGATTGTGGTGCTGCTGAGGCTGGCTCATCATGCCGGACAGCCACAGAGCGGAGTTGAGTATTTTTTGTTTCAGAGCCATAGTATTCTCCTGTTCTTTGGTTGTTTTTTCTCATTTTAGCACCCAGGGCAGAGGAAGTCAAGAAGAGGCTGAAAAGCAGATATGTCCGTATTGCTAAAAGCAAAAGACACTGCGTTTGTTCCTACGCTCACAGAAACTTTCGGCGTAGGCTCCTCCGGAGGCAATGTTCTTGTCCCGGCAAGAACATTGATAAGTAAGCGGGCTTAGGGGGCGCTGCCGAAAAGCCGCCCCCCTAAGTACCCCCCAGCCGCACCGCCGGAAGTGCATCAGAATCTTTCGGATTGCTATTGGTGACTTTGCGGAAAGAATCAGGTGCGTTGCGGATACCACAGCGCACCTCGGATTATTCCTCTTTATCCAGCTCTTCTCTGCGCTTTTTCGTCAGGCTCATGAAAAGCTCCAAGGCCCCGAAGCACAGCAATCCGGTCAACACACCGGTGACGCAAGCAGACAGCCAGTATCCCTGCGTGAAGCCCTGGAGCAGGGTCACGGCCACCGCGGCGATAACCGACAGCAGTGCGTTGGTAGAAGCTTTGGCGGTCAGGTGTCGATCCCACAGGCCGTTGCGTACACAGGCAACGAGCGTATAAGCGCATCCGATCATAAACACGAGCCATTCCCCTGCCATCTGCCGTCCAGGCGCACCCGCAACCATCTGCGCCACCATGACGATCAGCAGGCCTACCCAGAGCACCCAGTAGCCCTGACTCTCGATCTTGCGCATGGTGGCCTCCTGCATTTCATCCAACTGATTTTTCTTGTTGAATAATTTCATCCTTCATTCCTCCCAGAACAGTTCGTCCAATGTTTTCCCCAGAATTTTGCAGATACTGCGGCACAGATTGATGGTGGGATTATACTCCCCTTTTTCGATGGCGTTGATGGTCTGACGGGACACCCCCGCCGCCTCCGCCAAGGCTCCTTGGGTCATGTCTTTCTCAGCCCGAGCCGCTTTCAGTTTCAGATTCTTTGCCATGTCATCACCTCTTGAGATGGCTGAATTATACAACATAGCAGATATAAAGTCAAGTATAATTTACTTTTTATCAGATAAAAAATACAGGCCGCTGTGGTGCTCACAGCGGCCTATCCTGTTTTTATGTTTCCTCCAGGGTGACAAGCCGGGGGGCGTAGCCCATTTCCGGCAGGATTTTTTCCAGCAGATCGGACATTTTCAGCCGCAGAGAGGAGGTGTTGATGCAGGGGTGACAGCCGAAATATTCCCCTTTGACCACCTCGGCGTCCATCAGCAGCTGTACCAGGTGATCGTGATCGTTCATCAGCCCCAGGACGCTGACGGAGCCGGGGGTAATGTCCAGCAGCCGCTCCATATCCTCCGCAGTGGCAAAGCTCAGCCGGGAGGAGCCGATTTCCTTGGACAGCACACTGGTCTTGAAATGCTTGTCCCCGGGGAGCATCAGCAGGTAAAAGGCGGTTTTCTGCCGGTTGCACAGCAGCAGATTCTTGCAGATCACCGCATCCAGCGCCCTGTCAATTTCCTCGCAGGCTTCCATATTGTCCGCCGGCGCGTGGTCAATGCGCTGATAGGCAATTCCCAACCTGTCCAGAAAATCGTAGCAGCGGACTTCTTTCGGCAGCCGTCCGGCGCAGTCGGCAGGGCGGCCATTTTGCAGTTCCATCATAATCATTTCCTCACTTTCTCAGCTGCCAGAAGGCAACGGCGCTGGCAGCGGCCACATTCAAAGAATCCACCCCATGGAACATGGGGATTTTCACGGTATAATCGCAGTGGGCAATGGTTTCGGCGGTAAGGCCGTCTCCTTCGCTGCCCAGGAGCAAGGCCAGCTTCTCCTCCCCCATCAGGGCAGGATCGTCAATGGACACAGAGTTGTCGCTGAGAGCCAGTGCGGCGGTTTTGAACCCCAGAGCTTTCAGCTGCTCCATGCCGGTTTCCGGCCAATCTCCGGTATAGGCCCAGGGAATCTGAAACACCGTGCCCATGCTCACCCGGGCGCTGCGGCGGTAGAGGGGATTGCTGCATCCGGGGGTCAGCAGCACCGCGTCCATGCCCAGAGCCGCGGCGGAACGGAAAATGGCCCCCACATTTGTGGGATTCTGAACGTTTTCCAGAATCACCACCCGGCGGGCGTTTTCGCAGACCGCCTCCAATGTAGGCAGAGCCGGGCGGCGCATGGCGCACAGCACCCCACGGGTCAGGTGGTAGCCTGTCAGCTGGCACAGGACGCTCTCATCGGCGGTGTACACGGGAATTTCCGGGCATCGGGCCAGAATCTCCCGGGCGGAGCCGTCAATATCCTTACGCTCCATGAGCAGGCTCACCGGCCGGCAGCCGGCATCCAGAGCCCGGTGAATGACCTTGGGGCTTTCCGCAATAAACATGCCCTTTGCCGGTTCAAATCGGTTCAGCAGCTGCGCCTCGGTCAGCCGGGCATACACGTCCAGCTCCGGAGCATCCAGGGACGTAATTTCCACAACAGAGGACATTCTTTCACCTTCCTGATCATTTTCCCTATGGTAGCAGATTTTTCGTCAAAAGTCAAAGTATTCCGTGATTTCACCCTGGTCACTTCTTGGCGAATGGGGTATAATAAAAGCAGAAAAATACCAAGGAGGAACGATATATGTCTGTGATTACCGTTACCAAGGATAATTTTGAGGAGGTGGTGCTGAAGGCCAAGCAGAAGGTGCTGCTGGACTTCTGGGCACCCTGGTGCGGCCCCTGCCGGATGGTAGGCCCCATTGTGGAGGAAATTGCCCAGGAGCGAGAGGACATTGCGGTGGGCAAGGTCAACGTAGACGAGGAAGTGGAGCTTGCCCTTTCCTACCGGATTGCCAGCATTCCCACCTTACTGGTCTTCCAGAACGGCCAGGTGGTGAAAAAATCCATTGGCGCAAGTCCGAAAAAGGAAATTCTGGAGCTGCTTTGACAGACTGAGCAGATACCTTCGCATCTGCTCTCAGACTGTCGAAAAACCATGTCATTGCGAGGCAGTGGTGCTCCGCGCAGCGAATCAAAATCGAAATGACTGCCAGTGGCAGTCATACCTTAACGTAGCTCACACTGCCGTGGCAATCCCCCCCGATTTTCAAACATCTACGTTAGGAAATCTCGGATTTTACGCCTATCCAGGGGATTGCCACACCAGTGACATCGGTCACTGGTTCGCAATGACATTGTATATTTGGGCTATGTTGACCCATAGGGGCGCTTAACGAGACAAGCCCATTAACTGTCCGCCGGACTGTCAGATTCCATCCTTCGGGTCTGGGTAAACGCGCAAAAAAGAGCAGATACTTTCGTATCTGCTCTATGGAGCGGGCGACGAGGCTCGAACTCGCTACCTCCACCTTGGCAAGGTGGCGCTCTACCAGATGAGCTACGCCCGCAACGGACATGGCTTATTATAGCGAATTTTCTCGATTTGTCAAGCCCTAATTTTTATTTTTTTCAATTTTCTGTAGGCACCGGGATTTCGGTTCTCCCGCCGCCGGGATAGGCGGAATAATCCCAGACGTAACCCTCCATCTCTTCCTCCGTGCGCTGAGTGTACTTTCCCTCCTGGCTGCACCGAAGAAGATCCACATGGTAGTAGGCATCCCCATCCAGCACCAGGTTCCAGGTCCACGGCTCCCCAGACCGGGTACCCGTGATGCACAGGCAGGTCAGCTCCGCATCCCGGCACATGGCGGCATAGACCCGGGCAAAGGCTCGGCTGTCGCCGATGCCATGGCGCAGCAGACTGTAGGCCGGTGTGATGGAAGTCTCCTGCTTATAGTCAAAGCGTTCCATCAGGAAGGCGTAGAGCTGGGAAAATTTCTGATAGTCGTCCCCGTCGCCGCTGACGTACAGCTTGGCCGACTCAAACATCGGCTTCACCTGAGCCTGCATCCGGCGCAGAGAATCCCGGCTGGTCTGATAGGCAAAAATCAGCTCCACCAGCCGGCTGGTGCCGCTGCCGTAAACCGCCTCAGTGACTTGCGGGGTTTCCATGACGCTTTCCGGGTGGTCGTTGGCGTAGTCCTGGACGTACTGGATAAAGTCCGCCTTGGTATATTCCCCGATGAGAATCACGATTCCCGCCTCATAGCCCTCCAAGGCGTTGGCGATGATTCGCTTGGCCTGTTCCGTGTCCGCCGCCCGGCGGACACGCTGAAGTTCCGTGGTATTGCGCTTATAGGTAATGGCCACGGACACCGCCGGCAGGCCGCTACTGGTACCGATCTCATAGTCGATGTTCTCCACGGCGTAGGCACCGATGGGGTCATTGAGCATGGCGCTGCGCACCGCCCGGGCTACGCCGGCCTCCAGACTCTTGGCAGGATATTCCTCCACATGGATGGCCGCCACCTCCGTGCCGGAGGCGATGATCTGCTTCAGCGCCGCCAGAAATTCCCGGTAGTTGGAGGCGGTCACCGTGTCGGTGTGGCCGCTCTGCCGGGGCACCTGGTGGGGCTCCACGGAAACAAAGCTGCCGTTCATCCAGCCGCAGCCGCCCAGTAGTATGCTCAGTGTCAGAACCAGCGTCAGAAGCTTTGCTTTCACGGTTTCTCCCCCTTTAATACTATTTCTTAATAAAATGATTTCATCATTTTACTGAAGCCGTTTCACGGCAGACCGCCTGGGCGGCGGTAAGAAATGTATTGACTTCGTTTTTAAGCGGCAGTGGCCGCTGGCCGCAATCCTGCGGCCTAATAAAACGCTTTTAAGCGTTTTATTAAAAACTCGTATTACAGTGCGTCCCGCCGATACCGGCGGAAGCCGTCGCCCAGCACCTGGTGAGCCTCCTGCACGATCACAAAGGCATCCGGGTCGATCTCCATGACCAGCTCCTTCAGCTCGGTGATCTGCTGCCGCTTGACGGCAGTGAGCACCACCTTCATTTCCCGGTGGGTAAAGCTCCCCTCTCCGTTCAGGAAGGTGGCCCCCCTGTCCAGCCGGGCGGAAATGGCCTCCGCAATCCGCTGGTGCTCCTTGGTGATAATCAGAGCCACCTTGGAGTAGTCGAAGCGATAGATCACCGCGTCCATGACCTTGCCGCACAGGAACACCGTAATGCCGGTGTACAGAGCCTTATTCAGATCCCGGAATACCAGGCCTGTGATCACCGCCACCACCGCGTCAAAGCACATGGAAATCTGGCCGATGGGAATGTCCCGCCAGCGCAGCTTCAAAAGCCGCACCACGATATCCGAGCCGCCGGTGGAAGCGCCGGAAGAAAAAACCATTCCCAGTCCCAGACCGCACAATGTGCCGCCGTACAGCGCCCCCACCAGCGTCTCCATATGGGGCATGGGCACTCCGGCGAACAGGTCAATGAGGGCAGAGCTGACCAGCATTCCCAGGAGCGACCCCAAGAAAAACCGCCGCCCCACCTTCAGTCCGGCCAGGGCGAACAGAGGCAGGTTGATGAAAATCGACACGGCGCCCACGCTGCCGAAGCCCAGAAGCTCCACTAAGATCAGTGCCACACCGGAAATGCCGCCGGTGCTGATCTCGTTGGGAAGCAAAAAGCAGGAAAAGCCCAGGGCGAACAGGGCGCTGCCCAGCACGGTTCCCGCAATCAGATTTGCGTTGCTTCGCAATGCTTTCATGGTTCAAACCTCAAAGGACTGCTGCTTATCCGCAGAGTCCTCTTCTTTCAGGAGCATTCCCGCGGAAGGGATGGTCTTCGTCCGGTAGCGGCTGGGGTTTGCAATGCCGCTTTCCTCCAGCAGTCTGGCATCCTGCAAAACCGCCCTCTTTTTCAGGGTCATCACCGCCACGCCCTGGGTGTTGCGGGTGGTCTTGGGCAGCAGCTGGGCGGTGGAGAAGACGGCGGCTCTGCCGTCGGAGGAATACAGGGCGATCTGGGCATCCTCCTCCAGCACCATAGCCGCAACCAGAGGGCTCTTGTCCGAGTAAGCGCCGGTGAGCTTCTTCCGGTTGGTTTTCGTCTCGTAGGCGGACAGGGGCACCTTGGCCGCCTTGCCGTTTTCGAAGAAGAAGAGGACGAAGCCCTTGTAATCCCCGCAGAATTGCAGGGACACCAGGTTCTCTCCCGGCTCAAAGCCCAGCTTCTGGGGCAGATAGTCGCCCAGCAGAGATGCCTTGCCGTCGTCAAAATCAGATAGCCTTGACTTGTAGCACTGGTACTTATCGGTAAATACCAAAAATTCCGCCCGGTTGGTAGTCTCCCGGGTGAAGGACAGGCTGTCGCCCTCCTTGAACTTCTGCTCGCCGCTCATCCGCAGGGACTGGGCGGTGATTTTTTTCAGGTAGCCTTCCTTGGAGACGAACACCGTCACCGGGTAATCCGGCACCGACTCCTCCTCGTCCTCGGCGGCCGTCTCGGAAACGTTGTAGAGAATTTCCGTCTTTCTCGGCTGGCCGTACTTCTTGGAAACCTCCTGAAGCTCGGAAATAATCACGTTTTTCAGCTTCCGGGAGCTTTCCAGTGTGGCGCGCATGTCGGCAATCTCCTGCTCCAGCTGAGAAATGGCCTTGGTCTGCTTGAGAATGTATTCCTTATTGATGTTGCGCAGCTTGATTTCCGCCACGAAATTGGCCTGGATCTCGTCGATGCCGAACTCGATCATCAGGTTCGGCACCACCTCGCTGTCCATTTCCGTCTCCCGGATGACCCGGATGGCCTTGTCGATATCCAGAAGGATCCGTTCCAGACCCTTGAGCAGGTGGAGCTTTTCCTCCTTCTTGCCAATCTGGAAGAACAGCCGCCGCTTGATGCAGTCCGTCCGCCAGGCTGTCCACTCGTCCAGAATTTCTCCCACGCCCATGACCCGGGGCATTCCCGCGATCAGGATATTGAAGTTGCAGGGGAAGGAATCCTGAAGGGTGGTCATCCGGAAGAGCTTCTGCATCAGCTTATCCGGGTCAACGCCCCGCTTCAAGTCAATGGTCAGCTTCAGGCCGCCCAGGTCGGTTTCGTCCCGCATGTCGGCGATTTCCCGGATTTTTCCCGCCTTGATCAGCTCCGCCACCTTGTCCATAATGACCTCGGTGGCCGTGGTGTAGGGAATTTCCGTAATTTCAATGAGGTTGCCCTCCTTGACGTAGCGCCACTTGGCTCGGAGCTTGAAGCTGCCCCGGCCGGTGGAATAGATTTCCCGGGTGGCCGCCTCGTCAAAGAGCAGCTCCCCGCCGGTGGAAAAATCCGGGCCAGGCAGGGTTTCCAGAATGTCGTGGTCAGGGTTTTTCATCAGGGCAATGGCGGTGTCGCAGACCTCCTTCAGATTGAAGGAGCAGATGTTGGAGGCCATGCCCACGGCGATGCCCTGGTTGGCGGACACCAGCACATTGGGGAAGGTGGTGGGAAGCAGGCTGGGCTCTTTCATGGTAGCGTCGTAGTTATCCACCATGTCCACGGTGTCGCTGTCGATGTCCTTGAAAATTTCCCCGCAGATGCCGTCCAGCTTGGCCTCCGTGTACCGGGAGGCGGCGTAGGCCATGTCCCGGGAATAGACCTTGCCGAAGTTGCCCTTGGAGTCCACGAAGGGGTGCAGCAGCGTCTCGTTGCCCCTGGCAAGGCGCACCATGGTCTCATAAATGGCCGCGTCGCCGTGGGGGTTCAGCCGCATGGTCTGACCCACAATATTGGCCGATTTGGTTCTGCCGCCGTTCAGAAGCCCCATTTTGTACATGGTGTACAGAAGCTTCCGATGGGAGGGCTTGAAGCCGTCGATTTCCGGAATGGCTCGGGAAACGATGACGGACATGGCATAGGGCATATAGTTGATTTCCAGCGTCTCGGAAATCGCCTGCTCAACGGTGGAGCCGTGAAGCCCCATAATTCCGTCGGTATTCACTTTTTTCTTTTCGGGTTCCTTGTTTTTTCTTGCCATATTCCGCTCCTTCTATACGAGTTTTTCATAAAACGCTTAGAAGCGTTTTATTAGGCCGCAGGATTGCGGTCAGCGGCCGCTGCCGCTAAAAAACGAAGTCAATACATTTCTTACCGCCGCCCAGGCGGTCTGCCGTGAAACGGCTTAAGTAAAATGATGAAATCATTTTATTAAGAAATAGTATTATGAAATATCCGCCAGTTCCAGGTAACGGGCACCGTTTTCCGCGATGAAATTCTTCCGCTCCTGAAGCGCGTCCCCCAGCAGCACGTCAAAATAGTGGGCGGTGCGCTCGGCATCCTCGGGCATGACCTTGATGAGCCGCCGGGTCTCCGGGTTCATGGTGGTCATCCACATCATCTCCGGGTCGTTTTCGCCCAGACCCTTGGAGCGCTGGATGGTCACCTTCTTGCCCTCCAAGTCCTTGAGGATTTTCATCTTTTCCTGCTCGTTGTAGGCAAACCAGGTCTTGTCCTTGCAGGTGATTTCAAACAGCGGGGATTCCGCGATATACACATAGCCGTCCCGGATCAAGGTGGGGCACAGCCGGTAGAGCATGGTCAGAATCAGGGTGCGGATCTGGAAGCCGTCCACGTCCGCATCGGTACAGATGACCACCTTGTTCCAGCGCAGGGCGGACAGATCGAAGCTCGAAAGCTCCTTGGCCTTCTTGCCCTGCACCTCCACGCCGCAGCCCAGAACCTTCATCAGGTCTGTGATAATGGGGCTTCCGAAGATTTTGCCGTAGTCCGCTTTCAGACAGTTGAGAATTTTGCCCCGGACAGGCATAATGCCCTGGAACTCCGCGTCCCGGCTCATTTTCACGCTGCCCAGAGCGGAATCGCCCTCCACGATATACAGCTCCCGCGCAGCCGCGTCCTTGCTGCGGCAGTCCACGAACTTCTGCACCCGATTGGAAATATCGATGGAGCCGGACAGCTTTTTCTTGACGCTGGTCTTGGTCTTCTCCGCGGACTCCCGGGCCCTCTTGTTGACCAAAATCTGCTCCGCGGCCTTGGCGGCCTCCTGGGCGTTCTCGATGAACCAGACCTGAAGCTGCTCCTTGAAAAACGCCGTCATGGCCTCCTGGGTGAACTTGGAGTTGACGCTCTTTTTGGTCTGGTTTTCAAAGCAGCCGATGGTGGAAAAGCAGTTGGTCACCAGCACCAGAGAGTCCTGGATGTCCTGGAAAATGATCTTGTTCTCGCTTTTCGTGTACTTATTGTTGTCCCGGAGGTACTTGTCGAAGGCCGCGGTGAAGCCGCTGCGCACCGCCTTGTCCGGGCTGCCGCCGTACTCCAGCCAGGAGGAATTGTGGTAGTACTCAATGTGGCTCAGCTGCTTACTGAAGCAGAAGGAGGCGGTGATTTTCAGCTTCATTTCCGGCCGGTTCTCCGCGTCCCGACCCCGGCGCTCGGTCTCCCAGTATACGGGCATGGTGAAGGCATTGTCCCCCACCAGCTCCTCGATATACTCCCGGATGCCGCCCATGTAGCAGTATTCCTCTTCCTCAAAGGTCTTGCCCACCTGGTTGCGGAATTTGAAGCGAACCCCCTGGTTCACCACCGCCTGACGGCGGAGCACATCCCGGTAGTATTCCACGGGGATGTTGATGTCCGTGAAGACCTCCCTATCCGGCTTCCAGCGGAAGCAGGAGCCGGTTTTCTTCCGGTCGGCAGGGCTTTTTTTCAGACCGCCGATGTTTCTGCCCTTTTCAAAATGCAGATCGTAGCGGAAGCCGTCTCTGCGGATGGTGGCATCGAAATATTCCGAGGCATACTGGGTGGCGCAGGAGCCGAGGCCGTTCAACCCTAGGGAATACTCGTAATTTTCTCCGTTTTCGCCGTACTTGCCGCCGGCGTACATTTCGCAGAATACCAGTTCCCAGTTGTACCGCTTTTCCTTCTCGTTGTAGTCCACCGGGCAGCCCCGGCCGAAGTCCTCCACCTCCACGCTCAAGTCTTCGTAGCGGGTGACGATGATGGTATCGCCGTGGCCTTCTCTGGCCTCGTCGATGGCGTTGGAGAGGATTTCAAACACCGCGTGCTTGCAGCCCTCCAGGTCGTCGGAGCCGAAGATAACCGCGGGACGCTTGCGCACCCGATCCTCGCCCTTGAGCATGGAGATGCTGGAATTTCCGTACTGTTCCTGTTTTTTTGCCATAATTTCATAACCTGCCTAAGCATTCCATAATAAATCCAGTATATTATACGCAAAAAGAAGTGGAAAGTCAAGGAATCCCACCGGCACGGGAAAATCCGCAATTGCCTCTTGTTTTTTTCGGCACGAACGGTTATAATATGCGCAGAAATAAAAGGAGGTCATTTTCATGGCTGTTAAGATTGAGAAAAATACCATTATCGGCGACGTTCTGGACATTGCGCCCCAGGCCGCTCCCCTGTTCTTTGCCATCGGTATGCACTGCCTGGGCTGCCCCTCTTCCCGGGGCGAGACCGTGGAAGAAGCCTGCATGGTTCACGGCGTGGACTGCGAGCCCTTCCTGGCTCAGCTGAACCAGTTCCTGGAGGCCTACGAGGCTGCCGAGGCCGAGAAAAAGGTTTAAGTGAATTCTTGGACGGGAGCGGCTGAGCCGCTCCCGTTTTTTCGGAGGAAATTATGACGAACGTTCCCTTATCTTCCCGGCTTTTGGCCTGTGCCGCCTTTGTCCGCCCCGGCGAGCGGGTGGCGGACGTAGGCTGTGACCACGGCTATCTGAGCCTCCATCTGCTCCAATCCGGTGTGGCCGGGCACGTCTACGCCTCCGATGTCCGGGAGGGGCCGCTGGGCAGTGCCCGGCGGAACGCTGCCCATTTCGGTGTGTCCGAAAAAATCGACTTTTTCCTGTGCGATGGGGTTCAGGGGCTTCCCCGGGATTTTGACGTGCTCATCTGCGCTGGCATGGGGGCGGATACCATGATCTCCATCCTGGAAGCCGCCCCCTGGCTTCGGAGCGGCGTCTATCGGCTGATTCTCCAATGCCAGAGCAAAACCCCAACCCTGCGGCGATACTTAAGCGATACCGGCTGGAAAATCGCTCAGGAGACTGCCCTCCGGGACGGGCGGTTTCTCTACACGGTGATGGAGGTGCTGTGGAACCCGGCGGCGACCAAGCTCACCGCCGGGCAGTGTCACTTCTCCCCGGCTCTGGCGCGCTGCAATGCCCCGGAGGCGGCGGAATACCGCCGGTGGGTGCTGGATTTGCTGCGACTTGCGGCTGAGCACCGGCCGGAGGACGAAATTTGTCAGGCTCTTACGGAATTGGAGGAAAACACATGACAACCGTTGGCAATATTCTGGACTATCTGGAAACCCTGGCTCCCCGCTCCATGAAGATGGACTGGGACAATGTGGGGCTGCTGTGCGGCGGAAAAAGCCGCCCGGTGACGAAGGTACTGGTGGCTCTCGACCCCTTTGAAGGGGTCTGCCGGGAAGCAAAGGAATGGGGGGCGGAGCTGATCGTCACCCATCATCCCCTGATTTTCAATCCTCTCAAGGCCGTCACCGACGAAACCGCCCTGGGTCGTTCCATCCAGCTGCTATGCGCCAGCGGCATCAGCGCCGTCAACGCCCACACCAACCTGGACTGCGCCCCCGGCGGGGTCAACGACTGTCTGGCCGCCGCTTTGGGTTTACGGGATGTCCGGGTCATTGACCCCATGGGCACCGACGAACTGGGCCGGGAATGGGGGCTTCTGCGGATGGGCACGGTGGAGTGTCAGCCCCTTTCCGAATTTCTGCCACGGGTAAAAAACGCCCTGCACTGCCAGGGTCTTCGCTATGCCGATGGCGGCAAGCCCGTACATCGGGTGGCTGTGGGCGGCGGAGCCTGCGCCAGTGAATGGCAGGACGCGTTGCACGCCGGATGCGACACCCTGGTCACCGCCGACGCCAAATACAATCAGTTCTGGGATGCCCGGGATGCGGGTCTGACCCTCATCGATGCCGGGCATTTCCCCACGGAAAATCCGGTGGTTTCCCTGCTGGCGGAGAAAATCGGGGCAGCTTTTCCGGCTGTCACCGTAAAAATCTCCGAAACCCACGCCGACTGCATGAAATTCTTCTGAAGTGGGTTGATTTTTTCATTTTGTTCTGTTAAAATAGGTAAGCTATTTTCATAAATTAACCAGAAAGGGTAGAGATACAATGTCCGGACATTCCAAATGGCATAACATTCAGAAAACCAAGGGCGCGCAGGATGCCAAGCGCGCGGCTGCCTTCACTAAGATCGCCAAGGAGCTGATCGTGGCGGTGAAGGAGGGCGGCAGCGCCGATCCCGCCTACAACTCCCGGCTGGCAACCGTCATCACCAAGGCCAAGGCCGCCAACATGCCCAACGACAACATCAAGCGGTGCCTGGAGAAGGCTGCCGGTGCCGGTGGGGACAACTACGAAACCATCACCTACGAAGGCTACGGCCCCGGTGGCGTGGCCGTCATCGTGGAGACCATGACCGACAATCGGAACCGGACCGCCGGCTCCATGCGCCACCACTTCGACAAGTTCGGCGGCAACCTGGGTGCCACCGGCTGCGTCAGCTGGTCCTTTGACAAGAAGGGCGTGCTGGTCATCGACAACTCCGAAGGGGAGCTGGAAGAGGACGCCGTGATGATGGATGCCATGGACTGCGGTGCCGACGACTTTGAGGCCGAGGACGATATGTTCACCGTCTACACCGACCCCGACGACTTCAACGCCGTGGCCGATGCCCTCAGTGCCAAGGGCTACACCTTCGTCTCCGCCCAGATCGAGATGGTTCCCCAGAACTATCAGAAGCTGGAGTCCGAGGAGCAGATTTCCCAGATGGAGAAGCTGCTGGACATCATGGAGGACGACGACGACGTGCAAAACGTCTGGCATAACTGGGAAGAGTAATTCAAAAATACACAAGGCACCCGCAGATTTTCCAATCTGCGGGTGCCTTCTTATCTTCGAACCATTCTCACAAAATACGACGTCATTGCGAACCAGCAGTGCTCCGCGCAGCAAATCTAAAATCTCAATGACTGCCGGTGGCAGTCATACCTTAATATAGCGCAAACTGGTGTGGCAATCCGTGCCCCCCTGCCTTCCCCCGCGGGGAAGGTGCCCGCCGCAGCGGGCGGATGAGGGCCACTTGCCTCTCCCTATGGGAGAGGTGCCGGAGGCGGAGAGGGTGATTTTTACCCTCTCAGTCGGCTTCGCCGCCAGCTCCCCCAGCGGGGGAGCCAAGGGGGGGGAGACGGATTGCCACGGCAGTGTGCACACTGCCTCGCAATGACCGCCTTAGTTTCAAATTCCTGCTTTTTGTTGAATTCCCAGTTTCCCCTCTTATGACTCGCTGAGCTTGACGAACAGGGTGCCGTCGATGATGGCGGTGCAGCCCTGAGCCGGGTAGCAGGGCAGAGCCTGAACCCGGGGATCGCTGGTCATTTTGCTGCCGCTGACGATTTTCGCCGGGTTCAGCAGAATGTACTTGAAATAGGCCGCCCAGTGGCCGGAATCCCCATAGTTGAGCACGTCCGTCATCCACATGCCGTTGGGCTTGCGGTAAGCCTCGAAACCGGGGATGGTATCGTTCAGCTGCTGAGGAAGCCCCACCATCACCACCGGGGTTTCCCCGGGGACGTAGCCCTCAGTTTCCTCCATCCGGTAGACCACCCGGGTCATGACGGACAGGTAGGCATCCTGCTCCAAGTCCTTTTTCAGATACAGTACGTTCGCCACCTGCACCTGGGCGCAGATGAGCACAACGATGAGCCCGGCGCAAATGGGTTTGACCCAAAAAATGGGTTTTGCCAGCTTGTCCCAAGGAAGCCGGGGCAAAAGCAGCAGAGGCAGCAGATAAATCAGCCAATAAGAATAGACCATCAGCTCATGGTCGGCACTGCCCATGGTCACAAAGTGCATCAGATTACCGCCGAAGGGCACGAGAGCCGCCAGAACCAGCACCAGCAGCTTTTCCGGCCAGCCTACTTTGGAAGACAGCATCTCCGCGATCAAGGCAAGGCCGCTGACCGCCAGGAGCGCCGCCGTTGCCCCCTGGGTCACCGCCGGGAAGGGAGACAGCACCTGAATAATCCGCTCAAAATACTGCCGGTAGGTGGCCTTGAACACATAGCGGATATCAAACCAGCTGGCCTCCAGCAGCTTGGCAGGCCTGTCCAGGGAATTGTAGACGTTGGAGAGCATCTGAATGCCGCTGAGCCGCACCACCAGCTTCATGAGCACATAGTAGATGATTCCGCCCAGCAGGAGCATGGCACAGGCCCGAAGACCCTTGAAAATCACATTTTTGGCCTTCTCCCCGTCCAGAAGCGCCGTGATGCACACGAAGAGAATGAGCACGATGCTCACGCAGATGTAGCTCTGATATAGCCCCAAGGACAGCGTCACCAGCTCCGCACCGGGCAGGAACCCCCACTTGCCCCGATTCCAGCAGTACACCGCCCCCACCGCTGTCAGCAGTGCCAGCATATCGCAGTCAAAATCGTGGAGGAAGGTAGCCGCCGTGGCGGATACCGTCAGGTTGGCCGTCAGAAAGCCAGAAACCAGGATGGCGGCCGCCGGGGTTTTCAGCCGGAGCAAGCGAAGAATCAGATAGGCTGAAAGGCCGATCCACAGCAGTCCCAGCACCCCCACCAGCCAGGGAAGGGTCATATTCGTCCGGAAAATCCACCGGCACACAGGAGAGATAAACCGTCCGTTGCTGATACGAATCCGGTTGCTCAGGCCGTCACCATTGAATTCAAACAAGGAGTCGTGGGAAAAGCTGCTGTGCAGGAATCCATAGGCATGTGCCGCCAGACCCCAGATGAATACACAGGCCAGGCAGAAAAGCAGCTGCCGTTTCCGGTCTTCCATAGGCCGGGTCAATTGCTCCATCAGGCTTCCTCCTTCTTTGCTTTTTTCTCAATATTGGTCAGCCGGGTCAGGTAAATAGGTCGGTGCTTGGTTTCCAAGTAGGTTTTCGCCAGATACTGACCCACCACGCCGATGCCCAGCATCTGAATGCCGCTGAGCAGCAGCATGATGCACACCAGGGACGGCCAGCCGGAAGTGGGGTCGCCGAAGACCAGGGTCCGGATGATAACCACAATGATCATAATGAGGGCCAGAGCGCAGCACAGAATACCGAACACGGAAGAGAGCACCAGGGGCATGGTGGAAAAGGCCACAATGCCCTCCAGGGCGTAGAGGAACAGCTTCCAGAAGCTCCACTTGGTCTCCCCTGCCGCCCGCTCGATGTTCTCATATTCCAGCCACTTCTTTCGGAAGCCAATCCAGCCGAAAATGCCCTTGGAGAACCGGTTGTACTCCCCCATGGACAGGATGGCCTCCACCACCTGCCGGTTCATCATCTGAAAATCCCGGGCTCCGTCCACAATCTGGGCATCAGACATTTTATTGATAATCCGGTAGAACATCCGTGCAAAGAAGGAACGGATGGGCGGCTCGCCCTTCCGGGTCACCCGCCGGGAGCCCACACAGTCGTAGCCCTCCTGCGCCACCGCCCGGCACATTTCCGGAAGCAGAGCCGGAGGATCCTGCAAATCCGCGTCCATGATGACCACATAGTCCCCGGAGGCGTTTTCCAGGCCTGCGTAAATTCCCGCTTCCTTGCCGAAATTCCGGGAGAAGGAAATGAATTTGACCCGGCTGTCCCGTTCCGCCAACTCCAGGATTTTTTTCAGCGTCCCGTCCCGGGAGCCGTCGTCAATGAATAAAAACTCAAATTCCGCCTGGGGCATGGTTTCTGCCACGGCGGTGATCTCCTTATAGAACAGCTCCAGCACCGGCTCCTCATTATAGCAGGGAACCGCAACGGTGATTTTGTCCAACTGCCTCACGTCCTTTCGCCGTTATTATACATGGTGTATCCCTTTTTGGCAACCGAAAAAGCCCCAGACTTGACAAAAAAAGACAAGTGTTATATGCTAAGAAAAACGAAACAAATCGGAGGCTTCCATGAACGAAAGACAAAAAAAGCTCTGCCACGGGCTGTTTTATCTGGCGATTTTCACCTTTTTATTCGTCTGGTTTACCAAAGTCCACGTCCTAGTGGTCTTCGATGCCGACGACTGGAGCTACCTGGCCTACGTCCGGGCTACCACCCCGGTCTGGGGGGAATGGAACCCGGCCAAGGTCTTCCCGGAAGTAATCTTCCCCTTCATTTCCACCGTCGCCGCCTACCTGGTCATGCCCCTGACGAAAGACTACATCACCGCCCAGACCCTCATGCACGCTTTGGTCGTAAGTCTTTCCATCACCGGTTATCTGTGGTGCTTCTCCCGGCTTCTTCGCCGGTGCTTCCCTCTGTCCCGGCTGACAGCCTCGGTGGTTACGGCCTTGTTTCTGACTGCGCATTTTCTGGCTCTTCGCTGGGCGGATTTTGGCAATCAGTACCTATTCTACTGTGTTGACCTGAACTGCTACTATAATTATCTGCTGCCCGCCCTGCTGAACGCGTCGCTCGTCATGAGTCTGATTTGCAATCCGAAGATGGCAGATTTTCTAAAATCCGGTGCGCCCGCCGCCAGGGGCTGCTTCTGCATTGTGGTCTATTTCGCCATTTTCTCCAACCTGCCCGCCAGCGGTATTCTGGCCGCCTGGGCCGGAAGCGTGGTGCTGCTGAGTCTGATCGCCCATGGAAAAGCGAAGCAGTGGAAGGGGATTCTCTCCGAGAACGGTTTTCCCCTTCTGGTGCTGGTGGCTTGGTTCATCAGTGCGGTGTTTGAGCTCAGCGGCGGCCGAGCGGCATCGGCCGGGGGCAGCACACCTGCGTACTACCAGCTGTACCTTTCCTGTAAGTACTTAGCCAGAATTCTCCTCGACCTGAACCGGCTGTACCAGCTGGCCATTGTTCTCATTGTGGCTGCCTTCTGCGTCTGCGCTTTGATTTCCCGGAAAAAGGGCGAGCCCCTTCCCTGTCCTGGTCTGGGCATCGTGCTCATCGCCGCGGCGGCCTTCGGAGTGTATCTGCTGATGCTGTCCAGCGCGGTGGATCCCACCGTCATCCGACGCAGCGAAAATCTGTTCGGTCTGTTCTTCCTGATGGATTTGTGCGGAATGCTCATGCTCGCCGCTCTGGTCAGCCGGTATCCCAGGCTGATGCTGGCTCTGCCCCTTGTCACGGTTTTCCTGCTGTCCGGAGTGGATACCCGGTCGGAAACCTTCCTGGAATCTAATTTCGCCGGTGTCCGTCCGGCGATCTGCGCGGACGTCAGCCGTGACCTGATTGCCCAGCTGCAAACGGCGGATGCCCAGGGGCTCACCGAAGTGGAGCTCCATGTGCCCCAGTATGTATCCGATCCGGAAAATGAGGACAACTGGCCCCATTCTCTGAAGCTGCTGGAGCGGCTCCCCGGAACCCTGTATTCCCACGGTCTGATCCGGCATCAGATCCACGTCACCCCCGTGGCTGATCCGGAAATGAACGTCAGATTCGGCCTCCCCCTTCCTCAGAAATAAGGAAAACTCCCGGTTCCCGCGAACCGGGAGTAATTCTATTCAACCTGTCGGGCTGGAACCCCAACCAGGGTGGCTCCCGGGATTTCGCAGCTTTTCACCACCACTGCCCCGGCACCGATCCGGATATCGTCTGCCAGCGTCACGGCGCCGATGATCTTCGCCCCCACGCCGATGTCCACATTCTTCCCCAGCACCGGCGCAACATCGGATGCCCCGTCGCTTCCGATACAGGCCTGACCGTGGATAGTGCAGTTCTCCCCTACCACCGCGTCGCCGGAGATGATGACGGAGCCGTAATGCCAGATGTGAAGACCCCGGGCGCAGGTTCCGGCATAAATCTGAAGCCCCAGTCGGCTGCCCAGGTTGTTCTTCTTCCGCCGCCAGAAATAAGCAGTGATCTTACATCTCGCAGCCTCCTCCCGGCGAAGAAAAGTCATATATTTCCAGATCAGATAGTTATCCTCATGGGTGACCATAGCGGTCAGATAGTCCTTTTTCCCGGTAAAATACAGCTTCTTCTCATAGGCAAGCACAGCGTTCATGGGACTTTCCCTCACTTTCTTTTTCAATCATACCGCATTTTCCCCAGGTTTGCAAGGAGATTCCGGTTTTTCTGGGAAAATCGGATTTTCAAAAGAAATTGCTTGACAGCCCGGCTCATCGATGCTATAATATCACCCGTGGTGACGAGTTCACCGTGATTTTCACGGGCCTTTAGCTCAGTTGGTCAGAGCCTCCGGCTCATAACCGGATAGTCCCGGGTTCGAGTCCCTGAAGGCCCACCAGTTTACATAGGCTCCTGCCTTTCATATATAGGGGTATAGCTCAATTGGTAGAGCGGCGGTCTCCAAAACCGTAGGCTCAGGGTTCAAGTCCTTGTGCCCCTGCCAGACCCACCGGACAAGATTGTTCGGTGGGCTTCTTTTTACCCTACTTTTAATTGCTTTTACCGTACCAGAAGTTTGAATTTCGCCTACCCGATTTTTCACTGTTTTGTGTTTTCCCTTATTGGGAAGAAGTTGTTTCCCTTATGGCTTCATAGAATTTCTGCATTCTTTTGGCACTATCCCGCTTCATTTTTTCTGTTACATGACTGTAAACGCCCAGCGTAAAAGCCGCTGTGGCATGGCCTATTTGATGTCATCCCCCGCTTGCAGAGAGCTGACCGCGAAACTGAGCCGCAAATCAATTTAACATGTTCAGAATTCATATCGTCGTTTGGCGTTTTTCTTATTCTGAATGGTATGTCCATAAGGTCGTGTTATCAGGTAGCTCCGATCTGTTTGCTTTTATGAGTTCTACAAAATAGTGACCATACTCTCCGGAATTCAGAGCATATACAGGGTCTATGTAATCCAACTCAATGTTCAGGTACCCGGTTTCCGGGTCGATTCCCAAGCTTTTGTGGGTCATGGCATAGCCTGGTTTCGCACCCAGCATAATCGTCGCGATAACGCATTCTTCAGAGAAATCCAGGGACATATCACAAGGATTCCCTGGGCAATAGAAATCCAAAAACGCGGCAAAGTCCTCCGCTGTCCCGATGATCTGGGTTCCGAACTGCATAAATTTATCAAAGGTATCCCTGTCTTCCAGGGATACCAGGGTAAACCCTCTGTACAGGGTCTCAAAATTGCCGCCTGTGGGTTGGGTCTTCGTTCTCTCCGGCGTTGCGTCCCGGCCTTCTTTGCTGATCGCGATCACCTCCACATAAAAGTGGGTGTACTCCCCGGTATTCAGGGCATAGACATAATGATTTGGATTCTTTTCATATTCGCAGACAAAGCTTCCGTTCTCCCAGGTCAAGCCTGTGACTGCGTCAGCCACCGCAAACGCGGGATCCTCACTGGCAGTAACGGAAGCCAGCAGGTAATCCTCCTGAAAATCCCACGATTCATTATAGGGGATCCCGGGGCAGTAGGTGTCCATAAATGCGTGCCATTCATCCTCTGTGGCTATCATCTGTACCCCAAAATTCCTGAACTTCTCGATCTCTTCCCGATTGTCCAGCGGGACGCCGGTAAAGCCCCTGTAAATATATCGGAAATCGATTTTTCCCGACATTTCCGGCACATAATCGGTTGGCACCGGAGTTGGCTCTGTGGTCGTTGGAATCTCTGCCGATTCGGCCGTCTCCTCCTGTACTGCTGTGCTTTCCGTTGTCTGTTCACTTATGGTTTCCCTTGCGCACGCAGTCAGGAAGCAGCAGAGGCATAACAATACAAGCGTCCATAAATTCCGAAACTTTATTCTCATAATATCTCCTTAAAAATATACTTTGATGTTTCCGTTTTCTGCCCCATCTACTCTTTCTTTGCTGCCTTATGCGGAAGGATTTCGGGTTCATGTTCAAAAAGAAATCTTTTAGGGAAGCTCTGATTAAATCGGCAAGAGCTGGCAACGAGAGATTTTGTTTCCAGGCAAGGTTTGGAAAATGAGGGAATACTGTATGTATTTCCCATTTTTCAAACCGCAGCATGGAAGCAAAAGATCCGCTGTCCAGCCGCAGACGATTTATTCAGTGTTTCCTTAAAATATGTAAACCCTGCTAACCCATCTTATTCCCACAGGAAACGATCAAACTCAAAGGACTCGTCCAAGGTTACACTCTCTCCGGATGGAAGGTGTATCGTCCAGTCATTGCCCTCCCGAACCAAGTGAACCATTTCTTTCAGATCATCTTCTGAATAAGAAGCATAGTCGGTCGGATAAATTTGATTCATTTGGTCTATCGATCCCGTTTTCCCATTGATGAGCGGCGGGTCATAGGCGTTGCTCAGTCCTGTATAGATGCCAAGCACATATTCCCCGTCCCAAAAACCAAAGTTCACAAAATCTCCCCCACCGGCTCCGTCACATTGAACACTGATGCTGTTTCCTCTGGCATGAAGTCCATTGATGCACCACACTGTATCGGGAATACACAGGTCTGCCAGTTTCTCCGCCTGCCCATCCGCATAGGTAAACACTGCCGCAGCCCAGGAATCGCCGATTATCAGCTCTGGAGTACCGTCGCGGTCATAATCATGGATTCCCAAATACAACTGCCGATCCTCCATGTTGATTTCAGGGCTTAGCTCTACCGCAAGATAATTACGGGGATCGCTGAGTATGATTTGACGATACACGTCCTGCCATGTGGCTCCGCTGTAGGAAACAGGCTCCGTCTGCCGCGGTTCTTCCGTAGAAATGACCATCGGGGCGGATATTTCTTCCAGAGAGGTTGTCGGATCGGAGGTTTCCTCCGGCAAAATCCCCGCCGCTGAAGGAGCCGCGCTATCATCAGAGTACCGCCAGCACCCCGTCAGGGAAAGCAAAAGAAGTAACGTACAAACAAGATACCCAAAATGTTTCATGCACGCCTGATCCTCCTTAGAGCAACGAAAAGTGCCAAATTGTTCTTTCTACAGAATGATACTTGTTCCCAGCCTGTATTTTTTATCAAAATAACACATTTCCTGGTCAGTGTAAAGAATAAAACACCGAAATAGGGAATCTTCATTTTCTCTGACCGCTGTACGGCAGACAGTGGAACACACTTCTTGCAGATGTGTGCCGCATGGCCGCTGCCTGAAAAACGCTCGTTCGATTTGTATTCTCCGCACACCTTACAGTAAAAGGGACTGTCTCAAAATGATTTTTCAAAATCATTCGAGGCAGCCTCATTTTAATTTTCAAGTCCCTTTTATTTGGAATACAAAAACGGTGTATCCCAGGTGGGACACGCAGAAACAAGACGTTTCCATTTCATCCACACCCCTACGGGGCGCGTCTGGAATGGAAAAGGACTCTCCCACGGGCTAAAAACATGCCACTGGCATGTTTTCTTAACGCCCTTTCGAGTCCCGCCTTTTCTTTTGGGAGTGGCGGTACGCCAGAAGGGACTCGTTACACTAAGGTGTTGCCGCCGTCGAGCCGGCGGCAAGCACCAGTCCACCGGACTGTTGCATTTTAATTTTCGAGTCCCGCCTGGCGAATCAAAAACGGTGTATCCCTAAAGGGATACACCGTTTTTGGTACGCCAGAAGGGACTCGAACCCCCGACCTACTGATTCGTAGTCAGTCACTCTATCCAACTGAGCTACTGGCGCATGTCGCAATCGACTGAGATATAATAGCACATGGTTCCGCAAAAAGCAAGTACTTTTTTCAAAAAACTAAATTTTTTCCTTTTCCCCATTGCTTGACAGAAAAGCACATGCTATTGTAGAATAGTTTAACATTGAAAGGGGGCATCCGCATGGGGAAAACTAAAAGTCTGTCTGCCCTCCCCCAGGTGCTTCTGCCCTGGTATCGGGAAAACCGCCGATGCCTTCCCTGGCGGGAGGATCGGAATCCCTACCACATCTGGCTGTCGGAGATCATGCTCCAGCAGACCCGGGTGGAGGCGGTAAAGGGCTATTACACCCGGTTCCTTGCCGCCCTGCCGGACATCCGGTCTCTGGCTCAGTGCGACGATGAAGTCCTCCACAAGCTCTGGGAGGGTCTGGGCTACTACTCCCGGGTGCGGAACCTGAAAAAATGCGCCCAGGTGATTGAAGCGCAGTACGGCGGGGAATTTCCCACCGACCACGCCCAGGTGCTCTCCCTTCCCGGAATCGGCCCCTACACCGCCGGTGCCATCTGCTCCATTGCCTTCAACCAGCCCACCCCGGCGGTGGACGGCAACGTGCTTCGGGTGGTCTCCCGGCTTCGCAATGACCCCTCCCCCATTGACCTGCCCCAGACCCGGCAGGATGTGACCGCCCGGCTGGCTGCCATTTATCCCCAGGATGCCGGAGACTTCACCCAGGCTCTCATGGAGCTGGGAGCTACCCTCTGCGGCCCCAACCGGAAGCCGGACTGTGAAAGCTGTCCATGCAAGGGCTTTTGTCTGGCTTTCCTGGAAGGAAACCCCCAAACGCTGCCGGTAAAATCCCCCAAAAAGGGGCGCAGACAGGAGAATTTGACGGTTTTTATCTTAAGCTGTGACGGTCGCTACGCTCTGGAAAAGCGACCGGAGAAGGGGCTCCTTGCCGGGCTCTGGCAGTTTCCGAACCTCCCCGGCGACCTGGACACAGAGCAGGCGCTGGAGGCGCTGAAAGAGCGGGGGCTGCATCCCCGGGAGCTTCTCCGCGAGTCCCGGAAAACCCATATTTTTACCCACATTCAATGGAATATGAAGGGCATTTATCTGGAAGTGGACGCGCCCTCCGGCGGCTTCCAGTGGATGACCCCGGAGGAAATCAATACGCAGGCGGCTCTGCCCACCGCATTCCGCCAATTTTGGGAGAGATAGAAAATGTACGACTACCACATGCACTCCAGGGTGTCCTTTGACGCCCACGACCCTGCCGAAAAAATGGTTCAGGCCGCGCTGGACGCAGGACTGAAGGAAATCTGCTTCACCGATCACATCGACTATGACCCCAGAGGCAAAATGGGGAACATGGCCTTCGATACCGCCGAGTACAACGCGGAATACGACCGTCTGTCCGCCCCCGGGCTGAAAATCCGCCGGGGCATGGAATTCGGCATGACCCGGGACAATGCAGCTCAATTCCGGAAGGATTTACAGCGGCGCCCCTTCGACTTCGTCCTGGGTTCCATTCACTTCGTGGATGGGCTGGACGTGTACTTTCAGGATTTCTGGGCAGGCAAAACCGTCTGGCAGGCAGAACGGCGGTGCCTGGAAGAAACCCTGGCATGCGTCCGGCTCCACGACGACTTTGACGTGCTGGCTCATCTGACCTACATCGGAAAAACCGCCGCCCATCCCGCGCCCCGGCCTGTGCCCTACGAGGAGCACCGGGAAATCATCGATGAAATTCTCCGGGTGCTGGCCGCCAAGGGCAAGGGATTGGAGCTGAACACCAGCGGTCTGGATCGCTGCGGCGGGTTTCTGCCCACCGAGGACTATTTCCGCCGGTTCAAGGAGCTGGGCGGCGAAATCGTCACCGTAGGCTCTGACGCCCACACCGCCAGCCGGGTGGGACAGTATTCCAAGGAAGCCTGCGAACTTCTGAAGGGCATTTTCGGCTATGTGTGCACCTTCGAAGGAAGAAAACCCATTTTCCATCGGTAAATCTTCGGGGCAGAGCCATAGGCACTGCCCCACAGACTGTCGAAAAACCATGTCATTGCGAGGCAGTGCGCACACTGCCGTGGCAATCCCCCTAATTTTCAAATATTTTAGATCCTAAACCAGTGGCTTTTACTTCTATCCGGGGGATTCCCACACCAGTCTGCGGACTGGTTCGGAATGACAACGTATATTGGGGGCTTTTTTGACACGCTGCAGGGCAGAGCCATAGGCTCTGCCCCACCCTTATGCTCTTTTGGGAAAATTCCGGCCCTGGCTTGCTTTTTCCTGATTTTTGTGGTAAAATCTAGAGGATTATGGATTTTTTGCCCATTGGGGCAGCCGAAAAAAGGATGTGCAGACAGACAATGAGAAAATTAAGCCGCGGCGCTTATGAGGATATGAAGGGTTTCGTCCGGGTAGCGGAAACCCTGCTGGAAGTGATTCTGCTGACCCTGGCCTATTACTTTGCCTGGAAAATCGGCTACGACCTGGAATACTTCGTCTACAAAGGAAAATATGTGCTGATGGGCATCTACGGCGTTCTGCTGTACGCCCTGTTCCTGAACTCGGAATGCACCATGTTCGGTCAGCTCCACCGGCTGGATCTGATGATCGGGCAGATTGTTTCCCTGGCTCTGGTGAATTTCATCACCTACTGGCAGCTGTGCCTCATCGGTAACGCCCTGCTGCCCCCCTCCCCCATGCTGGCTCTGACGGCGGTCCAGATTGTCATTGCGGTGGCACTGATTTTCGCCTACACCAGCCTGTATCACCGGCTGTACGCCCCCCACGACATGCTTCTCATTTACGGTCATCGCCGGGGCGTGGAGCTAAAGGTCAAAATGGATACCCGAAAGGACAAGTACAACATCAGCGCCCTGATTTCCTCCGATGAAGGCTTCGATGCCATCATCAAGGAAATTCCCAAGTACGACGCGGTGATTCTCAACGATGTTCCCGCCCAGCTGCGAAACGATCTGCTGAAATACTGCTATCGCTACCGCATCCGCACTTACGTCTCTCCCAAGCTCACGGACATTATGCTCAGAGGTGCCCGGAACATTACCCTCTTCGACACCCCTCTGGTTCTGGTCAAGGGCACGGGGCTGACCCCTGCCGAGCGGGTGGCCAAGCGGATTATGGACGTGGTCATCAGCGCCATCGTGCTGCTGATTCTCGCCCCGCTGATGCTGCTCATCGCCGCCGCCATCAAGCTGGAGGACGGCGGGCCGGTGTTCTTCCGCCAGAAGCGGCTGACCCGGAACGGGGTGGAGTTTGACATTCTGAAATTCCGCAGCATGGTGGTGGACGCGGAAAAATACGCCGGTGCCGTTCTGGCCACGGACAACGACCCCCGGATTACCAAGGTAGGGCGAATCATCCGTCCCTTCCGGCTGGACGAGCTGCCCCAGCTTATCAATATTCTCAAGGGCGACATGAGCGTCGTAGGCCCCCGGCCAGAGCGAAAGGTCATCGCCGACGAATACTGCAAGGACATTCCGGAATTTGCCTATCGGCTGAAGGTTCGGGGCGGCCTGACGGGCTACGCCCAGATCTACGGCAAGTACAACACCAGCCCCTACGACAAGCTTCGCCTTGACCTCATGTATATCGAAAACTACTCTCTGCTGCTGGATGTCAAGCTGATGATCCTGACCATCCGGATTCTGTTCAGCAAGGAGAGCACCGAGGGTATCGACAAGGCCAAGGAGAACCAGGAAAAGGCAGACGAAATTCTCAAAGAAATGGATCAGAACGATTAAGCCTTACCCGGCGGCACCGAAAACCGGTGCCGCCGGTGTCAGTTTGTCAAACTGCTTCCGGCAGAACCACCCATAGAAATCCGAAATGTTTTGGAGCAGTTCCGGCGGTGCGGCCGGGGGATACTTAAGGGGGCGGCTTTTCGGCAGCGCCCCTTAAGCCGGCTTCTTATCAATTTTCTTGCCGGGACAAGAAAATTGCCCCCGGAGGGACCGGCACTGAAAGTCTCCGGGTGACTGAAAGCAATATAAAAACCTATGTTTTGCAATATAACTAACAGGAGGAACCCACATGATTGACTACATCTCCTTCGAGGAAGGAAAGCACATTCTGGACACCTGCCCGGGCAGCGTTCTTCTGGATGTGCGTACCGAGGAGGAATACGGCATTGAGCACGCGGCCGGGGCGGTTCTTCTCCCCCAGGAGGACTTGGAAACCATGGATGAGGGGGAAATTCTGGATGTTTTGCCAGACTTAGACGCGCCCGTCCTTCTCTACTGCCGCACCGGCCGCCGGGCGGCTCTGGCCGCCGTCAAGCTGGACGAACTGGGCTATACCCGGCTCTACAATCTGGGCGGCCTCAACGGCTGGCCCTACGGCATGGAATACGGTCTGCTATAAAAAATACTTGCCAATTTGTCCCTTTCGGTTTAGAATAAGGATGTGCCTCCGGCACAATCCAAGAAGCAAGGAGATGCGCTATGAAATCTACGGTTTATTTTTCCCGCACCATTACCCCGGACGCCGTTTTGCGGCTGTACAAGTTGGTTGGCAAGGAGCTGCCCGGCAAGGTGGCCGTGAAGGTTCACTCCGGTGAAAAGGGAAATCAAAATTTCCTCCATCCGGACTTCTGGAAGGAGATTATTGATTATGTCGGCGGCACGGTGGTCGAGTGCAACACCGCCTATGAAGGTGCTCGGAACACCACCCCCAAGCATCTGGCTCTGCTGGAAGACCACGGCTGGAACCGGTACTTTACCGTTGACCTGCTGGACGCTCAAGGCCCTGACCTGGAGCTGCCTATCCCGGGCGGCAAAGTGATTCACAAAAACTTTGTGGGCAAGGATATTGCCAATTACGATTCCATGCTGGTGCTGTCCCACTTCAAGGGACATCCCATGGGCGGCTACGGCGGAGCCCTGAAGCAGCTGTCCATTGGCGTAGCCTCCTCCTATGGCAAGGCCTATATCCACGGTGCGGGCGATCCCAAGCAGCTGTGGACGGCTGACCACGATTCCTTCCTGGAGTCTATGGCGGACGCCGCCAGCTCCGTGGTGGAGTATTTCAAGGGCAACGCGGTTTACATTAACGTCATGAAGAACATGAGCGTGGACTGCGACTGCTGTGCGGTGGCCGAGGATCCCTGCCTTGCCGATATTGGCGTACTGGCCTCCACCGATCCCGTTGCCATCGATCAGGCCTGCATCGATCTGGTCTACGGCTGTGACGACCCGGGCAAGGCCCACTTCCTGGAGCGTGTGGAAAGCCGGAACGGCGTGCACACCATCGAGGCCGCCGCCGCCTTGGGCTTCGGCAGCAGAGAATATGAGCTGGTGGAAGTGAAGTAACCACCTTTCTCTTTAACCGGAATAGCTACCCTGAATATTCAAAAAGGCCTTGAGCATAGCTGCTCGAGGCCTTTTTGAAGCAGGTGGTAGAGTTTCTGGAGATATCGTGATAGCGACTTGCTAATCTTGGTTGCCTGGAAGCTATGACAAAATCGGATGCAAAAATTTGTTGATTTTTCCATCTTTACTTTTCCGCAATTATTATATAGGATATTGTTGAGGATGAGCCTCACAATTGAATAGCTGTCCTCAATACTTTTAATAGGAGGGACGTTGCTTATGACTATCTATACTACAGAAGAGTATGGAGGCTATGGCAAGCAGAACTACTATTGCTACAAGTACCGCCTAGAGGGCAACACCGTCGTCAAGTACAAGCACCATAGACGTAAGTGTTTCGACGGGAACGAAAACGAGTGGGTCGAGAGTGAGGATGAAGTTGACTCTTGGGATGTCAATAGTCCCGACTTACCCGACTGGTTGAGGCAGTACATCTAACCCCAACGGTGACAATTGAATAATGTATATTATAAGTTTATTATTTTTTAGATTTGATTAACCAGATCTGAGTGCGTGGTTTATCGAAAGTAGCTTCTTCAGGACAACTGAAGAAGCTACTTTTCTTTTGCAATTGTTATAATAATATTAGCGTTCAATGCAGGTAATAGTTTTCGATTATTATTCAGTGTACCGTTTGATAAGAGAAAGATAATGACACAAAAAGGAGCTGCTTGCCGCAGCTCCTTTTCATTATTTACTCAAAAACGCCTTGATTTTTTCGCCGTCGGCGAAGCCTGCCCGGTAGAGCCTGTCCAGGGCTTCCTTGTCCCGGGTCAGGGTGTCCACGCCGAAGGTATCCTCCGGAGCCACCACCAGCACCTTGCCCTGACGAGCCTGAAGCCGGGCAAGGGCTACGCTCTCATTATACCGCTGAGCCCGCTGACACAGGCTCCGAGCCGCCGCCGGGTAGGTATGCCGGATACAGGCAGCCAGACGCTCGTCCTTGTTTGGGGTGCGCAGGAACCGCTCAGGCTTGGTCAGCAGCAGCACCACCCGGTCACAGCCTAAGGCAAAGGCCTTCTCTACCGGCACCGGGTCGGACAGGGCACCGTCGTAGTAGGGTACCCCGTCAATCTCATAGGGCTTGCACACCACAGGAATGGACGAGGAGGCTTTCATAATGTCGTAATTGTCCTGATGAATATCCGCCTTGGTAAAGTACTTGGGGCGGCCGGTTCTTGCCTCGGTGGCCACCACATAGAACTCCATGGGATTGTCCCGAATGGCGGGATAGTCCACCGGGTATTCCCCATTCGCGCTGCTCAAGGTGCCATAGACGTAATCCAGATCCACATAGGAACGCTGGGACAGGAAGTTCTCAACGCCCATATACTCCTTGCGGAAGGAGTAGTCCGTATAAAAAATGTAATTGCGCCCCTTCTGCCCGGCGCAGTAGGAGGTCAGGTTGGCAGAGCCTGCCGAGACCCCGATTCCCAGGTCAAAGCGAATGTTCTCCGCCATGCAGTAGTCCAGGACGCCTGCGGCGTAAATACCACGAAGGCCGCCGCCTACGTCTACAATTCCGGTTTTCATATGCTCAAGTCCTCCAAAAGCCCAGTTAACTCTGGAAATACTATAGCATAACTTTCGTTTTCCCGCAAGGGGATTGTTTTTACCACTGACCCTTCACTTCCAAAAATCCTGAATGCGTTGATTGGTGAAAAGTGAAGATTGAATCGTGAATAGTGAAAAAGGGGTTGTCTCGTTAAGAGCCCCTAAGGGTCAACATAGCCAAAATATACAATGTCATTGCGAACCAGTGACCGATGTCACTGGTGTGGCAATCCCCCGGATAGGCGTAAAATCCAAGATTTCCTAACGTAGATGTTTGAAAATCGGGGGGATTGCCACGCCAGTGTGAGCTACATTAAGGTATGACTGCCACTGGCAGTCATTTCGATTTTGATTCGCTGCGCGGAGCACCACTGGCTCGCAATGACGTTGTTCTATTTGGGCACTTTGCTATTTTGAGACGAGATTTGTCAAGGGAATTTTCTGCTATCTGTCAATTTCTATTGATTCCAACAATGAAAAATCAGCGGCAATACTTTTCAATGCTTTTCGATGCAGCCGATTTTTCATTTAGATTCGAGACAAACTGTCTATCCGATTTTAGCTGTTATTATCACGAGGCTTGCTCGAACTGGCTGTTATACAGCTCCGCATAGAAGCCGCCCTTTTGCATCAGTTCTTGATGGGAGCCGCTTTCGATGATATCGCTGCCCTTCATAACCAGAATTAAGGTCGGCGTTTTTAATAGTGGAGAGCCGGTGCGCAATCACGAAGGAGGTACGCCCCTTCGTCAGCTTTGCCATGGCCTCCTGTACCAACAGCTCTGTCTTGGTATCTACAGAGCTGGTCGCCTCATCAAGGATCAGAAGCAGCGCATTTTCGATCATACCCTGACTTTACAGAGCTGAAAATCGGTGATTTTTAACCCTTTGATGTACAAAAACAGGCAGCACTCAACCGAAGCTGTGTGCCGCCTGTTTTGTTGTCCAATTCTGCTTGGCAGATGCCGATTTTTTAGTTTTCTCAAATTACTGTCTTATCGGCACACGACAAAAAGGCGGCCTTTTTGTTGCCGAGTGTCAGGATTCGAACCCGTCTAAATGCCAAATGCCAGTGGCATTTGGCGGCAACCAGTTCAAAAACTGGTTGCAACCATATGACTTTTCTTCGCAAAGTCAGCCATCGAAATCTGTCACTCGGGAACACATTCGTTCTTCCTCCACCGTAATTCGAACCCATCTAGGGTCTATCTGGAAACCGGAAATATGACCAACGGTGAGGGATTTTCCGCCTGATGAAGCCATTTTTTTGCAGGAATACTCTGGGTATTGCAAGAAAAAATGGTGCCCAGCAGGTGGAAAAGACCCGCTGTTTGGGCGTGTTGACGGTTTTCAGATAGGCCCTAATCAGAGCTTCCTTAAGACTTTTTTGGCACGCCGACCTCCCCGGGGTCTTTCGATTCCGGGGAGGCTTTTTCTCTACTCGGACGGCAAGCCGCTTTGGGATACCGTTTAACGAACTCAATGCACAAACTAACAAACGGTAATATTTTGGTAAACACCCGAATATGCAGGTATGCTATAATGGTAAAAACAGATAGGAGGTTCATCCATGGGTAATAGAATTCTGATAATAGAGGACGACACCGCCATTTCCCAAGTATTACAGCTGAATTTGGAAAGTGCGGACTATATTGTCACGACCTTTGACAATGGCCTTACTGCATGGAATGCTCTGGAAGCAAACCATGACTATGATCTGGCTTTACTTGACATGATGCTGCCCGGAATAGATGGCTTCGCGCTGCTGCCGAAGCTACAGGAATATGGAATCCCCGTGATCTGTTTGACTGCCATGGGAGATGCCCAGCACGAAGTGCAGGGGCTGCGAGGTGGTGCGGAGGACTACATAGCAAAGCCCTTCGATATGCTCGCCTTGATGGTTCGCATGGAAAAGGTATTGAAGCGCAGTGGCAAATTAAATGAAGTCTACCATTTTCGGGATCTGACGCTGGATAACAGCAATCGCCGTCTACATAGGAACGGAGAGGAAATCAATTTGCCGCCCCTGGAATTTGATGTGTTGGCGGTGCTGATGAAGAATAAGAATCGCACCGTTTCCCGGGAACGCATTTTAAATGAAATCTGGGGTCAGGACTACTTTGGAGATATTCGCACCGTGGATGTTCGCATTGCCAATCTCCGAAAAAAGCTGAATTTGTCCGACGAAATCCGAACTATCTCGAAAGCCGGCTACCGGTTGGAGGAACGATGAAACTAAAAACAAAATTGACCGCGCTCTGTGCAGTGCTTCTTCTTGGGGTTGCAGTTAGTCTGACAGCGGCAATGCTCTGGCAAGTGCGGAAGCAATCTTATAGCACCCTTTTGCAAAACTCCCAGGAAACAATGGAAGATTTGGTCTCCTCCTTTTCAAGAAATATCTATAGCAGTCCCTCCGAAAATCTTGACACGCTTTCGCAAAAAGCACTCTTCACCTATTGCTTTCGATCCTGCGGCGTTCCCGGCAGTGTTCTCGTTGTGAATGGGGAACACCTGACCGCATCCACTCAGATTGATCCAGAGGATTGCCTGGATGTACATTTGGGTAGCATTTCGCAATCAACCCGAGTTTTCACAAATGGAAAACACCTTCTGATTCTGGGCAGAGCCACAGAAATTCTGGGGACCGAGTGCAAAGTGTATCTGGTTGTGGACGCGTCAGGCATCTATTTCCAGCTTCTGCAGCTCAGTGGACGATTCGCCCTTTTGGCGCTATCCATTGGTCTCATGGGACTTGCCGCAGTTCATTGGCTGATCTCACGGACGCTCCGGCCACTATCCGAACTTTCAGAAGCTGCTGACTGTATCGCAGCCGGTAACTACAGTCAGCGAGTTCCTGTTATCTCTCAGGACGAAGTTGGCGTACTGGCAAAGAATTTCAACCGAATGGCTCTTGCAGTGGAAACCCATGTGGATACCTTGCAGGAGCAGAACCAACGGCAGAAGCTCTTTATCGGTGCTGTTACCCATGAGCTGAAAACGCCGCTGACATCCCTGCTTCTGAATGTCAACACGCTGCAAAGCGTCTATCTCCCGGAAGAAAAGCAGGCTGCACTTCTGGAAAGCATGGATACCCAGCTTCATTGGCTGGAAACCATGGTCAAAAAGCTTTTGACGCTCCTGTCCATGAAAAAGAATGCAAAGCTTTCCACGGCATCCGTCCCGGAGCTTTTGGATCAGGTTCAGACGCTCGCCAAAGGGATCTGCGAAAAATATGGTGTTTCTCTAAACGTATCCTACAGCGTAGATACCCTCTCCATGGATAAAGACCTCATATGTAGCGCTCTTGTAAATCTTGTTGAAAACAGCGCCAAGGCATCCAAACCGGGTGGGTCTATTGAGGTTCTTGCAGTTGAAATGGGCTTCACAGTTTCCGACCATGGCAGGGGCATTCCGGAAAAAGACCTGCAACGCGTCACCGATCCCTTCTATATGGGCGACCCTTCCCGCAGCAAAGCAAATGGCGGTTTCGGTCTTGGGCTGGCATTGGTACGGGAAATCGCCTCTGTTCACGGCGGTACACTGAAACTGGACAGTACCGTTGGCGAAGGTACTACTGTCCGAATTGTCCTGCCAGAGCCGCAACGGTAATCAAACGGTAAAAGAGCGGTAAACTCTTTTGATCTCGTCTATGGTATTCTGGAACCATCCCAAAGAAAACGAAAGGATGTGTTACAATGAAAAAGAAAACATTGCGTATCGCAACCTGTATCCTGGCTCTGGCTATGCTGTCAGGCTGCGGCAAGAATCAGGAGCAGACCGAGCCTACCAGTATCAATCAGGCAATGCTCATTGAAAAGAGCGCTCAAGAGCAGGAAAGCTATTCTTTCCCGGAGAAATTCACCGGGGACTGGACGGCCCAGGAGGGCAAGCTTACCATCCACGCAGATGCCCAGGTAGTGGCAGAGCAGGGCGTGGTGCTTCCCACAGCTACCGTGACCCCCAGAGAGTTTACCCAGGAGGATGTGGATACCCTTCTGCGGGTGTTCCTGAAAGGAGAACCGCTTTACGGCTTCGTTCAAACAAAGCAGGAGCTTCAGGAGTGTCTTGACTACATCAACTCCCCGGAGTGGCAATCGGACCCGGACAAGCCCAATTCTCCGGAGCAGTTGGAAAAGCGCAGAAAGGAACTGAATGCCTACTACACTGCGGAAATCGAAAAAGCTCCGGTGGAGAAACCGATTGTCCACGGGTTTTCTGATTCGGGTGAACCCACTGAGGTCAGCGGCTTTGCAACCATAGATGGGGTCAAATATGACATAAACATCCGAAACGAAGTAGGCGGATTTTGGACGAGCGCGAGCATCATTCGGAACGACTATAAGTATCATCGGGGCGACGAAGACTGGGGCGACATTTCCAAAGAAGATGCCATTACTCAGGCAAACGCGCTGATGCAGGAGCTTGGCTTAGACAATATGACTCTGGACGATGTACGGCCATGGTGGGAAAACGACGGCACTTGGTATCTTTACTATACCCCAACCGTAAACGGTATCCCTATCTCCAGCATTCGTGAAGAAGATGTGGAGCATGAAAACGAGTTTTACCAGTATTGGGATTACTGCTGTTCCGAAGAAACGAATCCGGATACCGTGTCCTGGGTGAAGGAGAACATCCGAATTGTGGTCGGAAAAGACGGAATTCTATCCTTTACATGGTCCTCGCCTAGTGCGGAGCCTATCGTAAAGGAACCACAGACCGCTCTGATGTCCTTTGACGAAATCGCATCCATTGCCGACACCATGCTGCCTGTCGTTGTCGTCGGGCCAAAGGAAACAAGTTTGGTTGATCTGGACCGTATCGACGGTTGCGATACCCATATGGATGTGGAAATCACAAAAGTCTCCCTAACACTGATGCGCATTCGTGACAAAGGCTCCCTGCAGGGCACCATTGTTCCGGTGTGGGACTTCTGGGGCACCTGGAATTGGTATGAGCTTGGGGATGGTGCCTCTGATTCGATGAGAAAAGGTGCGAGCTATACCACCCAACCCATGCTGACCCTGAATGCCATTGACGGAAATGTGGTTAACCGACAGCTCGGATATTGATTCTTCTCCTGGCATTCGCTGAGGAACCACACATGAATATACAACAAGAGACAGCACAATGGGTTCACTTCCCCACTTGTGGAAGCAAGACCCGAACCAAAGTACACAAAGACACGGTAATTCACAACTTCCCACTATACTGCCCCAAATTCAAAACCGAAGTCCGGGTTGATATTGCTTCGCAAAGTCAGCCATCGAAATCTGTCACTCGGGAACACATTCGTTCTTCCTCCACCGTAATTCGAACCCATCTAAATATTCTGCCCCAACCTCCGCAAGGAGGTTGGGGCAGTTTGCTTGGTTGTTGCCGAGGAGAAGCCTTACGGTCTGTCTAAGGGGGCTGTGAGGGCTGCGCTGAAGATTTCCTCGGAGGGTACCGTCAGGGGGGTCTCGTTCAGTTCGGCACTGAGGGGGATCTCCTGGTTTTCGGGATCCAGGGTGATGAGGTAGTCCCCGTCTGACAGTGCTTCCAGGTGGATCAGGACCAGGCTGTTTCCTACACGGAACAGGAGCCATCTGTAGCCCTGGGATGTCATGGACTGGATGGTTGCCCGGTTCAGGTGCAGATGTCGCAGACTGTGGGTCAGGGTGATGCCGTCGGCTTCCAACGCCCAGATGTAGAGGACATCGCCTTGAATTTCTTCCAATCTCTGTCCAGTGATGGTAACGCTGCGGGTACCCCATACCTCTTTCAGTGTGAGGGTCTCCCCTGCCAGGGTTTCGGGACGAAGTCTTGCAAAGCCGTAGGGCATGAATCGGAAGTCCCTGTCGCTGACGATGTTTCCAAATCCACGGATGGGGGCCAGCATGGCAACGCTGTAAATATTCCGTACAAAGATACTGCCAAACCTGCTGTTAATATGGACATCGCCGGGTACACGGATAATGAGGGGTCTCTTTTCAGAACCAATATCGCCCAGTGCGTCCAGTTCCAGAGTTCCTGCTGTAATGTGTTCCGGAACACCGTCTCCGGCTCCTACGCCGCCATTTACATCGATGTCTACACGGTCGCCCTGAATATGGTCGATGATCACATCTTTCAGGAAGTCCAGATATACTTCCACACCCTTTGCGGAAACCCGGTCCGTATCCACCACCAGATGGTGTTCTTCCTGTCCGATGGAGCTGCCTGTCCCGGCGGTCAGGTGCAGGGTACCCGCTGTGATGTTTGCGGTTCCCTCCGGAACGGTCCCTGCCGTCAGGTGTCCACCGGCTTTAACGTTGACCAGGCCATTGGCGGTCAAATCCCCCATTTCCAGGTCTCCGGCATTGTTCACGGTGATATTCTCTGCCGCTGTGCCGGAAATGCCGTCCACATCGGTCTGCACATCCAGGCTGCCGCCCAGTGCGTTGGCTTCCAGGTGGGAGCCGCCCAGCACGGAGTCGGAAGTGATGCCGCCGGTGCTGTCCAGACGGAGTTCCGCGTTCTCAGGATTTTGTACCTCGCCCAGGTGCATATCGCCCTGCTCCGACAGGTTTACATTGCCGCCGGATTTCAGGTTGGTTTTTCCGCCCACCTGGGTATCCAGGGCGTTGTCCTCTTCACCGATGCTGCCTCCCGCGTTCAGGGTCAGGTCGCCGCCGGTTTGCACCGAGGGTGGCGTATTTCTGGCGTTTTCCAGGGCCTTATCTGCATCCGTCTGGGCCTTTTGGGCCTCATCCAGAAGTTTCTGGGCTTTCTGGGCCGCCGCGTCCGCCAAAGCACGCTGATCTTCCGCATTTTTCCGGGCCTGGTCTGCCACGGCCTTGTGGGCATCCCGGAGTTTGCGCAGGTTTTCCAGCTGATTTTGAAGGTCCGTAACATCGGCCTGAGGGTCTGCTGCCAAGGTATCCTGGAGTTTCTTCTGGGCTTCATCCAGTTTCTTCTGGGCTTGTGCCGCCAGGGTCTGTTTTTGGGCCGCGGTCTGTTCCAGAGCAGAGGCGTATTGATCCCTTACAGAGGACTCTGCCTGAGCAGCATCAGAAAGATTCTTGGCGTCATTCGCTTTCTTCTGGCTGTCTGCCGCCTCCGCTGTGGCGTTGCCGTTGGCATCGGTCATGCTGCCCGGAGCCGTAAGGACGGTATCTGTGCCGGAAACCACCCGGTCAATGGTCAGGTCGCCGGTGATCTCCTCCAGGTCTATGCGGTCCTTGGCGGTGGCAGTCAGCGTACCGGAGCCGGTATTGCCACTGGCGGTATCCACCCGCAAGGGGTCTTCGGGGGAGCCGATGCTGCCACCTGCGGAAAGAATGATCTGATCCGCGGAAACCAAAGAACGGTCTTCTGCGCCCAAGATGTCTCCCACTGCGCGGAGTTCTGCTGTGCCGCCTGCCGTAACCGTCCCCACTGGCATATCGCCGCTGCCGTTGGCACTGGCTGCCGTGTTGTCAACGGTCAGGTTTTGATCTCCATCGATGTTCAGCTTGCCATTCTGGGTGTCAGCCGTTACATAGAGGTCTTCCTGGGACTTGAGGTTTACGTTCTCTTCCGCCGAGGCCGTCAGATGGTCCGTGATCTTCACCGTAATAGGTGCCTGTTCCGTGCCGATTTGGGCATCCGTCGAATGGAGGGTGCCGGTGGTACCCTGGATGTTGGGCGTACCCGCTGCCTTTTGCTCCGGCGTCCGGGTATCGGCAAGGATGCCAGGGGCCTGGACGGAAACATGGTCCGCTGCCGTCAGGCTGCCAAGGCCCATATTGCCGGTCTGTTCCGTCACATAGATGCTGCCGTTCTGCGCGTTGGCATCCAGCCGCTTGGCAGCACTCAGGTCATCCAGCCGTACCCAGTCGTAAACCAGGTCTACATCCATGGTCCATACAAAGCGTTTCTGGCCCTGTGCGTCCAGGGAAATCTCGCCGTGAACCTTTTGGGTCCCGGGAAGAACATTGACCACCACGCCGGGGGCTTCTTTCACCTGCTCTGTGATTATGGGCTTGTCCTGGGTGCCGATGCTGCCGCTGGCGTTCAGACGGATGTTTTCGCCGGTGATATGGGGTCCGTCTCCCGCGGCAAGGATGCTGCCGCTTTGTACATCCAGATATACATCTCCCCGCTCGGATTTGATGTTTTCGGCGGTAAGGTCGCTGGTGCCGGTAACGGCCAGGTGAATATCTCCGTCATTGTAAAGAGTGGTCACGCCTGTGCTGATACCGATTTCCCCATGGAACGCGCGGGGTTCTGTTTCGCCGGTATCCTGAGAAGTGGGTGTTTCATGCTCCCGAATGGCTTTCTGGAACAGTTCTTCCCATTCCTCATCGGTCAGCAGTTCTCCAATGAGCCGGTCCAGGTTTTCAATGGGCTGTTTGTCGGTTTTGCCGCCGGTTTGGATGTCCAGCAGTTGTGCCAGGAATTTCTGCTGTTCTTCGGCATTCGTTGTTTTCAGAGCGGTGTAGATGGCATCCACGGCACCGGAACCCAGTTGCAGAATGGCTTTCATGGCCGCTTCCGCATGGTTGGGGTTCAGGAGGCTCTGCTTTTGCTCCTGAGAAAGGCCGTTGAGCATTCCCAGATTTTGCAGCAGCTCTTCCCGCTTCTGGTCTCCCAGAATGCCCGCCAGGGCCTTGCTGTCCAGTTCCGCGCCGATCATGGACTTGACCGCCACGCCGTCCAGAATGTCCTCCAGATTGCGGCCACCTGCCGTGAAGCGGTGAGCCAGGTCTGCGGATTCTGGCAGTTTAAAGGTGGTTTCTGCCGTCTCGGTGGAGATGTTCTTCAAATAGTCACCCACCAGACCTTCTTTTCCGGTTTTGGGATCCCGGCCCGGGAACTCATTGACCTTGGGGTTATCCCGGGTGGTGATGCAGTAGCCATCCAGCAGCAAATCATCCTGGGTCATCCAAATGGGTTTCATGGACTGCTCCTGTGCCACGATCAGTTCCAGGACATCCACATAGAGGTCGCCCACCTTGGGAAGCTTCATGGTCAGCTCCGCGGGAATATCCACCACCAGCCAATTGTCCTTGGTTCCCACGCTACCGGCACTGAGGCTGAACAGCGCGTTGGTGTTGTTATCCGTATCCGCATACTTTACGAATGCCCGGTTTCCGTAACCCTGCTCATAGGTTTCAAAGCTGGTGCCGCCCTGAGTCCGGATCCCGAACGTACCGCCTACGGAAACAGTGTTTTTGCTCTCCGCCGACATCCAGTCGTCAAAACGCATATCCGCTCCCGCCTGGAAGTCCGTGGTGGTTTGCCAGGTACGCAGCTTGGTCAGGGTCACGCTGCCAGTCTCCGCCTGGGCCTTGAGGGTTCCGCCGGTGACCGCCAGATTGCCCTCAACGGTCAGATCCTTGTGGGCCGTCAGGTGGGCCTCGCTGTCTGCCAGGGTCACGTTGCCCTTGGTTTCAATGCTGCCGTTGCTGCTGGTCTCCGTCAAGGTGCTGCCGGTGACTCTTTGGTCGCCGCCTACGGTGATGTCGCCCTTGGCATCCTTGGTGACGGTACTGCCACCGGTGACGGTTTCGTCACCGCCCACTGCAATGGAGCCGTTGGTGCTGGTCTCCGTCAGGGTGCTGCCGGTGACCTCTCGGTTGCCATCTACGGTGATATTGCCCTCGGCGGTCTTGGTAACGGTGCTGCCGCCGGTGACGGTTTCGTTGCCGGTCACGTGGATGGTTCCGGCATCAATGTCCGCTGTGCCGCCATCGGTGACTGTCAGAGCTTCGGTCTTGACAGCCCCCGGTGCTTGCACCTGCAAGGTGCTGTCCTTGCCTGTGACCGTAATGGTCTTGAGTTCCACGTTGCCGGAGCTGGTTGCTGTGGGTTCCTTGTTGGTCAGGATGGATGCGGTACCACCGTTTTTCACGGTCAGGGTCTTGTCCGCTGCGGTCACGCTGCCGTCTGCCGTTTCCAGCTTCCAAATCACGCCGTCAACCACAATATTTCCATCCAGGCTGGTGTCGCCCTGGTCGATGTAAACATAGGTATCTTTAACGATGACCTGCTCCATATCCTGGTTCAGGAACTCAACTTCCTTGGCCTGGATGTTCAGCGGCTTGTCTTCCGTACCGATGGAACCTGCGCCGCCTGCAGAGATGATGGTGGCCTTCTCCTTTGCTACCACGCAGGGGGCCTGGGGGTCATCATTGCCATTGAACAGGGAACCATTGGGGTCATTGACACGGATTTCTACATTTTCTCCGGCGGTAATGTTCTTGACCGTATAGTCGGTGCCGCTTTCCACTGTAGAAATCTCCTGCGTTGCCGGTGCGCCTACCATGACCACGGAGCCATCGGAACCGGCCTTGACATAGACGGGGTTGCCGTCTTTGTCATAGGTGGCAAATTCCATGAATGTGATTTCTTTCAGGTCGTCCTGCGCCGGTCCCTTGTAAATCCGAAGTTCAACATTTCGTTGTGCCTTGGAATCAAAGTAGGAAACCGTGATCACGCCGTTCTTGACCTGAACGTTCCCCTCGGGAATCGCCGTCCAGCCGTTTTCCCCGTCTGCGGAATAGTAGAAAGTGCCGTCATACCGCCAATTGCCGGTGGTGCTGATATTGTTGATGTCGTGGGCAATGTGGTCTGTCAGCCGTTCCAGGGTGATATTCTGTCCTTTAAGAACAGTAATCTTCGGGCCGGAGTTCTGCGTAGGCTGAACCTCATAGAGGATACCCAGGGTCTCCGCTTCCGTCATGGTGTGGTCAGTTTCGGCGCAGTGGAACAGGCCCTGATGGTTCATTACATAGACATGGTTCTGGCTGTCCACATAGATGGTCTCGCCGTTTTCGTTGACACCGGTCAGATTTTTGCTTACCGCCAGCTTGCCCAGTTCTTCCGCAATAAGCTTTGTGGAGGTGTAGACCTTGCCGTCAAACTTGGAGGCAAAGTCCCCCTTGATATTGACGATCAGACCGCTCTTGGTCAGGTACATGGACTCGGTGACCTGGTAGGCATCGCTGCCGTTCACCACGGCGTTTGTCGGAAGATGGGTGGTTTTCAGGCCGATATCTGCGATTTTTCCGGTAAAGGTGATGGTATCGCCCGCACTTCCAAACCGCAGCACCAGAACCTGAGAATTCTGCTCTGCGCTATGCCGGGTGGGATCGATGAAGTTCTCCCGGGAGTTTATGTCGAACCGCACCGATTTTGAGTTTGCCGTAAAGGTCGCTACATGGTACGTTTCGGTCCATTCCTTGAACTGCGCTTCCTGGGTATAGCCACTCTCAACGGTTCCATACTGCTGGCCATCTGCGTAAACCAGTTGGTAGGTTCTCTTGATGCCTTCCCATTTACACAGGATCTCATACTCCTGGCACTCTTTTCCATCCGTGTAATAGAGTTTCAGCCGTTTGTCTTTCTGCCAGTTGTCAAACTCCGTCTTATTCGCCAGCAAGTACCGTTCATTCGTTCCATCCCGCTGGGTCAGAGGTTGCGTCGTGCTGCCGGAATCACCTTCCGGCTTGTAGTTCAGGAAAACATTACCGGTAAGCACCCAGTTGATGGGGGTATCCGTGCAAAGAGCGTAAAGCGCAGTGCCATTTGTGTCAGTACCTGTCTGCTTGTAGAAAGTATACACCGTTGTATTGTTTTCTACAGTGGTCTTCCGGTAGTAGGGAATCGACTGGTCCTTTGTAAAGGCTTCAAAGCTTCCTTGGACGGATACGGTTTCCTTGGTGCCATTCTCCTTTGTTTGCACAACAGAGATGGAAGTTTGATTCGGTTCGCCCTTTTCATAGCGGTTATTAGCCGAATCCTGCCAGTAACCTTCATCCTTACCCTTTTCCGGTGCGATGTCCGGTCTTTGCTTTTCTTTCACGATGGAAACCTGGTCGCCGGAAACCGCCACATACAGGATGTACTCCACGTCTTCCTTTTTGCCGGTGTCTTGACCGTTCTCCAGAATCGGCTCCTGGAACTTGTAGGGGTGGTAGACGATGTTGCCGTCCTCGTCCATCATGCCAAGCCGGTAATACTTAACATTGTTGAGTACCATGTCCGGCTGTTTGTTGTCAAAGCAGGCGACTCCTGTATCTGTGCCATAGGTTACTTCCTTGCCGTCCAGCAGGAGCTTGCTATAGCCCAGGGCTTCCTGATGTTTTACTTCCTTTTGTTCCACATTGACACGTTTTGCATTGCCGTCCAGGCCATCGGCATAGTAGGTGTTGCCGTTTTCGTCCTTGAACTCATAGAAGTAGACGGTCTTTTGGGAATCATTGGGGTCTGGTGCTGTGAAACGGACACCGCTATACTGGCTTTCATTGGAAATCGAGGCGGAAACCTCCTCCAATTTGTAATACTGAACCACAACGGATTTCTGCATGGCCTGGAATGTTCTGTTTGTCCAGGCGTAGTGGGGTCTCCAGGTCACATGCCGGATCTGGGTAATGCCAAAAGTATTGTTGGCAAAGTTGGCATCCAACGTGATGTTTGTACCCGTCACTTCTACCTGACTCTGGACCTGGGTCACATACGCCGCATTCCAGAAGATGTGATACAGCGGGGAGGTGGGGTCAGTGACTGTTACGCCGTAAACCGTCTCAGAAACACTGAGTTTTTGTCCGTTTACATAGTAGCCAAGAACTCCGTTCTCCCGTTTGACCGTAACAGTCAAATTGGTACCCAGGAAGTTGTCGAAGGTAAAGTCGGTGCCATTGGCTTCAATTCTGACCTTATCCAGATAATCCGCATTCTTTGCCAAGAGGGCATTGCCCTTGGTGCGAGCATCCCGGTAGTAGCCGTTGTGGGTTTCCACCTCACCGTTTTCAATCATCAGGAAGTCGCCATTGAATTTTTCCTTATGGTCTACCCGCTGGTCGGTAACGGCACTCAGGGCATAGAACTTTACAGCATTCCCGTCCCGCTCTACCAGGTAGTAAACGGTTCTGTTTTCCGCATTGCCGCTGCTCAGGACATTCTCAAATCTGGGATACAGGCCCTCTACATAGTAGTATTGTTTGCCATCGGATGCAAACCCCTGCGCCTGAACCAGCCGGGTTTCCCATTCGATCTGCTTGCCGCCTACGTTTTTGGTCAGGCGGATGGTCATGCCGTCAAACAGGCCCACAGTTTCCAGCCACTGCCGGGTCACGACCTGGGTCAGAACTTCAAAGGACGCATCCTCCTCTACTGTCAAACGCCCGGTGAGCAAGTCGATGGAAATACCGCCGCTGAGGTTGATTTGCTGAACCTTGCCATCCGGCCCGTAGATAAACTGGTAGTTCCCCACGTTGGAGGTAATGCCGTTTTCCACGATCCGGGCAATGTTGCCGTTTTTGTCCGCATAGATCAGCGACCCATTGGGCAACTGGTAAAGGTACAGGTCCTCTGCCGGGTCGTAAGCCGTCAGGTACCGTTCCAGCATGTCCATGCCTTGGATGATGTAGTTATTTGCCAGGTTGACCTGACTGCCGACCACATAATCCAGGGTCTCGGGGACGGGAATGGTAACGGTGGTGGTGCCTACTACCCAGTAAATCTTTCTGCCCTTTTCCAGGCTCAGGTAGACATTACCCTCCACAGATTGGATATTGCTCAGTTCTACCTGGATGTCCTGGCCGGTAGGCTGGGGATCATCAGGAAGTTCTTTTACCCATTCAATGCCCAGACCCGTTACGGACATGTAAATGTCACGCAGGGCGGATACTTGGACACGACCCACTGCCGCATTCTTGGAGAAAATCCAGGGGCTGAACTTTTCGGAGCTGCTGCCCACCAAGGCTGCACCGCTGACCACCAAGGTATGCGCCCACAGGGGGCTGATGGCACCCGCTGCAGACCCGACTTGGGAAACAGCCGTCAGTGCGCCGCCGGTCTCCCCGATCCAGGTGATGGTTGCCGTGCCGTTGTAAACCGGGATCAGGCCCATAAGCCGTACACCGCCGGTTCCGGAGCTGGTGACTGTGAATTCCGGGGCGTATTGCGTATGCAAAAGCTTATAGTCAGAGGAACGCTTGCCGTCAATAAACACCTTGGGATTTACAAAGCCGGTATTGACATAGGTCATGGACTTGAAAATCAAATCCATATTCGTGCTATTGGTAACCGTCAGGGCCGGGAGCATGGATTGGTCGTAAACGGTCAGGCCGGTAACGCTGCCGTAGAGGTAGGCGTAACCTGGCAGGTAGTTTGCGATATTGCCGAAAGTCAGGGTCGAACCTGCCTCCATCCAGATTTGCTCCTCATTCCGGATGCCCACCTGCCGCACACCGCTCTTTTCCGAAACATCGATGAACACACCGGCGGCTGCATCACCCAGATACAAGGTGATGTTCTTGACGGTAATGCTGCTGCTGCTTTGGAACTTAGACTGATCACTGGTATGCTTGTGGATAAAGCCACCTGTATGCTCCTCGTGGAGGATGCGGTCACCGGTGATTTCCCGGTTGTCGATCCGGATGCTGGCACCCTTGTAGGTAAGGTCCTGGACGGTGACGGTTGCGGCTTCCCTGGTAATGACCTTGCTCTTGGCGTAGGCATCACCAATGGCGTTCAGCTGCACCCGTGCATCGGTATGGACGTTGGCATCCAGATAGTCCGGCTCAGAGGTGGCGTTGATCACGGCACCATCGTGGCCGATGACCGTAACGCCCTCTACCCTGGTATTGGCCGTCAGGGAAACCGTCAGGTCGTTCATGGCATCAATGTTGGCCCCAAGTCCGCTGCCCTTGGCGTAACCGTAGCTGTAAACATCCAGCTTCTTGAGAACGGCGTTGATATAAACATACCGGCCCTCGATCACCTTGACGTTCCGGATATTTACATCGGAATTCAGCTCAATTGTCGCCTGATTGTGTACATCCGGGGCCACACCCAGGCCGGAGCAGTCTGCGGAAGAATTGGTGACCACACCGTTCTGAGATACGTTTGCGCGAATGGTAACCGCGCCGAAACGGTTTTGGATACTGCCAACATCATGGACATCGACCTTGGACGTAGTTTTCAGGGTCAGATTCGTTTGAACCTCGCCCAGAGCCACCACGCCGCCGGAGGTGATTTTTGCGGTGGTGGTGATCACATCGTTTTCACCGGCATTGGCGCAGATGCTGAGACTACCGTGATTTGCGGAGAGGTCGCTGTTCTCCGCAACGGTGATGAGGCAACTGCGAATCAATTCGTTGATGGCGGTCAGGGTACCCTTGGTAAAGAATCCGCCGCCGTCTGCCACGGTCTTAGCCGTCATGGTTGCCTTGGAGTCGGCAGTAACAGTCAGGCTGTCATCCGCCTGGAGCTTGGCACCGATGGTAACGGTGTTGTTGGAGGTGATGTGATTCTCACCCTTGGTATAGTCGGCGTTGATGGCAAAGCCAATGTTCGTGCCTGTGGCATCGGCCTTGGCCTCGGTAGTATCTTCCGAAGTGAGGGTGATGCTGCCCTCTGCCGTCAGAACCGCTCCACCGGTAACGCTTACATTGGTGCTGTACCAGCTGTTGGTGGGAAGGCTTGTCTTGGTGATTCCAATACCGGAAACTTCCGTACCCTTTTTCACAATGGACTGGGCTTTGCCTGTGTTGTAGGCCCGGAGAATGATGTCCTCCAACGCCTGAATGGAGCCGCCGGTAACAGTGAGACCCACGGTCTGGGGCTTGTCGCTGGCTGCACCCACCTTGGCATCGGACGTTGTGGCCGTTGCGCCTACCACGCCTACACCACCGGCCTTGTGGGCTTCGGAGGTGGAAGCGGTATTGCCGATGGACTCGGCCTTAAAGGTTCCGTCGATTTCCATGCAAGCCCCTGTCACTGTGACAGAAACCACATCCCGGGTGGAGGAATCGGAAATCATCGAGCCGATGGATGCCAGGCCCAGGCTCTGGGGCAACGCTGCCTTGGCAAAAGATTCTGTGACGGATTTGGCCCGGGCGGTAAAGCTGCCCGTTAGGGTCATCCGGTTTTCGCCAACGCCCCTAACCGTCAGGGTATTCTGGGTTGCAGTGGCTGCCGTTGCCTTGTTGGCACTGGCTCCTACCAGAGAGATACTTGCCCCGGCTGTGGAACCGGTCTGGGCATCGGCCTTGCCAAAGTCTCCCTCCCGGAGGATTTCAGAGCGAATATTCACGTCGCCCTTGATGTCCAGCTTGCCGCCGTAGGTAAAGGAGGTATTCTGGACTGCATTCAAATCCGCATTGATCACGTTGACCGCAACGTTCAAGCCGCTGACTGTCACGGTTGCGGAACGGCCCAGGGCCTTTGCGCTGACGTGGCCCAGGTTTTCAAGGCTGATGCTGCCGGTAATGTTGCCTCCTGCCGCCGCGCCAAAGGCTGCCTTGGCGGTGGAAGAAGTGGTGGCGTAGGCTACGTTGCTGCTTGCACTGCCGATACCTGCCACCAGACCACCGGCAAAGCCGGTCTCTGCCTCAGACTGAGCATAGTAGTCATTTTTCACGTTGACAGTGGCCGCTTCAATGGTCTTTGCGTTCAGCAGGGCTTCCATGCTGCCCTTGGCGTTGGCCCTGACCACCATGACGGTGGCGTTATACAGGCCAAGGGTAGAACCGTTGTACACCTCTGCCTTGGCAATCAGCCGACCCAGCATCTGAACGTCCACATTGCCTTTGGCCCGGATGGTTCCGTTTACAATGGCCGCCTTGGCCTGGGCTTCCATCTCCGCCAGAGCCAGGGACTCTGTAACGCCCAACAAGCTGACGTTCACATTGGAACTGTTGCCGCTGCCCACCGTGGCCGTTGCGCCATCACCAGATTCATTAAACCTGGAAATCACGCTGATGTTGCCGTTGGAGGACACATCAGGGGCTGTGCTTTCAGAGCCAATATGGGCCGTATGCTGTGCGGTGACCTTGGAGAACACATTGTTGGCTGCCAGTTTAACACCGGCAATGGAAACGTTGGCGGGCAAAATCTTTGCATCCGCTGCCGCAGTCCCCTGACACAGGACGATTAGACTGTCTCCCTCACCGTCTTCTGCGCTGAGGGAGCCGTCCCCCTCAATTCCTGCACAGGCTGCACTGCAAGCCTCTGCATAGGCAACGTTCAAGTCCGCTGCCGCCATATTGACAGAGATACCGTTATCCGACTGTTTGCTCTCGGCGGTGGCCTTGGTTTGATACTGATTCGTCAGGTTCAGCTTCCCTACACGGAGCTTCTTATTCTTTTCCAGGTACAGATCCGCCTTGGAGCTGCCGCCTGCATAGGCGTAGACCACGGTGACTGTGCCGGAATAGTAGCTGGCTGCGCTGCCGGAGTAGACACCGGCATCCGCCAGGGAGGCGGTATTGGCCATGACAGACAGCGTACCATGAATGGTTCCCGAAATTCCGCTGACCAGTGCCGTATGGACTGCGTTGAAGTTTGCCACACAGGCGTTGGCCGTCAGGTTGGCATAGCTGACACTGCCGGAAGTAGCGGTGCTTGCGCCCACCCGGGCCTTTGCGCCCATTTGGGAATTCTTGTTCAGGTTGGATACCAGGGTCACATCTCCGGTAACGGTATTCAGGCTGCAATCTCTTACAAAGGTGTTCTGCCGCACATTGTTCACGGCAACGGCCACGTTGGCCGTAACGGCCACAACGCTAAAGCTTGCCGTTGGGGTCACGATGTTGGCATTGGCCTGGGCTGTCCCCTGGGCGGTAACGGCCATATTGCCATGGACATCCAGAGTACCAGTGCCGGAGATTCCCGTGTTTGCGGTAGTTGTGGCACAGGCTACTGCCGTATTGAGTCCGATATTTGTAAGCGTTGCGCTGACACCGCCGGAAGCGGGTGTAACGTTGGTATCTGCCAGGGAGGTATAGGTATTGGTGACAGTAATATCCTCACAGGTGAGGGCCTTTTGGGCATTCAGAACCGCCTCAAAGGTTCCGGAAGCGAAGCTGTAGCCCATCATCACGCCTACAGATACCCCGCCCAGGCTAAAGTTTTCGATCCCGGCGTAGGCCGTAGATGCGGCGGTATTGGAAACCGCCACCTTTCCGGCCTTTCCGCCAAAGCTTGCCCAGGCACTGCTGGTACCGTCAGACAGGGCCACGGCACCGTTGCCGGTGGCTGTGAGCATTCCGGCGGAAGCGGTATAGATGCGGGACTCTGCCACCTTGGTAAATCTGACTGTCGTGGACTTGTCTTCACTACCCTTCTTCTGTTCCGCTGTCAGGTCTTCTGCACTGACCGCAGACAGAACGGAGGAAACCAGCACATCCTTTTGAACCGTCAGGTTTTCGGCTGTATCCAGCCGGGCTTGCTGCTGAGAACCCACCCAGGCGAATGCCAGCGTGGCACTGGCGGTGACACCGCCCAGGGCCGCATTGACAACCAGGGTGTGGGCCTTGGCACTGCCATAGGCTAAGACACCAAGGGACTCTGCCTCCATGCTGCCGGTAAGGCCCAGCAGCTCGGCGTTGTTCACAGCCTTGTTAAAGGCCAGAGCCAGATTGATGCCCACGGCGGCGGAACCGGCAGAACCGGTGACCGCAATAATGCGGCTATAGCTGTCGTTGGGCTTGTCCTGAGAACCGGCCTGGACACGGACACCGCCGGTCACTTTGACCTTTGCGCCGGTCAAATCCAGAATGGCCTTGTTCACGGAACCGATGTAGGCCACGTCCACCGTGGCACCCACTGCGACTGCGCCGCCGGTCACGCCGGTGGAGACCACATGCACATCTCCATCAATGGCGGCCTTGACGGTCAAATCACCGGTGGTGATGTCCACGCCACGGATGGCACCGATGTTGGTAATAAAGCCCAGTCCCACTGCAACAATGCCGTTTCCGGCAATGGCACCACCGGCAATTCCGGCTCCCAGAACCTCCGTCTTGCCCGCTGCCTCAGCGGTGACGGTGATGCTGCGGACCTGGATGCTGCCACTCTCTCCGATCACGGTCTCGTCAGGAGCAAAGCCCACATAGGCTCTTGCGTCCAGCTTGTTGACCACGACCACCACGCAGGCTCCAGTTGCCACTGCTCCGGCGGAAATGGAGAGGATGCCGCCCTGGGCATTGGCGGTAAAGTCATGGCTTACCACCAAAAGGGCATTGGGCGCGCTGACGGTCACGTTTTTCCCCACGTAGGTCCGAACCTTTGTCAGGTTGATGGCCGTTGCGATGCCCGCATTGACGGCAACGCCGCCTGCTGCCAGTGCCGCCACGGCGACCTGGCTGTTGGTGGTGCCGCTGCCCAACACCCGGATGGTGCCGGAAATGTTTTCGATACGGCCGTTGCCATCAATGGCCGCTACGCTGCTGCCCTGGAAATAGGTTGCGCCAATGGACACATTCACGGCCACCGCCCCGGCGGAAATGCCGGTATTGACGGTCAGCACATCTCCAAAGTTCATGCAGCTTTCCACATACAGGTTGGCAGCCTTTGCAACAGAGCCTCTCAGGATCGCATTGGACTCGGAAGTGACCACCAGAACCGCTCCGCTGACACCCACGCCTACAAAGCCGCCGCCTGCGGTGACGGAAATCAGCCGGATGGTAGAATTCTCCTGGGCGGGAATGCCCAGGGCATCCATTTGCTCGTTGGTTCCGCTGTTGGAAACTCGGTTGTTCCGGTCCGAGTGGGTCTTTACAGACTGTGCCTTGGCTCCGACCCAGGACTTTACTTCAATGTTGCCCCCTGCGCTGAGGACTGCGCCGGTATCCACCAGGGCATTGACATTGGAGCTGAGAACGGAAACCGTCAGGCCAACGCCGACCCCTGCCCCACCGCCGCCTACGGCGATAGAACCGGAAATCATATTGGCGTTCAGGTTGTCACTGGCCAGCACCCGAATGTTTTCCGCTGCTGTAACAAGGGAGTTGCCTCCAATAATGGCAGAAGTGGCATCCGAAAGCTGGGGAAGTTTCTGAACTGTGTAGCCCGTTCCACCTGTGGCAGCAAAGGTGCTGTCATTGAATGTATTGGCACTGGTCAAATCCGTTTCTACATAGGTGCTGTTTCTGGTGTCGTAGAGATACCGCTGGGTGTTGCGGTAGGTGGTAGAAGCTTCTTCATCGGTAATGGCGGTATAAGTGCCGTCACTGTTTTTGATGTAGAGCTTTCCGTCACCTTTCACGGGGGCGGTATCTGTACTTTCCTGGCCGTAGTTGCCGTAATCCTCGGTGCCAAGCTTCTGGCCGTCACCCTGGAGGGACTGGCCTACCTTTTGGCTGGGGTCACGGCCCTGTAGATACTGGCCGTTGCCCGCCGCAAAGGCTCCGGAAACCTGGGTTTCGGGATTCATGGCAGCAGGTGCCAGATACTTGCGGTCTTCCTCGGAAACCGTAAAGGCTTCCAGAATCAATTGATTGTTGCTGTCACGCTGTTCTTTCCCCTGAGAGTCAGTCTTGGCTTTATAGAAGCTGCCGCCCTGTTCATACAGGGTCACGCTGCCGCTACCTTTGGGGGTAAAGGTATAGAGGGTATAGGTGCTGCCGCCGTTTTCCACGGTTCCGTAGAGGGAATCGTGGGCATCCCGGCTCATCAGCGCACCTGCCACCACGACAGACAGGTTCACACCCACTGCCGCCACACCGCTGCCCGCCACACTGGCACTGACAGAGAGGAGATCTCTTTGAGAACTGCCCCGCACCGTAACGTTTCTGGCTTCCACAGTGTTCTCCACACCGATGGCCGCCCGAACGGTGGCAAAGCTGACGGATACCAGCGCATTGACACCTACCGCCGCCGTTCCGGAAGCGGCCAGGGTCACAACAGCGGCTGCCAGGCCATAGTTGTCCTCTGCCCGCACCGTCAAATCGCCGGTGGTGCGGATGGTCACATTGCTTCCTGTTAGGGCTTCGGTACGGAATCGCAGGACGACCACATCCAGCGTGCCGCCCACACCGGCGGTACCGCCGCCGGACATGCCCGCCGCGTCACCGGATACAAACTCGCGAGAAACAGCGATCACTTCCACGCCGCCATTGCCCGCTTGCAGCAGGGCCTTGTCCAGAACCTGAGCCAGCGTCTTGTTTTCAAAATAGGTGACCACAGCCACTGCGGTGACCGCTGCGGCACCGGAGGCTGCCACACCGATACCGATGTTCAGCAGCTTGCTATCGTCATTGGCCCTCACACGGATGGCATTGGCCCCGGTGACGTTGCCGCCCAGAGAAGCCTGGGTGCTGTTCATAAATACCAGTGCGTTCACATCACCGGCCACAGCGGTGCTGCCGGAGGCTCCAAAGGCCACGGCCAGCAGATCCAGGGTGCTCTTATTTTCGGCGGTCACGGAAACAGTACCGCTGGCATTGACACTGCCGGAGTTTCCTACGGAAGCCTTGACGTTCTTATCGAATACGCCGACCACCACGGTTGCGCCTACGCCCACACTGCCAGCGGCACTGAGGGCACCGGCAAACTCCACTACGAATGTATCGTCCGAGGCATCGACGGATAGGTCGCCCTCTTCGCTGTCTTTGTCACCCTCAACGCCTACCGTAACGGTAACGGCATCCCCGATCTCCGCTTTTACCTTGTTGGAGACCACCAGGGTGGCCACGGTGCCGGTAATGGCATTGCCGGTACCGGCGGCAGCGGAAACCTCAGCCATGACCACGGTTTCCCGGGCATTGGCACTGATGTTCACGCCACGGCGGCGATTATACCGGTTTTGGAGGATGTTGCTGCCGGAATCATAGGTCTTTGCGGTGATGCGGCTGCCGGTTTCCACGGTGGTCAGAACACTGTTGGACAGCACCAGGGTACCCACCGTTGCGCCTACGCCGGTGGTGCCAACGGAAATACCGCCGGCTGCCAGAGCGTAGAGAGCCTGGAGGTCTGCGCTAATGTCTACGGAGTCAAAGGCTGTAATCTGGCTGCCTGCCCCGACTCTGGTTTCAATGGCGTTGGTGGACACGGTAACGGGAATAGTGCCGCTGACGGTGTTGCCGGTTCCGGAAGCCCCTACCGCCACCCCAACGATGACGGCGGTATCTTCGCCGGAACTGTGGACGGTCACGTTGCCGCCCAAGGACTCTACAGCTGCGCTGCCCAGCTCCACAATGGCCTTGTGGTTCAGCACATTGACCAGAACCTCTCCGCCAACTGCCGTAGCACTGGGTGCCACCGCCACGCTGAGAGCCACTTCTGCCAAAAGGCTGTTGGCAGAAGCAAGGATGTTCACATCCTTCTGCGCCGTGAGCCTTGCCCCGGAGGCGACTAGAACCTTCGCCTCGGTTTCGGATACCAGCACACCCACCACACCAGCGGCACTGGCCGAGCCACCGGCCGCCATGGCGGCGGAAGCGGAGGCCGCCACATTGATAAGGCGTTCCCGGTTCCGGGAGGTGATGTCCATACCGCCCTGGGTGCTTGTCAGGGTAGAAGCACCGATTTGGGTCAGGGCTTTCGCCTGGTCCACGATGACGGCAACGGTGCCGCCTGCGGCAACCTTTGCGTTTCCGCCGGAAGCGGACAGGGTGACCAGCAGTTCATCGGTATCCACCTGGGAAGTGACGGTAAGGGTATCCTGGGCCTCGATGGAGCAATTGTTCCCCACCAGGCTGGAAACGGTATTGTTGTTTGCAATGACGTTGACGGTGCCGCCTACGCTCAGGTTTGCAGGGGCCGTGCCGGTAGAGGCACTGGCCGCCACGGTGACCACCATCACATCAAAGGCTCCGGAAGCGGTCTGGTTGTAGCCGCCCTTCTGCACCAGAATCACGCAGTCGTCACCCAAGGAGGCTTCAACCACATCCTGGTTGGAAACACAGCCCACCGTCACGCCGACACCCGCCTTAGAGGGGGCCGCACTGAGAGAACCGGCCAGAACCCGCACATTGGCATCGTCCTTGGCTTCCAGGGTCATTCCGGGGTTTTGGGACTTGTCACCGGTGAGGGTGACACACACGCCCCGTCCCAGCTGGGCCAGAACCTGATTCTTAAAGAAGATCATGGCCACAGACCCGGCAACAGAGGCACTGGAAGTGCCGGTTGCAGAAGCTGGGCTGGACATAATAGACCCGGCTACCGCATCTACATAGTAGTTGGCGGAACTGAATACATTCAGCGCATTGACAAGGCTCAGTGCATCGGAAGTGGAGACATTGACATCCAAAGTGTAGGAGCCGTCTTCTCCCCGCTTGTCCAGGTTGATAAAGCCGGTCTTTGCGTTGGCCTTTTCCTCGTCGGTAAGCTTGGAGGTATCGGTAATAAAGGTTCCCGCCTGAATGGCACTTTCAAAATCGCTGCGGTCTACACGAAGCTTGTTTGCGGTGATTTCCAGGCTTTCACCCCGAATATCGGTGTAGTTGCCGATTTGCACTGTCACCTGGTCATTGCCATAGACCAGACCGAACGCTGCGCCCACACCGGCCTTGGAGCCTTTGGAAAGGCTCACGCCACCGGCTCGGATGGCAAGCTTGGTCTTATCGGAAGCGAAAATACGGATGTTGCCGCCCTCAATACGGATATTGTTGGACTTGGTGGCAATGTCGTTGCCATTGCCGTCAAGCATAGCCACGATGACTTTGGACTTGGCGTTGTCTACCACGATGGCCAGAGATCCGGCAATGGAGACCTTGCCCGCTCCGCTGACGGCCCCTGCCAGGGCCTGGGCGGCCAGAAGTCCTTTGTACGCCCCATCCATATTCTGGGTCAGGTCAGATTCAAACTGCACATCTCCCAGGGTGGTTCCCGATTTCTCCGTCTTCTTGGCGGTAATATCGCCGGAAACCAGGGTGATGGCTTCGTTGCCGTCTACGCTGATGGCAACGGCGGCGGCAATGGAATTGGCGTTTCTCGCCTGGCTCATAGCCATGCCGGTACCCAGGGTTTTGAAATTGCCATGGTTGGTGTTGAAAATCCGGACATTTGCACCGGAAACATTGCCCGCAACGGTGGTGGTGGCCTTGTGGTTGGTGATATTCAGGCCCACTGCCGCTGCCACCTGGAATTTCTGCGCCCCGGTGGGGTTCACGTTGGGCAGCTTCTGCGCCCCGGTGGAATTGGCCTGACCCACGCCATTGTTGGCGGTGCCGGAGGCTGCGGAGGAATCCGCACCCTGGGCATTCTGTGTCCGCAGGGCATTGCTGGACAGGGAGGCGTTGGCGGAGGTCTGACCGCCGTTGGCATTCTGATCCAGTGCCGCATTGGCGTTCTGCTGGGTCTGGTTTTGAGGCTTGCTGCCGGTATCGTTGCTAAAGTAGTCTCCTGCCATCAGCTTGTTGGCCGAGGTTTCGGTGCTTTCCACGCCCTTTGCCACCTTATTGAGATAGCGGTCCATGTCCGCACCCATGGCAGTGGCCAGTGCTTCGCTGTTGTCCCGGTTGAATGTGAATGTACCAATATACACATCCCCGTCACTTTGAATCTGGCCCAACATGGCGTTTTCCACCCGGGCGTTCACAATATTGATGGCCGCACTGGCACCTACTGCCGTAGATGTTCCGGCTGCAAAGGCACTGGACTTGGTGGCAGTGGTACCGGTCCGGGAGGCGGAAATTTGGACATTTACATAATCCTCTGTTCCATCCACGCTGATCTGGACATTGTTGTCACCGGCGGTTGTGATTCTGGTGTTCTTGCCGATGTAGCTGCGAATCACATCATTCGTAATGTTCAGTGCCACGGCGGCATCCAGAGCCACGTCCTTAGAGGTGTGCTGCTGTTTGCCCTGGGAGGCGGTTGCCAAGGGATCCGTTCCCGCCACACCGGCGGTCTGGGTATCCCGGATGGCATCTGAGCGCACATCCAAAGAACCGGCCCGAACAACTCGGTTGTCACCAATCCCGGCCACCACTTCCACAGTGGTGCTGGTCATGGCGAAGCCTGCGCCCACGCCCACGGACTTTCCGGCGGCGTTAGTCACTGGCGGGGTCTGAGCAGAGTCAGAGGGGCTTGCCGCCCGGAATGTGACCTGAATGTCGGTGTCTCTGTCAGGCATATAGAACAGGTAAGCCGTACCGCCCTCAGCATCTACAATGGACAGATCTTTCACGGTAATAGGCGTTTCTTTCGTACCCGTCACAAATTTCAGGGTATCCAGAACGAAGCCATTCTCTGCCTTGACGATGACCGCCAGACGATCCCTTGCCGCCCCATAGAGCGTTGCCTTGTTTGTAATGCTGCTGAGAGAGCCGTCCATTTCCACCAGCTTGACCTTGCCCTGGAGGGTGGTACCATTCTTAATGGAATAGGTGTTGGTGTACTTCCCATCGGCTTTCTGGGTGGTAAAGTCATCCGCATTGTTGGTGCCATTGACCGTGACCTTAAGGCTACCCATAAAGTCGGCTCGCAGTTCCACAGGAGACTCGGCACTGACATCCAGCTTTTTCGTAACACCCGCCAGGTCTTTGTCCAGAATCACATTGACAGAATAGGTGGTTTCTCCATTCTGGGTGGTTGTCACATATTGGAGGATCAGTCCATAGCAGCCGTACTGGTTATCAAAGTAAATGTCGTCTTTCTGATATTGGAGGGCCAGAGTCTGCGCTGCCCCGCTGGCATCCCGATAGGTCAGGCTCAGACTGTCCTGGGTCTGGTAGCCCGTGTTCGGAGTGATGGTGACCAGGTAGCTTTCCACCTTGGTCGTTATGCCGTTTTCCGTGGTCTCCTTGGTCGCATTCGGGATGGCATCGAATTCCACCTTGCCGTTTTCCCCGGCGTAGGCTTTGAATACACCCTGGCTGGCGGTGGGAGTCTCCCCGGTGCCGGAACCGGCGGCGGCATTGGGGTCATTGGAACCGGCACCCATATTGGCATCGGCCTCGCCCTTGCTGTTTTCCGCCGCTGTGGCAACGGTCTTTTCATACTGGTTGCCCAAAGCACGGATGAGGGCATCCTGTGTCACCGCAAGAACCTTGGGGTTGTTTTCCTCGCTGGCTGCCACAATGGCCGCTGTCTCTCCCTTGAGGATGGCCAGGGCCACGCTTCCGGCCACGGAAACTTTCTGGGCACTGGCACCGGAGATGGCCTCGGTGGTGAAGCTGTGTCCAGGCTCCCGGGACGTTGCCTGAAGCTTTACATCCAGCAATTCGGTAAAGGTATCCAGTGCCGCATTGGTCAGTGCCTTTCCTGCGGCACTGAGGGCAGACTCCACCTTTTCCTTGACCACCGTGCCGTTCAGGCCCTTGACAAAGGCCATGAGCTTTTCTGCATCGCACAAGCCACGGGTCAGCTCCTGGCTCAGGTTTCCGGCCAGATGGCCCAGGTTCTCTGTCACAACGGTGTGAAGATTGGTGGCTCGAAGCCCCGCAATATTCTGGGGCAGTACCGGGCCGTCAATACCGGGAACGGTCTGCAAGCCACGGTTGATGATTTCCGCCAATTTCTGCACCACCAGGTCTGCGGCACCCAAGAGAATGCCGTTTTCCCCCACCAGTGCCGTTTTGATGGCCTGGGAGAATCGCTGGGTGGTCAGGCCGCTGGTGTCTTTGTTTTTAAGAACTTCTTCCAGCAGCGGCTTGGTCACGTCCACAATGCGGCTTTCCAGAATGCCCGCAATGGACTTCCAACCATCGGTCTTTAAGTAGTTCACCAGTTCGCCCCGGATGTTCTGCCAGGTCTGGGCGGCGGTATCGGCCTGTACATCCCCGCCCATCAGGTCGTTGACCAGCTTTTTGAGGGAATCGGGAATGGCCATAAACTGGGCCATAAGACCGGTAAGGTTTTCTTTCAGCGTATCATAGGGGTTGTTCTGGGCCAGCTGTTCCAGGCCGGTACCCTCCAGAAGGGCTTTCAGGGTGGCATCCACGATCTGGCCGGTAACGGTGCCGATTTGCTCCGGGGTCAGCAGGTCCGAAAGGCCCAGAGCCTTTACAACTTCTTCAACCTGTTCCGTAACGGTCTTGCGAACCAGTTCTTCCAGCCAGCCGACCTGGTTTTTATCCACAGTCTCCTGGGAAGACTTTTTCTCCTCCTCCGGGATACCGGCATAGACTTTCAGGTGGGAAGCCTTGATTTCCGAGTTCCCCAGGAGGGCTTTGTTGGTATACTCTACGATATTCAGCGCAACCGCCACGCCTACGCCAATGCGGCCCTGAGAAGCGGAACCGTTGGCCCGGAGTTTGCCGGTGTTCTGTGCCAGACTCTCCACCGTCAAATGGCCGGATTCCCCGTCCTGGGCGATGGCTTCAACGGTCAGGTCATCGGTGATCTCCGCAGAAGCATGAATGCTCTGAATGTTCAGGACGAACGCTGCTGCCACCTGGATGCTGCCCTCTGTGGTTGCCGCACCGGTGCGGCGGGAGGCGGCGGCTCCTAAGGAGGCGGGAGCGGTATTAGAAGTGCCTACAGAGCCGGAAAGCCGCTGGGCACCGGAAAGTGCATTGGCCGCTTGTCGGTCTGACTCCCCGTCACTGTCGCCCGCTTCTTCCTCAGAAGAAGCTTCCGGTGCCGGAGACTGGGCATTATCCGAGGAAGCTGCACCGTTGGCACCGGCATTAGACTCAGCACTCAGATGGTTTCTTGCAAAGGTGGTAACAGAAACATTTCTGCCACTGGCGGACCTGTTGAGCCGGGAAACCGTGGAATCGTTCAGCACGGAAATCACGAAGCTGCCGCCGACTCCAACGCTGCCCCCTGCCGCAGAGGCATCTGCCGCCATCTTCCGGGTCAGGTTGCTCTCTGCCCGAATGGAAATGTCTTTATTGGCCCGGAGGGCAATGGGGTGGTGGCCCAGCCTGGCCTCGGTTCTGGCACCGGACACACCCAGGGTCAGAACGGGTGTAACGGAGATGCCACCGGCAGAACCGGCCCTGGCAGAAACCAGGCTGCTCTCTACCGTATTGGCTTCGATGTTCACGGAGCCAATTCCATCAGGAGTCAGGCTCTTGATGGCAACACCGTCTTCTACCCAAGCAAGGGTATCTACACCGGTAACGGAGACGGCAATGCTGGCTCCGACTCCCAGGGAACTTCCCTGGCCCTTGGCAGAGCCGTCCGCCTCATTTTCAAAGGAGGTATCCGCTGCGGCACTGATGTTCAGTCCGCCGGAGCCAAGGGTCAAATCCGCATTGTTTTCCACCAATGCCAGGGTCTTGGCAGAGCCTACCAGAACGGTAACGGCACCGCCCACACCGATGGAGGCATCGCTATAGCCAGAGGCCGCGGAAACCACCGCCTGGACTTCCGAGGAGTCCGCCGCCAGTTCCAGACCATCGGCACGGATGATGGCGTTCCGAACCACTGCGGAATTGCTGTGCTTGGCCACGTTCACGCCCACGGCTGCGCCTACGGAAACCGCAGAGGAACCTGGGGCAGGCTGTAGGGAGGAAACACCGGGAGTAAACTCTGCCTTGACGGCAATGACCGTTCCCGCTGCCAGAGTGGCAGGAAGCTTTGCAACGTATTTCCCCGCTGCGTTTTTCATGGCCGTCAGGATGGTGGTGGAAGTTCCGCTGGTCAGTTCCAGTTTTACACTGCCGTTTTTCACCTTGTAGCCATCATTGGGCGCGGCGGTAATGACCACTTCTTCCCCGGCATCGGCCCGGGAGGACTCTACGGAAATGCTGCCGTTGCGGTAGGTATCCGCCACAGCGATTTGGGCCGCCTTGTCTGCCAGGGTCACAAGGGCCGTAAAGGTAACGCTCTCAGAACGCAAATCCTTTCCATTGAGTGTTGCCGGAATTATGAACTCATAGCTTCCCGCCTGGGACGCCGTGGCTTCCAGCTGTCCTGTGAAGCCCGTTCCGGTGACCTTTATGACCACGTTCTGGATTTTTCTCCCGGCCTGACTGCCGGTATCGGTCATGGAAATGACCACGGTATCGCCTACTGCCCCGGCGTTCACGGAAGCCTGAATATCAGAAGCAGTGGCATTTTGGGCGGTGCTGTCACTGCCCAGTTCCACCGCAACGGTATGCTGCTTGGCGTGGAAATTGGCAATCAGCATAACATCCGCATCGGGCATTTTAAACGTGCCGGTAAATCCTGCGTTCAGGGTGATCGTCTCAACGGTGTCCTGCAACGCCCCGGCGGGCCGGTAGCGCAGGGTCACGTCTACGGAGGTATAGCTTTCATCCGCTGCCGTAACAGTCACGGTCACTTCTTTTCCAACCTGCATAAGGTTCGTGTTGGGAAGGTCTGTTACCGTAACAGTACCCACGGCTGCATCTACTGTGCCGTCTTTCTGCATCTCGGTGGTGACGGCCTTTTCGTTTATCGCAAAGGACGCGCCAATGCGGATCTCCGTTCCTGCCACCAGGCCATCCAGCTGTGCCAGTTTCAGATAGTAGTTGCCTTTCTGGTCGCTTTGCAGCTGCACCGTTTCCTGCGTGTTGGCTCCACCGGCTGCGCCCTGCTTTGTATACCTGACCCAAGCCGGAGTCTGGGTGTCATACTGATACCCCTCTCTTGGGGTGATGGCAAAGGCAAACACACCGCTGCCGGGTTTTCCGGAAAGATGGCGAATGGTGCCGTTCTGGGTGCCATCGATGACCAGGGTATTGTTTACAAGGTATTCCCCCTCAATGGCTGCGCCGGAAGCGGCAGGGGCAGCAAAATCAATGTTGACCTGACTGCCCCGCTGAATGCCGAGGCTGGACAAATCCACCTTGTAGGTCTTGGTCGCACTGTCGAAAGCTGCCGCTGTGGTGACACTGCTACCTGTAGCGTCAACATAGGTAAACTGCACACCGTTGGGGGTGTAGGGAAACGCTGTTGCGGAAGCCACCTTGAGGACGAACAGGCCCTTGGCTGCATCGCTCCGGGTTTCATCCAGGGTCAGGGCTTGCCCCACAGAGGGCTTGATGTAGACCGTGTATTCCGCCAGATACTGTTCCGGCGTGGTTTCGGGAATTTCCTGTCCTCCAGTCTCCGGGCCAGGTGTAGGCTCCTCAGGCTTCTCCACAGGAGAGCCGTCGGCCTTGACGACGGAAGCGTAGCTACCCTCTGCCTTGACGGTGACGGTGCCACCGGCGGTAACGGTGCCGGTGGTGGTAACGGAGGCATCGTTGTCATTGATATTCACGCCCACAGCCAATGCCCCTGCCAGCTGAGAGGAAGCGGCACTGCCCTGGTTCTGGGGGGTGGAAGTCCGGTCGGTTGGAACCGTGGTGCTGTTCTCCAGGGCAAAGCCCGCATTCAGGGTGATGACCTTGGCCCCACCTCTGGCAGCGGTCACGGGAACCCGCACCATGTAAACACCGGTATCGCTGGGGGTGATCTGCTCGGTGACCCGTTCGGATGCTTCCTTATAATAAGTCGTATCCTCAGGAATTGCGGCACCCTGCTCTACAGTGGCTTCCCGGAACGTATCACTCTGGGCATCGTAAGTATAATACTTGCCGCTGCCAAATTTGGCCTCCTGAACCGCCCGATAGGAAATATCGTAGCTGGCCGTCAGGGAATTGGTGACCAGTGCATAGTGGCTGGCGGGGTTCACCGTCAGTACAAAGTACTTTCCGGGTTCCGCGTAAAGGGTATCGCCGCTGTTGGCCTTGGCCAGATCCACGGCCAGAGTACCCCGAAGCTCAAAGTAATCTGCCAACTTGTCCTGGGTCGGTGCGGTGACCATCTTATAGTTGGTGCCTTCCTTTGTATAGTAGGTCTTGTCCTGGGACAGGGTGGTATCTTCCGTTTTGGAGTAGGCGGAGATGTCGCCGTTGTCCGTAAGCTCTATTTCGATTTCAATGCCGCCTGCGGTGGGCTTGCCGTTTTCGCTCTGGTGCTGGGTGTTGTCCCCAGTGTCCTGAGTGCCTTGGGTGGCATCGTCAAACAGGTCGCCAATACCGGCATCGCTTCCCTGCTCCGGCGTTTCCCCGGTGCCGGTAGCCGCCGTGCCTTCCTTAAAGGTCGCCAGGATGGTCACGTTCCGGGTGGGCATTTCGAAGCTATAAGTCACCGTGCCGTCTTCGCTGACACTCTGTACTTGGGGGGTGATCTGGGTATAGGTCTGGGACAGTTCCGGCAGGTACTTGACGATGACGGAATCCACCGTGTAGCCCTTATTGGCTTTTACCTGGAAAGTCACCTGCTCTGCCTTGGTGTAGATACGCTGATCTGTGGGAATCTTCTTGTCCGCCGGAATTTGGTCGGCGGTCATAGGGGTAAACTTGCCGCCCTTATTTATATAGTAGGTCTTGCCGTCTTCAAAGGTCGTTTCCAGGCACAGCTCAAAGGCATTGGCCGAGGAGGGGGCGGTAACGGAACCGTTTTTGGTGGCCTGGGGGGTAATGCTATAGTCCTTGCCGCCGATGGACTGCTGAATGCCCAGGAGTCTGCCAAGGGCCGTGGTGCTGAGGAAATCCATGGCCTGCCCTTTCACCACATCCACCACCACGCCCAGTAGGTCTTTCACACTGGAAGCGGCACCGGCCACGGAATCGGCCTGAGCCGGGTCTTCCCCGTCTGCGTTGCCGGAGGTGATGGCATTGGCCGAACCCCGGAACGGTGCGGTGGCCAGGATGTTCACATCGCCCCCGGCCTGGATGGTGGCCTGGTCCTGAACCTGGGCGGCGCAATTCTGCACAGCTGCATCCACAGCCACGAAGCCGCCGGAGTTGCCGCTCATGTCGCCCTTGGAGGCAGCGGCGGAAACGTTGGCCGTGGCGTTTGAAAGCAGGTTCACATTTCCGCTGGCTTCCAGCTGGGAGGTCCCGCCTACGGTCACACGGCTTTCATTCACGCCCACTGCCACCGCAAAGGATACAGGAAGCTTGCCGGTGGTAGCGGCGGCATTTACGTTCATCTGAGAATCTGCCTGGGCGGTAATGTCACCACCGGCGGTCAGTTTTGCATTGCGAATATCCACAATGGCTTCCGTAATGGCAACGCCTACAGCCAGGGGTACAAAGAGGGCTGCCAATTTTTCATTGCTGACATCCAGGTTGCTGACGGCGTTGGCCACAATGCTGATGCTGCCCATGAGGGCGGTGATGGCACCGTAGACAAAGGCTTTCGCGGCACCAATTTTCACGTTGATAAAATTGGTGGTTTCCGTCAGGCCGGGGATCAGGTCTATAAGTGCCCGGTCCTGTCTGCTCTGGGCGGTCAGGTTCACGCCGCCGGTAGTCGCCGTAATGGAGGCCTGGTCAGTGACGGTAATGGAGGCGGCGGAATTGAAGTCAAACAGAGAACCGCTGATCTCCCCCGCCACGGGGACTGTCGTTCCATGGGTGTCCGAGTCGCTGGCCTGGATGGTAACGCTTCCGGCCTCAACCTTGCCGGAGACCTTAACGGTCTTGCCGTCTACGACCAGGTTCACACCGGGAAGAACCATGTTGCCAAGCTCTACATTACCGTTCCCGCCCTGGATGAGCAGGTTGGTCAGGAACAGGTCTTGATTTTCCCAGGAGGCGGTCAAAGCCTTGTCCATGGGTCCGGTGTAGACATAGTTTTTAAAGGAGCTGGGGGTCACGGCTGCAAGGTCTGTAATGTTTTCCGACTGCTTGTTGGTCAAAGAGTCGGTGAACACTTCCACGGAACGGTTTTCAATATCCAGCCGGATGGTGTTTTGATTTCCGTTCACCAAAGTAAGGCCTGTTGCGTTGCCGTTTAAATTGCTGCCCTCGGTAAGAGAGCCGGAATACAAGGCTCCTGTCAGGTTCAGGGTGTCTTGCCCCGCCCCGGCATTCAGGGCCACGGTTTTCAGGGCATCTGCCAAAGAGGTATCCAGGCAGATCAGATCCTGTCCCCCTCCAGCGTTCACGGAAAGGGTGCTGTTCTCCCGGTTGGCCTTGATGCCCCCCAGCAGAACGATCCGGTCGGCACCCGTGCCGGTCTGCACCTGGGCTTTCAGCGTTCCGAAGCTGTGGTTCAGTTGAACGCTGTTGTTGCCGTCGCCGGTGGCCACGTTCAGCTGATTAACATAGTTTTCACTGACACAGGTGGTATACTCCAGCTTGTTGTCGCCGCTGCCCAAGTCCGCCAAAATCTCATAGGAGCCTTGGGCGGCAACCAGGACAGTATCGTCCCCCGCGCCTGTTTGGATACGGATCACGCCGCCCTGGCCACTCTGAGTATCCAGCTGCGTATCCGAATTGGTGGCCACGATGCTGTAGGATTCTCCGGAGGCGGAGCCGTACAGATTCAGATTTCCATTGGTGTTGATGGCACCGCCCAGCATGACCAGGCCCGCCAGCACCAGGGAGATGCCGCTGACGTTCACGTCCCCGGTCAGGGTGGCTTTTCCCTCACTGTCCGCGCTGACGGTTTCTTTGTCGATGCTGCCATCGGCGTTCTTTTCGTAGGAATCCTCTGCCAGGATGTACAGCACCAGCTTGCCCGCATTCAGGGCCTCATTGTTGACGCCATTGGCAATGGTCTTTGCCTGGGCATCGGCCCGGGAGATGTTCAGCCCGCCCTGATATTCCCCTGCCCCCACCGTCACGGTCAGGGAGGTGGTGTCTGCGGTAAGGGACTCAAAAGCCTTGTTGATGGCTTTCTGAATGGCGTTCTCCGACTCCGTGACCACGGTGCGGCTGTAGGTGCCGTCAGCTTCGTTTTGAGTCAGTTCGCTTGTCTTGCCCGTGGGGTTCTGCGGTATATCCTCCTGGGCAAGTTGACCGCCGCCCTCCGTAAGGACAGCCTCTACCCGCTCCGGCTTCTTATTCAGGTCTTCATCCTGGTAGGTTTCGGTAACGGTAATGGAGGGTTTGTCATTTTCAAACTGCTCCGGGGTGCCAAGGGTGTTTTCCTCGCCCTTGTTGACCTCTGCCAGGGTGGCTTCACCCTGGGGCGCAGTCCACTCTACGGTTTCTGTCTGGGTCGTCTGGGTACTTTCTCCTGCCCCCGCTTCCCCGCTTTGGGCAGCAGCTCCGGCTGGTGCGGAAACCACCGATGTTTCCGATGCGTTCCCCTCGGTGCCGCCGGAGGCGACTGGGGCAGCCCCAGTGCCATCTTCCACGCCTTGGGTGGAAACGCTGGGCGGCTCCGTCCCCTCAGCCAGGGCCGTTACCGGTACCAGCGCGCAGAGCAGCAGCACACACAGCAATGCTGCCGTGAGCGACGCAAATGGGCTTCTTCTTTTCTGGGTACTTCGTTTCATGTGTATCCCCCCGTGACATTGGCTGCGCCTTGATACGCATCATTCCGGTTGTTCATCCAAATATTCCTTTACCTGGTCCAACAGTTCTTTGGCTTCCGTAACCGCGTTCTCGTCATCCCCCGCGTCAATGGATGCCTGCAAATACGCTGCCGCCGTCAGGTGATCTTCCAGTCGAAATTCGCACAGTGCGGCATTATACATACAAACCGAGGTGTATTCCCCCCGCTCCGCAGATTCCAGGAAGTATTCTACCGCCTGTTCGTCCTTTCCCACGCTCATGGCACAGATGCCTGCGTAGTAGGTGATTTCTGACAGCTGGGCATTCTGTTTTCGTGCTTGCTCAAAGGCCTGGAGGGCGGCTTCGTAGTCGTTTTTTATAAAATAGGAGAACCCGATCCACTGGTTCAGCTCTCCCATCTCTCCATCGGTTCCTCCCTGGGCTTCCATCAGTTCCAGGGCTTTTCCCCCATCCTGAATCACCGCGTCATAGTCTTTCAGAATGTAGTCACAGGCCACCCTCTGTACCCACAGGAGTTTTTCATCGGCATAGCCCGCCCGGATGGCGGCATCAAAGGATTTTCTGGCATCCTCATACCGTTGGGCTTCCATCCGGCACATGCCCAGCATGGCATGGACATCGCCGGTGGGGTCTTCACCGCCCTCCCGCAGATACCGTTCCAGGTCCCGCAAGGCTCCCTCCGTATCTCCCAGGAGGATGCGGCATCTGCCCCGGGCAGCAAGGATATTTACTTCGTAATTCTCGCTGGAAATGGCCTGGGTGTAGCACTTTTCGGCGTTTTCGTAATCCTGGGCACTTTCGTAAAGGCCCCCCAATGCCGCCTGGATCACCGGCTGGGGACCTGCCAGGGACTCATATCGCTTTAGGTCCTTTACCGCCGCCTCCATATTGCCCAGTTCGCTTTCCATCTGCGCCCGGAGAAGATAGGCATCCGGTATGGTTTCATCCAGCTGCAATGCCTTGTCGTAGCAATCTTGGGCCGTTTTAAAGTCCTCTGTCAGGGTAAACAGGCTTCCTTTTCGGAGCCACAGCAGAGCCAGTTCTCCGTCAGAGTCCCCGGAATACAGGTCGATACAGTGTTCCAGGTAGCCAATGGCCTCCTTGTAGTCCCCCTTGGCAATGCTAAGGGAGGCGTAGGTTTCAAACTCCTCAAAGGTCTTGGGCTTCCGCACCGCATTTGTGAGGATTTGCCAGGCCCGTTCCACCGCTGGCTCATTCAAGTAGCCCGTATTGCTTTGCAGCACCTGGGAAGCATATTCCAGGGCAGAACCCGCATAGGCCTTCCGCAAGTCCCGGATCCGGGCCTCCCAGGCAAGCATCATGCTGCCCAGCAGCACCGCCGCCAGGGCAAGGGCCAGAACCCTCCTGCCTGTGCGGTAAGCAAAGGAAAACCGCTCCGGTTTTTTCGCTGTTTGTATACTCAATGTTTCCATGGTCATCACACTCGCCGCGTTTGATTTTTGAAGTTTTGTCGCCCGTTCCCGCTGCCTGTATTTCCGGTAGCACAAGGGCGCAGCGGGATTTTCCGGTAGATGCTCCCCCTGATTTTTTTGTTCCGCGCATTGTTGGCTTGTATGCTAAATATAACGAAAAAATTCCCAAAAAGCAAGATGGCCAATGGATATTTGGATGTACTCACAAATCCGGGACTCCCTTTTTATGAAATATGTCCAAGCAGCAAGGACAGCTGTTTTCCGCACAGCGACATCTAAATGTAATTTTCGCATATCTTTTTTGCTTCCCCGGCGGCTCCGGAAAAAGCGACCCAAGCCTCTGTTCTGCCAGCAAAGGCTCCCGGTGAAATTCTGGTCAAGCACCCCTATCTAAGGAAACTTTTTCTTGCTGTCCTATAGAGAATGTGGCATACTACTAAAGGAAAGTAGAAATATGCGCTTTTTTCATCGGCATAAAAAGCGTCTTAGAAAGAAGGATCACTGCATGTATCGAAAATTTGCGAAGCGGATTTTAGGCACTATCCTTTCCGGTTGCGGTACAGAAGCACTGCCCGCCCCAGAGGTGACAGTCAATACCCGCAGGGGTGTGTACGTTACCTACGAACCGGCTCAAAATGAGTAACAAAAAACGAGTGTTCTTACAGGATATCAAATCCTATAAGAACACTCGTTATGGTTGCGGAGGCAGGGCTCGAACCTACGACCTCCGGGTTATGAGCCCGACGAGCTTCCAACTGCTCTACTCCGCGATATTTTGTTACACTCTTTAAGTGCCTGTATGGCATAGCATGCGTTGGGCTCTTTGTCAACCCCTTTTTTCACTGTGGGACGGCCGTTACCAGCTTCTTTTACGACGAATACTGTAGAAATCCAACTGAAAAGAAACGAACCGCCCCGGCTTCTACTATCCGTATAAACCGGGGCGGCTCAGCATGCAAAACTCCCATCAGCTTTTTTACGAAGAAAACGTTATACAAGCTGTGGCACCAATTCCGCAAGCGTTTCTGCCAACTGGCGGTGGCCTTTCGCTGTCAGGTGCATACAGTCGATTTGATTGAATTCGGCCAGCCCCTCTGCGTCCAGAAACGCGCAGCCCGCTGCCTCGGCAGTCTGACGAAGGTAGGGCGCCAGAGCAGCAGATTTTTCCGGGCAGCCCGGCCCCATGGGAACGCCGTCGGCACAACGGTACAGCCCCTCGCCAATATGGGGCGGGGCAATTACCAAAATGTTGGGCTGCGTCCGCCAGACAGCAATGGATTTGGCCTTTTCCAGAAGCCGCGTCATGCCAATGGCGATGCAGGCGGCGTTGGCACCAAAGCGACTTTTCGTATCGTTGGTACCCAGCATAACAATGAGAAGATCTACAGGCTCATGGCTCATAAGGCAGGAAAAAATGCTGTCCAGACCGCAGACACCCTCGTGCAGGGGATCCGTGAAAACGGAAGTTCGGCCGGAAAGACCTTCCTCCAGCACATGGTAACCATCGCCCAGCTTCTTTTGCAGCAGACAAGTCCAACGCTCATCCTCGTTGAAACGGTTGCCGCCATCGGCACAGTCCTTGGGGTCGGCGCAGTAGCCGTGGGTATTGGAATCGCCGAAGCATACAATATGTTTCCTCATAGTATCTTCCTCCAATCGAAAAGGGTCGTTACATTAGCTTTGTGGACACGGCGTGTGTCGTGGCATCCAGGTTTTGCGCCGTCACCACGGGATCCTCCCGGCAATACTCATTGAACAGAATATCGATGATAAATAGAAGACCAATCTTCGCGGCAATAGAGCCGCCGTTCATGGGGCCTTCCTCTACGCCGCAGGCGATGATCGTATCGGCATAGGCCGCCGCGGGGGATTTGGGGAAATGGGTGACCAGGATAATTTTCACGCCACGCTTTTTCGCGGTTTGCAGGACATCGAAAATATCACGGGTAGCACCGGAAAACGAAAACAGCAGAATCACATCCTGCGGCCCTGCCAGACTCACGGCCATGGCCTGCATGTGGGTATCTGAAATCTGCTGAAAATTGTTAGTGACCGTTGCAAAGCGGGACACGGCCTCCTTTGCGATGACCATGCTGCCGCCAAAACCAAGAGAATAGACAAATCTGGCTTGCCGCAGAATCGACACAGCTTCGCTGATAGATGCGGGATCCAGCCGGGTAAGGGTATCTGCCAGGGCGGATACGTTTACGGAGTAGAGTTTTTTGCACATGTCCTGAATGCTGTCATCGGAGGTAATGTCTCCGTCCAGCCCCAGAGGCATGTCCCGTGGAGTTCCCCGGTTGCCCTTCACAAGCGCCAGCTTGAAATCGTTATAGCCCGAAAAGCCCAGGCATCGGCAAAACCGATAAACCGTCGCATCGGCAACGCCGCAGTTTTCGGCCAGAGTCGTAATGGACATATACTGGGTCTCCCGTTGATGCGCCAGAACATAGTCCGCTACGCTTTTGGTCTGCTTGGTCAGTTTGTTGTATTTTGCCAAAATAAGATCGCAAAAATTTTTTTCACCCAAGAGACACTCACCACCATTTCGTTGCAGTTTCTTTACCATCGGAAGCGCGTACGCCTTTATTATATGGGAATTTTTCACGGAACGCAAGTGGAAAACAGGAAAAAGTTCATTCAAAATTGCACAATTAAAAAAATAATTTTTGTGCATCATGCGAATTGAAAAATATTTTCTTTTTGTGTAAGCTAATGCCACAAACGGAAGGCGACCATGAAGGGCTGCAAAACCGGAGCCTGGTCATCCTGCCGGTACAGAAAGGAGTCGTACCGTGAAAGGTTATACGCTGCGAGAAAAGCAGGCGACGAAATTTGCCTATCTCGTCAATGCACCGCTGATCATCTACTTGGCCTGTATTTTGGTATTCCCGATGGTTTGGGGCATTTACATGAGCCTGTCCAACAAGGCCATTGGTTCGAAAGAGGTTTTCATCGGCCTGCAGAACTATAAACGTCTGCTTCAGACGCCGGAATATCTCCAGTCCCTGAGAAACACACTGGTATTCACCTTCTTCGCGATCATTGGCAAGCTGTTCTTCGGCCTTCTCATGGCTCTGGCTCTGAACACCGATTTTAAGGGACGGAATCTGGTTCGGGCGCTGCTCATGATCCCCTGGACCTTGCCCAACATCGTGGCGGTGTACAACTGGAGATGGATCTTCAATCCCAGCGGCGGCGTGGCCAATTACCTGCTGAAATCCGCAGGATTTATCAAACAGGATCTTATTTGGTTTGGCAGTGCCTCCCTTGCTATGATCTCCGTGATCGTCGCAAACGTATGGCGGGGTTCCCCTTTCTTCGGCACCTCGATTCTGGCAAAGCTCCAGACCATCCCCAACGACTACTACGAAGCGGCGGAGATTGATGGTGCCAATGTCTTCCAGCGATTTCTTTACATTACATTGCCTGAGATCAAAGACGTGATTCTGCTGTCCACCCTGATGTCCACCATCTGGACGCTCAACGAGTTTGAGACCATCTGGCTTATGACCGGCGGCGGCCCCAACGGCGCTACCCAGGTTATGAACGTGTACAGCTATCGTACCGCTATGCGCTCCATGATGCTGGGTCGTGGCATTGCGGTGTCTGTACTGGCCATGCCGATTCTGATTCTGTTGATCTCTGTGCTGACTAGGAAAATGGTAGTGGATGATACACCCAGGAGAAAAGGAGGACGCCATGCGAAGCAAAAGAACGGGTAAAATTCTAAGCCGGATTTTTATTGTACTTTGTTTGATCGTCGCGCTGTTTCCCATCTACTGGATGCTGTGTACCTCGTTCAAATCGGATGGAGAAATCTACCGGAAGATTCCCACAATGATCCCGAAACAGTTTACATTGGAAGCATACTCTTATCTCTTAACCAAGACGAACTTCCTGAACGCTATTAAAAACAGCCTGTTGGTAGCCGCGGTGGTATCCCTGCTGTCCATCCTCATTGCCTACCCCACCGCATACACTTTGGCGCGAACCAAATTCCGGGGTCGCAGAATTCTGTCCAAGACGGTGCTGTTTACCTACATGCTGCCCACATCTGTGCTGTACATTCCCTTGTACATTCTGGTGGCCCGACTGGGGCTGACCAACACTCTCTGGGGTCTGATTTTGATCTACCCCACCTTCACCCTGCCCTATGTAGCCTGGATCCTGATCCCCCATGTGGCGTCTATTCCCGTAGCTCTGGAGGAGGCAGCCCGGATGGACGGGTGCAGCCAGTTCAAGATCATGTATAAGATCGTATTTCCCCTGGCTCTGCCCGGCATTGTATCCACCACCATTTTTGCCTTTGCCATGTGCTGGGGCGAGTATCTGTACGCGCTGGTAAATCTGACATCCAGCACTGTCCAGACCTTCCCTCTGGTCATTTCCGGCCTGATTTACGGAGATATGCCCCCATGGAACCAGCTGATGGCAGGCGCGATCATGGCCTGTGTACCCATTGTCATCATTTATATGGTGGCATCCAGCAGCTTGGTAGGCGGCGCTACCGCAGGCGGCGTGAAGCAGTAAATTCCCTTTGTAGCTCAGGCAGAAACGCCTGCAATATAAAAAGATTTGGAGGTTATCAAAATGAAAAAAGCATTGTCTCTCCTTCTTGCAGTCCTGATGCTGGTTTCCCTGGCTGCCTGCTCCGGCGGCGGGAACGGAACCACAACTGCGACCCAAGGCGGAGCCACCACCCCGGCTCAGGCCGAAGACACCCCCTCCGGCGACAGCGTCAAGAAACTCACCGTGTGGGTAGAGAAGATTTTCAGCGATGACGCCAACAACTACATGGTCGAGCGAGTCCAGCAGTACGGCAAGGACAACGGCGTGGACGTGACCTGTGAACTGGTCGCCGTTACCGATTTCGTCACCAAGCTCAACGCCGCCATTGAGGCCGGTGTGGGTGTCCCCGACGTGATCTCCGCCGACGCTACCCGTCTTGTGAATTACTACCCTGACATCCCCTGCGTGGATGTGTCCGATCTTGTAAATGAGATCAATGAGACCCGTCCCTACTTCAAGGCCACTTATGAAGGCACCAAGATTGGCGATTCCCACTACTTTGTCCCCTTCTGCAGCTCCTCTACCCTGATGTTTGTCCGGAAGGACAAGCTGGCCGACGCTGGTATCACGGAAATGCCCAAGACCTGGGACGATGTGGTAGCTGCCGCCAGAGCCGTCTCCGATCCCACCAATGACTTCTACGGCCTGGGTATGGGCTGCGGCGACACCGATGACGACGATGAGAACATGTTCCGTGAATGGGTCTGGAACGAGGGTGGCTCCCTGTTCAAGGAAGACGGCACCGTGATCGCCGACGAGGGTACCTTTGCCGAGATTGCCACCCTGTACGGTGACCTGTACAAGGAAGGCGTGGTGCCTCCCGATGCCACCACCTGGGATTCCGGTGGAAACAACGGCTCTTATCTCGCTGGCCGGACTGCCATCGTATTCAATGCGCCTACCCTCTATAACGCCATGGCCAACAACGAAGAGTACAAGGAACTGTTGGAGAACTCTTACATTGCAGCACCTCCCGTAGGCTCTGCCAACGGCGTGTACATGAGTTTCAACCGTGGCTTCGGTATTATGAACACCTGCAAGGATATGGAAACCGCCAAGGACTTCCTGCAGTATATGATGGACAAGACCTGGTACGATGAGTACATGGATCAGGTTGCTCCCGTCTATGCGCCTGTATTTGAGGACGAAAAGGAGAACCCCACCTGGCGGGACAACGAGGTGAATGCCGCCGTCCTGGCTTATGCAGAGAACGCCTCCGGCTACTACGGCTGGCCTGTGGCCACCCTGGAGGGTCGCGCCATTGCCGCAAAGCATATGTACATGTTCCCCTTTGAAAAGGTCTTCAACCAGGTGGCCACCGGCACCGCCACGGCGGAGTCCGCCATTCAGGAGCAGATCTTCAACATCGAGGATTTGGCAGCCCAGTTCAAGTAAAAACAACAAGAGCCGGAGCGGCACATCCGCTCCGGTTCTGCCAAAAGAAGTGGAATCATGAAAAAAATTTGGATCAATATCAGCCCCGAGCAGGTGGACTTCACCTATTTGGAGAAGCACTTTGCCGGAAAATGCACCATCCTCGCCCAGGCCGCAGGGCGGGATCCCGCCAAGTTCCTGCCCCTGGCAAAGGACGCGGATATTATCATCGGAGGCATGGAACCCTGGAACGAGGAAAATTTGGCTCAGATTCGGGGGCGTGTCGGTTTTATCCAGAAGTTCGGCATGGGTCTGGATAACATCGATCTGGATGCCGCGGCAAAAAACGGGATTCTGGTGGCCAATGTACTGGGTGCCAACAGCGCCTCCGTGGCGGAGGTAGCACTCCTGCATATTCTCAATGCCATGAGAAAGTATTACCTCTGTGCCAGCCGTGTCAAATCCGGCAACTGGATGGCTCCGCCCCAGGGACGGGAGCTGGACGGAAAAACTGTGGGACTGCTGGGCTTCGGCAATATTGCCAAGAACCTTGCCCGAATGCTCTCCGGCTTCCGGGTGGAGATTCTGGCCTATGATCCCTATGTGAAGGAAGCGCCGGATTTTCCCAACGTGACCCTGCTTTCCAGCCAGGAGGAGCTGTTTGCGCAAAGCGACATTGTGAGCCTGCACATTCCCAGCACTCCGGAGACCCAGGGGAGCATCAACAAGAGCCTGTTCGACCGCATGAAGCCCGGCTCCTATCTCGTCAACACCTGCCGGGGTACGGTGGTGAACGAAGCTGATCTTGTTGCGGCACTGGAAAGTGGCAGGCTGGCAGGAGCGGGTCTGGACGTTCTGTGCCATGAGCCGCCGGCGGCGAACGATCCGCTGCTATCACTGGACAATGTATATATTACCTCCCACATGGGAGCGGAGACGAAAGAAGCCATTGACCGGTCTTTGGAGACCATGGCCGAGGCCATTGATACCTACCTGGCGGGAGGCACGCCAAAATTTGCCAGAAATGCCAAGCAATTGGAGCAATACAGGAGGAACCAGGGATGAAAACAAGCAAGTATTCCGGAATTTTTCCGGCTTTCTATGCCTGCTATGACGAAAAGGGCGACATCAGCCCGGATCGTGTTCAGGCGCTGACGGAGTATTTGATCGATAAGGGCGTCAACGGTCTGTACGTGGGCGGCTCCTCCGGCGAGTGCATCTATCAGTCCGTGGCGGAGCGGAAGCTGTTGCTGGAGAACGTTATGGCAGCGGCCAAAGGCCGGATCACCATCATTGCGCATGTGGCCTGCAATAATACCGCGGACAGCATGGAGCTGGCAGCTCACGCTGAGTCTCTGGGCGTGGATGCTATCGCCGCCATTCCGCCCATCTACTTCCACCTGCCGGATTATGCCATCGCCCAGTATTGGAACGATATTTCTTCCGCAGCACCCAACACGGATTTTGTGATCTACAACATTCCCCAGCTGGCGGGAGTGGCGCTGACGGAAAAACTGTTGCAGGAAATGCTAAAAAACCCCCGCGTCATCGGCGTGAAAAATTCCTCCATGCCCACCCAGGACATTGAGACCTGGCGCAGATCCGGCGCTGTGGTGTTCAACGGCCCGGACGAGCAGTTGCTCTCCGGCTTGGCCGTCGGTGCCAGCGCCGGTATCGGCGGCACCTATGCGGTGATGCCGGAACTGTACATTGCGATTTACCGGCTGTTCCAGGAGGGAAAAATTGCCCAAGCCCGGACGATCCAGGACGAATGTCTTAAGATCATCGAGAAAATGTGTACCTGCAAGGGCAATATGTACGCCGTGATTAAGGAAATTCTTCGCATTCAGGGTGGCCCGGACATCGGCGGTGTGCGGAAGCCCCTGTACCCCCTGCAGCCGGAGGATATTCCCAAGGTTCGCGCTTGTGCCGAAGATGTGCAGAAGCTGATCGCTCAATACGCTGGATAAACTGCTCCGCCCTCCGGATACGCAAACTCCGGAGGGCGGTTTTGGAAAAGAGGTTTAGACGATGGACATTCAAGAATTTCAAGAAAAGGTAGCGGGAAAGCTCATTGTCTCCTGTCAGGCCTTGCCGGAGGAACCCCTACACAGTTCCTTCATCATGGGAAAGATGGCTCTGGCGGCACTGTGGGGAGGCGCGGCGGGAATCCGTGCCAACACGGTGGAAGATATTGAGGAGATCCGGAAAAACGTAGATCTTCCCATCATCGGCATCATCAAAAAGGTTTACGAGGACTGCCCGGATGTATATATTACCCCCACCATGACAGAGGTGAACACTCTGGCGGCCTGCGGTGTGGAGGTAATTGCCATGGATGCAACGAACCGTCCCAGGCCGGGTGGAGAGACTCTGGAAAGCCTGTTCGCCGAAGCTCGGGCAAAATATCCGGATCAGCTGTTCATGGCTGACTGCTCCTGCTTAGAAGAAGGACTTCATGCGGCGCAGCTGGGCTTTGACCTTATCGGCACCACCATGGCGGGCTATACCCCCTATACCCAGGGGCGTCCCCAGCCGCCCTACGATATGATCTGGGAACTGGTGCGAAAGGCTGGGAAACCGGTGGTGGCGGAAGGGAATCTCTCTACCCCGGAGCAGCTCCGTCAGGCTATGGATCTGGGAGCAATGACGGCGGTGGTAGGCTCTGCCATAACCCGCCCCATGCTCATTACGCGGCGCTTTGCGGCAGCGCTTGCCAAATGACTGGCCGGAGGATCGGTGCCTTGGACATCGGCGGCACCAATATCAAAGCCTGCCTATTTCAGGACGGCATACCCGTGTATCAGAAAGAGGTACCGACGCTTGCACAAGAGGGAGCGGACAGGGTACTGGTTCGAGCTGCAGAGCTGCTGGAATCCATGGGTTCCTTTGACGCTTTGGGCATCAGCACTGCGGGACAAGTCGACCCGGTAAGCGGCGTGATCCGCTACGCCAACGAGAATATGCCGGGGTATACAGGAACGAAGGTCAAGTCTTTTTTTGAAGAGCAATTCTGCGTACCTACAGCGGTTATCAATGATGTGTACGCCGCAGCCTTGGGAGAAGGCGCCTACGGGTCGGCCAGGGGGGAGACGGACTATATCTGCCTGACCTATGGCACCGGCATTGGCGGAGGCGTGATTCTGAACGGTAAACCCTATTATGGTGCCGGCCCTTCTGCCGGGGTCATGCTGGGAGGAATGATCACCCACCCGGAAAGCCGTAAAATAGAGGATGCCTTTTCGGGGACTTACGAGCGCTACGGAGCTACCACGGCTCTGGTAGACCGCGCAAAAACCGTAGCGCCGGAGCTGGACTCGGGTCGCCGAATTTTTGCGGCACTGCCCGGAAATGAAGTTCTCCTGTCCCAGGTGAACAGCTGGCTACGGGAGGTGGCATTGGGAATTTGTACTCTGGTGCATGCCTACAATGTTCCCTGCGTGGTACTTGGCGGTGGGATCATGGAGCAGCCCTATGTGTTCCGGGAAGCAAAGGAAATTGCGGAGCAATTTCTGATTCCGGGATTCCGGGGCGTCAGGATTTTGCAGGCCAGCTTAGGAAACATGGCCGGACTTTACGGCGCGGCCAGTCTGGTATGCACCTGCTGGAGCAGAGATTTGGGGTTAAGGCAAGAACGGGATTCCTAAAATAAGGGGGGCCGACAGAGTTTTGCTTTATCGGCTCTCCCTATCTCTTTTGTGGGTCCTCCGCTCGGCTGCACGTTGATCCCGCTTCCTCTGTGTAATAATACGTCGTACCCTTTGCTCATCTTCCTTTTCGTGCAGCAATTTGTCCGTATTATATCTGGCATTGAAAACAGCATTCGAGGTTGGTTTCTTTCCAAGAATTTCAGCATACTTTTCCTGAACTGCTCTTTCATACTCCGGGCGAATCTCACGCCGCACATCATAAAGCTCCACAGGGTCAACGTCCGTTGACTGTGCTTTGAGTGCTTCGTATTCCGCAATTGCTTTGTCCAGTTCACCGGAATACTTTTTCTCCTGCACGGTCAGCTTTTTCAAGCTATTCTCCAAAGCCGCAATCTCCTTGCGGAATGCTGCAGGGGCAGTTGAATCCTCCAAAGAGAATTTTTCAAGCAGTCGCGCCTTTTCAGAGCGAAGCTCCTCCAAGTCCTCCGTCAGCTCCGCAATTTGGGCAGCCAGCTCCCGGCTGCGGACAATGCGGAAAATGGGAAGTTCTTTTTTCTCCTTGACAAGGGCTGTCCGCTCCTTGCTCTTTTCCTTGATTTGCTGCACCAGGCCCATATACCGCTCCATTTCCGGCTTCCAGACACCAATGGAGCGGCGAATGTCGTACTGGTCGCCCCGGATATGGTGGAGCCGGAAGCAGCAGAGCATCACATGGCCGCGTATCTT